>JAPPMC010000129.1 GCA_028819235.1 Bryobacterales bacterium
GTCCGGTTTGCCCATATATAAGGAGCACGAAGGGTTTTGGCGCAAGCACAAGCTAGCCAGACACATGTCTGCGCGCTTCTGAGAAGCGGAAATGGGTTCGGTCTTGTCTTGACCCCTATGCCACGGGTCGCGCAGTGCGCGGGTCTCCCAAGTTTCGACGCCTTTGCTGGCCGACCAACCGGGAGTCCGTTTGCCGGTGGGTCCAACAAGCTGACGCGGCATGCTCCGAGTTAGTTGGGCATCTCGAAGAGGGTATGCCGGCTGAACCTCCGAGGGCTGCCCCGCTGCTTGCCCGAATCGCCACAGGGTTGGCGGGTGGACGCCACTAGTCGTATCCGCCCACTCGGTCGAGATCAGCCGAGTGGGCCACGCTGCAGACTCCATGCCACCGTGGCACAGATGCTGAGTGAATGCCCGACTGCCCCTCGTTGCTTACCTAAGGCCCAGCCGGCACGGTGCTACAGCCGGTTCTGAGACCGCGTTCGATCCAAGCCTTGCCCGTTCGCGTTCTGCGATAATTAGAGCGAAGGCAATCAAGCCATGATCCTAGAGGAACTGGAGCGCGAGTTTGACCGGGTGCAGGCCCGGGCACGAGTGATTCGGGGGTATCTTTGACGCTCCTGCAAGGCGTCGCGATCTTGAGGCCCTAGAGCGAAAGATTGCCGAACCTGCTTTTTGGAGCAATCCCTCCAAGAGCCAGCCAGTCCTGCGCGAACGCAAGCGCCTAGACCGGGTTGTACGAACCGATAGCGAGATCGGGTCCGCCCTGTCAGACTTGGAAGCTTTCCTCGAACTCGGCCGCGAAGGTGAGCCGGTCGAAGAGGAATGCGCGGCCGAGCTGCAGTCTCTCTCCACCAGACTAGAAGAAATCGAGGCCGAGTCGCTGCTCAGCGGTGAGCACGACTCCGCCAACGCCATCGTCACGCTCAATGCGGGAGCGGGCGGCACGGAGGCTCAGGACTGGGCACAGATGCTTCAGCGCATGTACCTAAGGTGGGCCGAGCGGAAGGGCTTCAAGCGTGAGATCTCTGACACTGTCTACGGCGAGGAGGCAGGGATCAAGTCGGCGACGATCATGCTCAAGGGCGAGAACGCCTACGGCCTTATGCGATCAGAGGTCGGCGTGCACCGATTGGTCCGCATCTCCCCGTTCGACTCCAACGCGCGTCGGCACACGTCCTTCGCCTCGGTCTACGTGTATCCGGAGATCGACGACCAGATCGAGATTGACATCCGCACGGAAGACCTGCGCATCGACACCTATCGCGCCAGCGGGGCCGGCGGGCAGCACGTCAACATGACGGACTCTGCCGTGCGCATCACCCACCTGCCGACCAACACGGTCGTCCAGTGCCAGAACGAGCGCTCCCAGCACAAGAATCGGGCCACGGCCATGACCATGCTGCGCGCGCGGCTGTATGCCCTGGAACTCGCCAAGAAGCGGTCCGAGGCGGACAGGATCGAGGCTAGCAAGCTTGACATCGACTTCGGAAGCCAGATCCGCAACTATGTGCTGGCCCCGTACCGCTTGGTCAAAGACCTGCGCACGTCGGTGGAGATCGGCAATGTGGACCGCGTACTGGACGGCGACCTCGACAAGCTGATGCACGCCTACCTCGTGTATCAGCGGACCAGAAAACAGGCCGCGACGCCCACGCGCTGAGCGCTGGGCGGGCGAGCCGCCTACGGTTGCGAAACGGGTCCCCGGACGCATCTAATGGTCACATGCGCATTTTCTTAACAGCATGCATCGCTGCTTTGGCCGCCTTGGCGGTCGCCCAAGCACGAGTAGTCAGCGTTGAGGTCACTGCCCGTGAGCCCGTTCTCGCGGGAAAGTCCTTTGGCCTTGCCGGATCGTACGAACGGCTGACCGGGACCGTACGATTCGCCGTGGACCCGGCCAATCGGGCCAACAGGATCATCACCGATATCGATCTGGCACCCAAGAACGCCAGTGGCGAGGTGGAGTTCTCCTCGGAGTTCTTCCTGCTGCGGCCCGTAGATGTGTCCCGGGGAAACGGTGCACTCCTGTACGAGGTGTCTAATCGCGGGCGCAAGGGCGCGCTGAGCTTCTTCAACTTTGCCGCTGGAAGCCTTGACCCTCGCCAAGAGCGCCACCTCGGCGACGCTTTCTTGCTCGAGCAAGGTTTTTCGGTCCTGTGGCTGGGATGGCAGTTTGATCCGCCAAGGACTCCAGGGCTGATCCGCCTCACTACGCCTGTCGCCACCCGCGACGGAGCAGCGGTGACTGGGATCGTTCGCAGCGACTTCGTGGTCAAGGACCGCGTGTATGCGAATTCCCTGGCAGACCGCAACCATATCCCCTACCCAGTGGCGGATCCCGAATCGCCCGAGAATCGCATGACCGTGCGCGACAGGGTGGAGGCTGAGCGCGTCGAGATTCCACGTGATCAGTGGCGATTTGCCCGAATGGCCGAGGGGAAGCCCGTGCCAGACTCCGGCTCGGTATACCTCGAGGGCGGTTTCGAGCCGGGCCGCATCTATGAGGTGGTCTACGTTTCGAAGGACCCTCCTTTGGTGGGCCTCGGACCTGCGGCCGTGCGCGACATGGTCTCGCACATCAAGTACGAAGGCGATCCTGCCCTTGGTGTCGATTCGGACGGGATCGACCGCACCATCGCATTTGGCATCTCCCAGAGCGGCAGGTTCCTGCGGACGTTCATGTACTACGGCTTCAATGAGGATGAGCAAGCGCGTCCAGCCTTCGACGGGATCATGTCGCACGTCGCGGGCGGTGGGCGCGGCAGCTTCAACCACCGCTTCGCACAGCCGTCGCGGGATGCCCACCCCTTCCTGAACTTCCTCTATCCCACGGACATCTTTCCGTTCACCGACGTTGCGCAGAAGGATCCCGAGACCGGCCGCGACGACGGCATCTTGGCCCACGGCCTGAAGCCGGAGTTCTGGCCCAAGGTCTTCTACACCAATTCGTCGTACGAGTACTGGGGCAGGGCAGCCTCGCTGATTCACACCGACATCGCCGCGACTCGTGACATCGAATTGCTCGACAACGTCCGTGTCTTCCTGTTTTCCGCCACCCAGCACGGTCCGGCCGGCTTCCCGCCTTCAGTCTCGATCGGACAGCAGCCGGCAAACCCCCTCGACTTCCGGTGGACGATGCGAGCGCTCCTTCTCGCGATGAGTGACTGGACGCGCGGTAAGGGAGAGCCGCCCGCCAGCCGCTACCCGCTCTTGGCCGACCGCACGCTCGTGAGGGCGGAGGATCTGCGCTTTCCCGCCATCCCCGGGGTCGCCACGTCGACGCGCGTCCACAAGGCCTATCGGGCTGACTACGGTTCCCGCTTCGTCAGCGAGGGCATCGTGGACCAAGAGCCACCGAAGATCGGCTCGGAGTTTCCGGTCCTGGTGCCCGCCGTGGATCCGGACGGCAACGATGTCGCCGGCGTGCGCATGCCCGAGCTGCAGGTTCCGTTGGCGACCTACACGGGCTGGAACCTCTTCAACGCCAAGTCGGGCCCAGTGGACGAGATCTCGAGCATGGTGGGTTCGTACATACCGTTCGCGCGGACACGTGGCGAGCGCTTGGCAGCGCAGGATCCCCGCCCCTCGATTGAAGAGCGCTACGCGAGCCGTGAAGAGTATCTGGGACGGGTTGCCGAGGCAGGCATGGGCCTGATCGACTCTGGCCTCTTACTGGAGCACGATCTGGGACGGGTGATTGCCGCTGCCGCACGACACTGGGATCACCTGGTGGGCGGCTCCCCGGACTCGGGCTCCGACCGCTGATCCCTGCTCGGGCCGGACTCCGAACCCGCCAGCAGTGTCTCCCGCCGCCCGTGCCCCGACCGGCAGGTGGTGGCTTGTCGCGTCGACCACAGGCCCTGCGAAGTCAGCTCGTGCGGGGATAGCCTGGCCTTCATCAGCCCTGCTCAGCCCTGCCGCGCAGTGCTCGTGTCGCCGGTCGAGGAAGTGCAGGACTTCGTGGACCGCCACTCTTGCCAGAGAGCGGCCCAAGGCTTCACCGGCCCCCGGGGCGCCCCGAATGGCGGTACAGAGAGCCGCGGAAGACGACTAGGCGCGGCTGGAGGCGCCCGCCCTCTCGGTATGCCAGCCCCATCACATGTTCTAGGCCGGCGGGCGGCTCGTCCAGAATCGTCATCGCGATCCATTCCCCCGTGCAATTCCCGAACCGCGGCCCGTCCACGCGGTCGCCGACCAGTCTCAGGAACTCCTTGGTCGTCGCACCCCGCACCGGCGCTGCTAGCAGGGCGTCCCGATCGTCCACGCAGACTGTCCACGGTGCGCCGAGAGCCAATGGGAGCACCAGCATGGAGAGCGCTGCGGGAAGAATCTTCATCAAATCTTAATATTCCTTAATAGGGCTGCAACAATTCCTCCTTCAAGTCAAGCGGCATTGACGCATTGGCAGAACGGGCGGCAATTGGCGCAATTTCGCCCGCGTGGGGGCAGGGCAGGGCCCCAGGGCCGGGAGTGGAGTGTCTACTGACCGTCAGAGAAGCGGGACGCCCGCTTCCACGTCAGCCATGCGATGCCCAAGACGACGCTCAGGGGTGCGATCGACAAAACGGCGATGCCTCGTTGCAGTGCGCCCACTGCACGGTCCTTCTGCATGGCCGCGGTCTCCCGGCACATGGAGCAGCCCTGAGCAGGGGCTGGCGGTGCCAGCGCCACCGTCGTCAGCATTCCAATGGCCAAGACTAAGCCGGCCGCCCGCGCCGATCGCTTGGCAACTGGCACAGCAGTGGTCAAGGCCGCAGATCCACCAGCCGGTAGCTGTCCGGGAAGAAGTACCCGCACATGATCACGATGCAAGCCAGCGCCGGCAGCACGACGATCCAGCGCAGCAGGCGATTGTCGAACTGCAAGTGCATGAACGTCGCCATTATCATGCCCGCCTTGACCGCCGACAGCGCGAGTAGGATCACAAGCATGGCTAGCAGGCCCGCGATCTGGAAGTAGGCCAGCACAACCTCGATGAAGGTCAGCACCAGCAGGCCGATCCAGATCTTCAGGAACAGCGGCATGTGCGCGTCGGTGAACTCGGGGTCTTCCGGCAGCAGGAATGCCGGGGCCTTGCCCGCGCCGGCGGCAGCAGGAGCCCCGGCCACCACGGGATAGAATCGCCAAGCGATGTACCCAAAGCAGGTCACGCCCATCAGCGCGGCGAACAGTGCCAAGAACAGATTGTCGAGGGTGGCCGTAATCGAACCTTGCGCGACCAACCCTCCGAAGGTCGCAAAGCCCCATACTCCCAGCGCCAGGCAGAAAAGGTATCCGATAAGAGAAATCAGCATGACGGGCCCTCCACTCCTCAGTCCACGCTCGTGGAAAGCAGATAGATCAGCGGGAAGACGAACATCCAGACCAAGTCCACGAAGTGCCAGTACAGCCCGGCCACTTCGACATCCTCAGGCAGCCACTTCCCTCGGCGGTACCCCAGCGCCACAATGGCGAGGTACGCGACCCCCGTGATGACGTGGAACATATGCAGGCCTGTGATCAGGAAGAACGTGCTGCCGAACAGAGGCGTGCCGTATTCGTTCGCCCACGGGTACATGCCCTCGTCGACCATCAGGTGCATCCACTCATAGCTGTGCAGGAGCACGAAGATCGACCCGAAGATCGCGGTCCACCAAATCCACTTCACGGCCTTGCGCCGGGCCCCGTGGTGCGCCGCCGACACCGCGAAGACCATGGTCAGGCTGCTGGTCAGCAGCACTAGCGTCATCACAGTAGAGAACACAATCGACGGGAAGAAGTGGAACGGCGTGGGCCAATCGTTCGCCACCCGGACATAGCTGTACGTCAGCAGCAGGGCTGAGAATGTCAGCGAGTCCGACATGATGAACAGCCACATCCCCAGCTTCTTGTGGCCGACTGCGAGCGGCGTGCCGCCCCCTTGCCATGTCGGCTGGGCTACCGTGGCCGCATGTGCGTCCGACATCCGCTTACCTCCAGATCAACAGCAGCCCAAGGATGTAGACCCACAGGGCGTCCAAGAAATGCCAGTACAGTGCCGTCGCTTCCACGACAGCCCTGCGGGTCGGCCATGGCCGGCTCGTGCGCAGGCGGACCCAGATGTATCCCATCACCGCGATCCCGCCCAGCAGGTGCAGGCCATGCCCGGCAGTCAGCACGTAGTAGAAGGAGCTGGCCGGGTTCGACGCAAGATAGATTCCGCGCGCGGTGAGCGATTGCCACCCCAGAAGTTGGAACGCGACGAATACCGCTCCCAGAATGGCGGAGACATTCACCCATTTCCTCAGGCCGTCCCCAGAGCCGTCCTCCAGCGCCTGCTTGGCCCGCTCGATCGTGACGCTCGACAGGAGCAGGACGAGTGTGCTCACGTACAGCACGGGAGGCAGCGAGAAGGGCTGCCAGTCGTTCGAGAGCCCCTGCCGAACGATCATGGCGCTCGTCAGGGCCGCAAAGAACATCAGTATGCCGCCCATGCCGATCCAGACGCCGAGCTTGTAGCGCTGGACGATCCGGTTCCCGCCGGGCGGGCGCTGCCATCCGCCCGGGTCGTCGGGCGGATGGGCAGCAAAGCCCCCGTCGCCGGTCGCTCGCTCCGCAGGGAGCGCGCTGGGTGTCAGAACGGCTGGCATCTCACCTAGTCACCGCTGGCCGCAGACGGTTCCCCGTAGACCGCCCGGTCATCGTTACACTGCATCGCGAAGTCCCGCTTGGCGCCGCCAAGGCTGAAGTCATAGGCACCGCGGTACACGTGAGGAACTTTGCCGCCGAAGTTGTCGTGCGGGGGCGGGGAGGAGATGGCCCACTCCAGCGTAGTGGCCTCCCAAGGATTCGGATCCGTGCACACCTTGCCGGCGTAGATGCCCTTGACGAAGTTGTACAGGAAGAGGAACTGCGCCAAGACTGTCAGCACCGCCGCCACGGTAATGAACAGGTGCAGCTGCGCCGCCCCTCCCTCCATCAGGAAGTCGACGCCGGTGATCTCGGCATAGCGCCTCGGATGCGGGAGCATGCCGAGATAGTGCATCGGGCCGAAAATGGCGTACACGCCGACGAAAGTCAGCCAGAAGTGGATCTTGCTGAGCCTCTCGTCCATCATCCTTCCGAACATCTTCGGGAACCAGAACGTAAGGCCCGCGAACATCCCGAAGATGGCCGCCACGCCCATGATTAGGTGGAAGTGGGCCACCACGAAGTAAGTGTCGTGGAAGTAGAGATCAATCGTGGGTTGGCCAAGGAAGATGCCGGATATGCCGCCGGAGACGAATAGGGAGACGAAGCCGATCGAGTACAGCATCGGCGACGTGAAGCGGATCTTGCCGCCCCACATCGTTCCAATCCAATTGAACGTCTTGATGGCCGAGGGCACGCCAATGCACATGGTGAGTACCGAGAAGACGAATGCGGAGTAGGGGCTCATGCCGCTGACGAACATGTGGTGTCCCCAGACCACGAAGCCCAAGAGGCCGATTGCGATGACGGCGTACACCATGGCCCGGTACCCGAACACCGTCTTTCTCGCGAAGGTCGACAGCACATGCGAAGTGACCCCCATCCCCGGCAGGATTGCGATGTACACCTCGGGATGCCCGAAGAACCAGAACAGGTGCTGCCACAGGATCGGCGACCCGCCCGAGTGGTCGATCTGCTTGTCGCTGACGATCAGTCCCCCTGGGACGAAGAAGCTCGTCCCCACGTTCCGGTCCATGAGCAGCAGCACTCCCGCCGCCAGCAGAACTCCGAAGGCGAGCAGGCCGAGTATCGCCGTGATGAACCAGGTCCAGCACGTGAGCGGCAGGCGCATCATCGTGAGTCCCTTGGCGCGCAGGTCCAAGATCGTGACGATGAAGTTAAGGGCCGCCAGCAGCGACGCGATGCAGAACACCGCGATCGACGCTAGCCACAGGTCCTGGCCGATGCCCGGCACGGTCGCTTCCGGGACAGCGCTAAGCGGCGGATATCCCGTCCATCCGGTCTGCGGGGCCCCGCCTTCGACGACGAACGCCGCCATCAGCAGCATGAACGAAACGAAGGTCGTCCAGAATGACAGCATGTTCAGTCGCGGGAAGGCCATGTCCGCCGCTCCGATCTGGATTGGCAGGAAGTAGTTCCCGAAGCCGCCCTGCGGCGCAGTGGTGAGCACCATGAACACCATCACCGTGCCGTGCATGGTAAGCATCGCGAGGTAGAACTCGGGGGTCATCACCCCCTCGGGCGCCCCGACCGGAAACAGGGTGCCCAGCGTTGGGTAGGAGCATTCCGGGCAGATTAGCCGCAGCCTCACGAGGAGGCTGAGAGCCATTCCCACGAACACCGCTACAACGGCCAGCAGGAGGTACTGGATCCCGATCACCTTGTGGTCGACCGAGAAGATGTACTTCGACCAGAAGCCTTTCGGCTCCGGGTGGCGGTGCACCTCGGTGTATTCCGCGACCTCTGGGGAAACCTCAACTTCAGTCATGGCTCAGTCGAATCCTCCATGCCATCGTGTGCCAGCACGGTCAGAACAGGTAGGAGGCTTGCTCGGCAAGCCAGTCTTCGTACTCCTGCTCGGTGACGACGTGCAAGAAGCTGCGCATCTTGTAGTGGCCCAAGCCGCAAAGCTCCGAGCAGACGATCTCGAAGCGGCCTTCCTTGTTGGGCGTGAAGCGCAGCTTTCCGACAAGTCCCGGGACGGTGTCGAGCTTGATTCGCAGTTCCGGCACGAAGAAGTTGTGCAGCACGTCCTTGGACTTCAGCACGACCTCAACTTCGCGATTCACCGGGACGTACATCTCGGGCACCATGATGTCGTCGGAACCGCCCGGGCCGGAGCGGTCCAACCCCACCGGGTTCCCGGCGGCATCGTCGATCAGGTTGATGTCGGTCGGGCCAAATTGGGAGTCCTCGCCGGCGTAGCGCATGTTCCACACGAACTGCTGTCCGGTGACTTCGACGATCAGGCGGCCTTCGGCAGGTTCCATCGACTTCTGCTCGATGAAGCGCGTCTCTGCCCACACCGAGTACCCAACAAACGTCAACCCGACGAAGATGACCGCCGCTGCGGTTGTCCACAGAATCTCAAGCTTGTTGTTGCCGTGGGAGTCGGATGCCGGTCCCGCGGACTTCCGACCGAACAGCCAAACCGTGTATCCGAGCGCAAACTGGGCAACGAGGAATATGACTCCCGTCCCCGCCAGCGTCCACATGAACGTCTCGTCGATCTCGTCACCGAGGGTGGTGATCGACTCCGGCATCCACCAAGTCTGTGTGACGAACGGCACCGCCATCGCTAGGGTGACAGCCCAGACTACGATCGCGATCAGAAAGCCCATGATAGGTTCAGCCTCGGAATTCCAGGATGCGCGGAACCGACCTGCCCACCGGCAGGCTGCCACTCCATGCCGAAGGCGTATTGTACCAATCCCGGCCTGCTCGCCCGGTAGCGGCCGCCGCTCAGCGCTCGCTTGGCTCCGGCAATCCTGCGAGCTTGCGGAGCTCGGCCTCGACAGCGCGCGGCCCTCGATCGCGGTAAAGGAGGCTAAGGCGCTCCTCTTCGGCGGACACCGGCAGGGCATCGGCCAAGCCTGAGACATCGAGAGCTTCCCGGCTTGGCACCCAGACTGAGCCGTCCATGAGTCCTGCGCTGCGCAGGAACGCGGTCATTCCGCCAAGCGCGTGCCCCCCGCCCGACGTGGGGAACTCGATCCGAAAGCGCGACTCGGGACGGGTCTCAAGCCGCGCACCGGCAGCCATCTGCGGACGGCCGCCCAGCGGCGCCGAGCCCAAGGAGTAGACCACGCCCGCTGCGTCCTCGGCGAGCCAGCCGATATCGAGGTGGTGCACGGCTTGGTCGCTGCGGTTATGGAGGTCGAATTGCGGGGCGCTCCAGACGGTCTCAAGTGCTGTGGCCACTGCGCCTTCCGCGACTACCGGCGCGCCAGGGATGTCCAAGAACGCGATCTCGACTCTGCGCGGATCGGCGGCGGGACCGGCCGTGGCGGGTCCGTTGCCCGCGAGCCGCACGCTCAGCCGGGGCCGTGCGGCCTGCCTTCTGAGGCTGTCCTGCATGGCGGTCGCCAGCTCCGGCAAGCCTCCGGAGTCGATCTTCGACAGGAAGAAGGCCCGGTCCCGTTGGGCCTCCGCCTCTAGCACTCTCAGCCTGCCAGCCGCGCCGAGCCGATCAGGCCCTGCCGAAGTCATCGATGCGAACAGCACTGAGTCTGGCTCGATTACAATTGCCGGACCCGAGGGCAGGGGCAGCGGCCGGAGCAGTCGGATGTTGATCGGGATGTCCAGCCCTTCGCCCCGGGGCGTGTGCCGGCTCGGAACCGTGACCGCCGCGCGGCCGCCAAACGCACGGTCTCCCGCCTCGATTCGCAAGACCAGCGCCCGGATCACTTCTTGACCGACGTTTTCGAGATGGACCGTGCCAGACAGGTTGATGACTAAGACGCCGCCGCGAGGCTCGACATCGCTGCTGGAGAAGTCACTGGCCATCGCGCGCAGTGGCACACCTTCAGGGATCGTGACGGCAATGTCGATCTCTTGTGCCTTCGCGACTAGCGCGATAGTGCCGGCCAAAGCGGCGAGGCAGATCCAACGTGGAGCCCGGGCCGACGGTAGGAGGTCCGTCATGGTCAGTAATACTCCGTGATGCTCAACGTGCCGGACGCGGCATCGTAGGCCCGGAACCTCAGTTCTCCGGTCGCTCCGACTTGGGCGTCTGCGGCGTCGAGGCCGAGCAAGGTTTCGCCCCATGTTGCTTGCATTCCGAGCCCTGCCGAGGGCACTTCGGGCTGCGGGGATCGCACCTGGGAACCTGTGTACAGCAGGGCCAATGCCACCGTGGCCGCGCAAGCAGCGGTGCCCAGCAGCCACCGCCCCCGCTGTCCGCGGGCCGCACGGTTCTGGCGGGCGGTCGCAGCTGCTTGTACGTGTCGGGTGAGGGCCTTGAAGTCCACGGGTGGCGTTTCCCGCAGGGCCGCTAGGTCTTGTCTGGCTCTTCGGTAGTCTGCTGCGGACTGGCGGCACACAGCACACTTCGAGAGGTGGCGGTCGGTTAGAAACCGCTTCCAACGGCCTAGGTCCCCGCCGGCGTAGAGGGCGATGACCTCTTCTTGAGCGTGGCGAGGCTTGGCCATCAGCGGGGGTTTTCCTTCTCGTAGCGCTTGAACTTTACGCGTGCGTTCGCAATGTGCGAACGCACGGTCGCAGGAGAGCAACCCATGATCTTGGCGACCTCGCCGGCTGGGAATTGCTCGACATCGCGAAGCAGCAGGGCCGTGCGCTCGCGGTGGGTGAGCCGCTTCAGGCCCCTATTGAGCCAGCGACGGGTCTCGCTCCGGATCGCGCCGTGCTCGGGGCTCTCGGTCTTGGCGACCGGGATGGTCACGAGTTGGTCAAAGCCCACCCGGCCTTTGCGTCGCATGAAGTCGAGGGCGGTGTTCACGGCGATTCGGTTCAGCCACTGCGCCACCTTGCGATTGTCTTTGAGTTGGCTCTTGCGCCTGAGGGCCTTCAGCAGCGAGTCTTGGGTCAGGTCTTGGGCGTCGGGGACATTGCGAACGATCCCGTATATCAGCCGAAACATCCTTCGCGCGTGAGTCTCGAGCGCCTCGTCCTCAGGCACCGGCACTACCGCCTCCTGGCCGAGGCCGCTGGCCGGTACCAAGACCGTCGCACTGCATGCCATCGCCGCTCCCACGTGCAACCTCGTCCAGCAATAGAAAGACGCCGGACGGGCCGATTCCGTGCAATTCGCGCCGGACCTCTCCAGACTTGTGAGCGTTCCCGAATCGCTGGCACTTGAACCTCAGGATGCCATTCGCACAGTCGAGGACGTGCATGGCGCCCCAGTGCGCGGGCCCGCCACGACGTGGCCCGATGACATGATCGGCAATACCATCGGCCCTATGGCCGCTCGCGCCGGCGCCGACGCGGCTAGCCAACGAACCGACATTGCCCCGTTGCTAAACTCGGCTCGACGGATCGGCGATGAATCTAGCGGGGCGGATATCTAGGCTGCGTGGCGAGGGGGCCTTTGAGGTACTCGTCCGAGCTCGAGACCTTGAGGCCACGGGGCGTGACGTTATCCACATGGAGATCGGAGAGCCCGACTTTCCGACACCCGCAAACATCGTCGCAGCCGGTCGGAAAGCCATTGCCGACGGCTTCACGAAGTATGGACCCACACAGGGTGAGCCGGTACTCCGGCAGGCGGTGGCCGAGCACGTCTCGGCGACACGCGGCATCCCCGTCAGTGAGACCCAGGTCGTCGTGACACCGGGTGCTAAGCCCATCCTGTTCTATTCGATGCTCGCGCTGCTCGAACCGGGCGACGAGGCCATGTATCCCGACCCTGGATTTCCGATCTACGAAGGTGTCATAGGTGCCAGCGGTGCCACCCCGGTGGCCATGCCGTTACTCGAGTCGCGTGGATTCTCCATTGACCTGGACCGGTTCGCCGACGCGCTGTCGGACCGAACACGCTTGATCATCCTCAACTCGCCGCAGAACCCGACGGGCGGCACGATTCCCCCGGCGGACCTCCAAGCGATCGCGGACCTGGTAGCCGACCGAGACTTGGTCGTTCTCTCAGACGAGATCTACAACCTGATCGCGTTCGACGAGAAGCCCACCTCGATTGCCTCGATAGACGGCATGGCGGACAAGACGATCATTCTGGACGGATTCTCCAAGGCCTACTCGATGACCGGCTGGCGAATCGGATACGGGGTCTTTCCCCAGTGGATAGTCGACGCAATCTGTCTATTGCAAGTAAGCGCGACATCCCACACGGCCACGTTCACGCAGCGCGCCGCGATCGAGGCCCTGATAGGACCCCAAGACAGCGTGCAACGCATGGTGGAGGAATTCTCCCGCCGCCGTGACGTGATCGTCGACGGACTGAATTCGATCCCCGGAATCCGCTGTGCCCGGCCGGGCGGGGCATTCTACGCCTTTCCTAACGTCCAAGGGACCGGAATGTCCTCCTCCGAACTCGCCGAGCGGATTCTCCAAGACGCTGGGGTGGCATGTTTGGCAGGGGAGGCCTTTGGCGCCTGTGGCGAGGGCTACCTTCGATTCAGCTACGCGACGGCGCTCGACCGGATCGAGATCGCGATTGATCGAATCCACCGGCTGCTAGTGAGCTCCTGATTCGGCCCGCGCGTAGGCAGGGTCGAACGACAGAGGCGCAGTAGCTCAGTCCCGGTCGGCAGGCACACGAAGCGGGTGCAGATAGCGCGCGGCTGCGCAGCGATCCGCTGCGTGGAGGACAGGGCTCGCCGCACGCCGAGAGTCTAGTCAAGGTCGCTGTGGCTGGTGCGGGACGTCCTCTGTTGTGTTGGGATGTGTTCGGACTCCATGGCGGGCCCACGAATTATGGGTCGTGCGCAGCTGGGCCGGCACACGCTGACCGTTGTAGCAGAACTTCAGATTCGTAGAGGTCTTGAAACCTATCATATATTTGTTTATCTTTAATTTGACACTTCCCATGACTACCACATTATGATATCGTGAATATATGTCGATGGGAACAAGAAGAATTGCTGCGCCTTTGGAATTCGCGTCGGTCGATGGGCTGCTCCATGTGCACCAACTCCCCTTCTACGAGCGCTTGGACTCCGTTCTGGTGAAGGCGGGGTTTGACGAGTTCGTTGAGGAGGCCTGCCGTGATTGCTATCCGGTCGGCGTCGGCCGGCGTTCCATGCCCCCGGCCGTGTACTTCCGCGTTCTTCTGCTTGCGTTCCTGCTTGGGATCGAGTCCGAGCGCGGAATCGCGCTCCAGGTAGGAGACAGCCTTAGCGTCCGCAAGTTCCTTGGGTACGCTCTGACGAGCCCGACCCCAAGTCGGTCCGCCTTGGCGAGAGCTCGTCGTCGTATCCCATTCTCAATCCAGCAGAAGGTGTTCGCTTGGGTGTTGGAACGTCTCGCGGAAACGGACACAGTGCTCCGGCTACCCGCCCTGGCACGGGGGAGCGCCGCTAGGGCCGCTCGCGCAGCTGGCGTGCCGGCGGGTCGGGCCCGTGCGGGTCGCTATGCAACGTTCGTGAAGGATCTCGCGTCGTGCGGGCCGGCCTGCGGGAACGCGTCTTGAACGTTGTCGGGACCAGCCTCTTCGGCATGGGTTGCTACGATGTGCCGTGCCGATGGGTCGCTTTCTGATAGCCGTCGTCTGCGTCGCTGCAGGGCTGCTCATGCTTGGCTTGCCCGGTGGCTCTGGACAGTTCTCGGAGCCTGAGTGGGCCGAAAGGCGGGCAATGATGGTTCGCGACCAGATTGAGGCGCGCGGCGTGCGCTCGAGGAAGGTCCTTGATGCCCTTCGGGCAGTGCCTCGGGAGCGGTTCGTCCCTGAGCGAGTGCGAAGGTACGCGACCGATGACAGGCCGTTGTCGATCGGGTTCAATCAGACAATTTCGCAGCCCTACATCGTGGCCTACATGACGGAACTCCTGCGGATCGACCGCCGCCACAGTGTGCTCGAGATCGGGACTGGATCGGGTTATCAGGCGGCCGTGCTCGCCACCCTCAGCGACCATGTGTACAGCATCGAGATTGTTCCGCAACTGGCGGAACGCGCCCGCAGGACTTTGGCCGAGCTTGGCTTTGAATCGGTGCGCCTACGCACCGGTGACGGGTACCAAGGCTGGCCGGAGCACGCTCCGTACGATCGGATCATCTTGACAGCCGCCCCGCCGCAGCTGCCGCAGGCGCTGGTCGACCAGCTGGCGGCAGGGGGCAGGCTCGTAGCTCCGATCGGTTCGACTCCGAACAATCAGTCTCTCGATTTGGTAACGAAGGACGAGGCTGGTCGGATTCGCCGGCGTTCTCAGCTCCCCGTCCGATTCGTCCCAATGGTACCGGGTGCCTCGCGGGCCAACTAACTTGGCGTGGAGATTTCAAGCCATCCCCCTTACCATCGGCGCTGAAGGGTAGGTAGCCACACTCGCGGCGACGGGAAGTTGAAGTGATCCGATCTTCCCTTGGAGAGTTCGAGAGCACAGATCGAGTCAGTTTCGATATCTACTTGTTCCATTCACCATGCGCCTTTGGGATCAGATAGTCCAATACACCCTCGTGATCGGTTAGATCGGAGTCCCTGAATCTAATACGATATCGCTTGTCTCTATACTCAAGCGTACTAAGGTTTGCGTCATCGATCTGACGGTCGACGTCATCGGATTTTTCTAGACGTAGTTCAACGATCAATCTAGTCTTAGTCGATCTAAACTTAACGAAATTATACGGTCGATCGTCCTTATACAATCCAATGTAGAACTTATTGTAGTTCAGTTGGATGTTTGACTCACGATCATCGCCTGAATCACAACGACAAATAAGATCAAGCACTTTATCAGCCATGCTGACGGTCGCTGGTGTCGCCCGATCTTTCCAGTATTTGCGATCTGCAGGAGCAGTCGGTTCATCTTCTCCTCGACTAATGGCATCCAATACTTTGACAAAAATCAGTGCCAAGTATTCCTCAACTTGGACTGCTTCCATCTTGATCGCGATAAGTGGTATAGCACCATTGAACAGAGAGATCACGTTAAGGAAGCGACCCGTGACTTCTTCTGCAACTATAACTGCCGTATGGTCATATTGAGGATATCTCTTCCTTTCAATATCCCAGTATTCTATCGTTCGAATGATATGTGTCTCGTCAGTGGCACCAAGCTGAATTTCGACTTCGTAGCGTTCTTTGGTCTCAGGATCTTGAAGAAGGATGTCTAGTCGTCCTGCGCCTGGCTGCCTACGTTCACTCTCCAGCACGACCAATTCGCCAAGGCCGAGAATTCTCGCGTCATCCGTGATTCTCTCGTGGACCCAGCGTTCTTGATACCTGGGATGGGCCTTGAGGGAAATCCTCTTGTGTTTTTGATACTTCATGTGCGACATTCCTCTTGATTCTCTCGTGGCTCCGTGTGATTCACGACAACGCACTTATGTGATCGCCCAACTCTTGCTTCGTAGTGCACGTGGATGGCTTTCCCTCCAAGGCTCGCGGACGAGGACCATCATAGACCATTGACCATCGGGTTGTCACAAGGCCGGCGTTGCGCCAGTCCCGGACATGGCGCCAGCAAATTGCTAAACGGTCAAGCGCTCAAGCCGCCTCGGCGGCTCCTGGAAGCATGAGAAAGGCACGTGAAGAAGCGCAGACGCGGCTACCTTCGGCGTCACTTCAACGGCCCAATAAAGCCTCCAATCCGCAGAATCTAGGAAAGTTTCCCGGCGCGCCCACCTCCGGCGTCACCACGCTTCGCAAGGGCCGCAGAGACCGCAGCCGACGCGCGAGGACCCGGCTTGGAATGGCGGGTGGCAAGCGCGATGCCGGTCAGGACAGCCACCAAGCCGGCGACGAGGCGGCCTGGAACTGCCTCCCCGAAATAGGCTGAGCTCAAGACTACGCCGCTGATGGGAGTGATGAAGGAGAAGGCGATCACCGTGCTCGGGGTGTGGCGTCGGATGAGGTATACCCACGCCAGTTGGGCCGTGCAGCCGATCACCAGTCCTTGAAAGAGCAGGGCAGTCCAGGTCATCCAGTTCTGCTCCGTTCGCTGCATAGGGTCCGGGATCACCAGCCATCCCGCCAGAAAGATCGGCAGAGCTCCGATCAGAGTCCAGAAGACGGCCCTCACGTACTCGACCTTCAGGGACAGCTGCCGGGTGTAGACCATGCGGATCGACAGAAGTGTCGCGGCCGTCAGTACGAGCGCGTTTCCCAAGACGGGATTCGGGGCCAGCCGACTCTCAGTGCGGGTCGCCAATATCCAGGCAACCCCGGCGAACGCGACCGCCAGACCAACCACGCGTCGCAGTGTAAGTCGGTCGGCTGCGACAGTGAACGAAGAGATCACGGCCGTGCTTATCGGATACGAGTTGAAGAGGATGGCTAGGAGGACCGGCGAAGTGTAGTCGGCGCCGAACTGATTGGCACCGATCTGTACGGCGAAGATCACCGCTAGAACGGTCAGCGGCAGGACTTCGCGACGTTTGGGCCGAAGTTGGATTCCCCGCAAGGCCGCATAGCAGGCTATCCCAATCGTCGCAAACGATATTCGCCAAAACGCCCCAAGCAGTGGGGGCATCGAGAGCAACACGACCTTCATCGCGATCGGGTTGAGCCCGCGGACAATCGTGATTAGCACGCACGCCACGACCGACGCGAGGCCCAGCGGTTGGGATACTCTCGGCTGTTGCCGGGCCATGCCTCACCCGGGCGTCGGCAGATTGTCCGGCGAAGTGGTCGCCGGCGCCATCAGGCCGCTCTCAGGCTTTGCTCCATTGGTCGCGAAGGAATCGCGTGCCGTCCAACGCTATGTCGTCCATCGAATCGGCCAGGTCTCGCCAAATCGCGGTAGCGGCCGAAAGCTCAGGAATGTGCGAGTTGAAGGACTCGATCGTCAGCCAGCGGTCGTAGCCGATGCCCTTGATCGCGGCCATCACGCCCGGCCAGTCGACGTGCCCGGAGCCGGGCGTGCCCCGGTCGTTCTCGCAGGTGTGCACATGCATCAGGTGCTTCCCGCACGTCGTGTAGGCCTCGGCGACATCCTTGTCTTCGATGTTCTGGTGAAACGTGTCCAGCAGGATCCCGACCCGATCGCAGCCGACCTCGTCGACAAAACGGTACGCATCTAGTGCAGTGTTCAGGAAGTAGGTCTCGAAGCGGTTCAGGGGCTCAACGGCCATGGTGACGCCCGCATCCTCGAGATCGTCGCCGAGCATCTGGTGCATCTCGACGCCCCACTTCCATTCGTCCTCCGTGCGGCGGTGCCCCGGAAGGTACCCGACTGGCGAGTGTGTCGGGCCGGCGATCTGGTCCGCACCGGCCTCGGCGGCAGTGCGGATGACGTTCTTCCAGTGCTCCAGCGTCCTCTCACGGACTGCCGGGTCGGAACTGATCGGATTAATGCCCTCAGGGTTGATCGAGCAGAAATGCACGTTCATGGCGTGGGCTTCGCAGGTCCGCCGGACTGCCGCGGTGTCCAAGTCCGTCGGCACGAAGACCGGGATTTCGATCCCGTCCACCCCGACTTCCTTGAGTGCGTCGAACGGGTATTTGTCAGGCTCGAAGGATCCCGACCAGATTAGTGTGTTGACTCCGAACTTCATGCTTGTGGCCTCCCGCTGGGGAAGTTGCCATTATCCCAGAGTGCATGCTTTCGCCATGCGGGCAGGGGAGGCGGGTCCGCCGGGGGCCGGTGCGCGCCCAGCAGGGCTCATCGGTCCTGATGACGGCCCGCCGCTGGCGACCAGCCCCGGGCCGACACGACGCCCCCGTTAAGTCCCAGTGCCGAAAGGCCGCCGAAAAACCGCGCGTGCTCCACCTTCATGCACTGGTCCATGACAACTTCCAGCCCGGCGTCGAGAGCTCGCTTCGCCGCCCGCTCATGCACGATTCCGAACTGCATCCAGACAACCTTCGCCCGGATAGCGATCGCTTCCTCGACGATCCCGGGGACGTGCTTGGCTGGCCTGAATATGTCCACGACGTCGACCTCTCCCGGTATCGATCTCAGCGAAGGGAAGCATTCCCGGGTCAAGATCGTCCGAGCGCCGGGATTCACCGGAATGATGTCGTACCCGCGGTTGGAGAGGTACACCGCCACGAAGTGGCTGGGACGTAGAGGATTGGCCGAGACGCCGACCATGGCCACCCTTCGAAATCTCCTGAGGATCGCCAAGCGGGCCTGAGGCCCGGCGGAGAGGTGGCTCCAAGACTGTCCGGACTGTTCGCCGACAGTGCCGCCACCCCAGCTGCAAACGAGTCCGGCCATTCGCCCGCCCTTCGTCGCAATCGTAGCAGCCCGGTTGCCCTTGCCAAGGCTGCGAGAACGCGACCTTAGAGTACGCGCCGAACGTTCCCTATTCGCAGCGTTACTTTGACCCTGTCGAAGTACTCCAGCAACGGAATCGCATATTTTCGGCTGACTCCCGCTAGCCTCTTGAACTTGGGCACGTCGATCATTGCACCCTTCATGGGCGCCAGCCCGTTCCGAAGGCCTTCAATAGCGGTGCTGTGGAACACGAACTCGGAACTGACCTTCACCAGCACACCTTCTCGCACCAGCGCGGCCAGAATTCTCTCCGTTCGGCGGGCATCCGTCGGGAGCGTGGGTAGGAACTCCTTCAGAGTCGGGACGTGCAAGCCTGCTTCCTCGAACGAGTTGATGAGCCGGTTGCGAGCCTCGGCCTCGTCGCGGTCCAGCCGGACGGTGTGACTCGCGTCGCGCACGAGATCACCGTCTGTCAACAGGGCGCCGGCAGCCTCCAGTCGGCCCAGGATCAGTTCTGCAAAGAATGGCGGCGCGCCCCTGAACTCGCCGCTCCTCAATTCCTCGATCGGAATCCCGGGCTCGAGCGGGTTTCGGCGGTGGTAGCGCTGCACGGCCGCCGCAGTCCTGCCCTCCGACTGTTGGATCCGCCGCAGTGAGCAGATCCAGACTGGTGACTGGCGTGCGACGCAGAGCTTGCGGCTCGGACCGGCAATGCGGGCCAACTCCGATTCCCGCCGTCCGGTGAGGGCCGTCAGGTCGTTGCCGCCGATTCCGAAACGCCGAGATTCGCACAGGGCCAACACGACTTCTTCGTCGCTGCCCGTGCGCAGCGCCTTCAGGGTCGCGAGCGTCCCGTCATCCTTCCGGTGGCGCGTAGCGTGCGGGTCGAGAACTGTTCCGCCCGCGATGGTGACAAGCGGGGAGAACTGCCGAATGATGAACCGGTCGCGGTGGACGGCCGTAAGCGGGTTGGCCAGCCTGACCTGGACGTAGCCGGACTCCCCGGGAGGCAGCGCGGCACGTCGGCCCGCTCCGTTCAGCAGGTAGACGCGCGCGGTCGTCTCTGCTGTTCCCAAGTGGATGTGCACCGGCGCGGTGTGCTTCAGGGGCCGGGCGCTCCGGAGCAGCTCGATGTGCGCATCAAACTGCATTGATGGAGCGAGTGCGCCCGGCGGCGCGATGCACATCCCCCGCCCGATCTCGGCTTTGGCGACCCCCCCGAGGTTCGCCGCGGTGCGTTGTCCTGCAGTCGCCTCCTTCACGGACTCGTCGTGTACCTGCAGTTTGCGGATGCGGGCAGTACGGTGTCCTGGCAGGATCTCCACGGTGTCGTCCACGCGCAGCCGTCCGCTGGCGAGAGTGCCAGTTACGACCGTGCCGAAGCCTCGCATGGTGAACGACCGGTCGATCGGCAGGCGCAGGAGCCCTTCGGAGGAGTGCGGTGCCACTCGCCTCGCGGTCTTGGCCAAGGCCGCTCTCAAGTCCTCGAGCCCCTCGCCAGTCTCGCTGCTAACGGGGAGCATTGGCGCGTCCGCCAAGAACGACCCCTCCACGAATTCCGCGACCTCGAGCTTCACCAGCTCAAGAATCTCCCAATCGACCAGATCCACCTTGGTCAGAACGATCAGGCCGTGCTTCACACCGAGAAGGCGGCAGATCTCGAAGTGCTCGCGAGTCTGCGGCATGACCGACTCATCTGCGGCTACTACCAGCATCACAACGTCGATTCCCCCCGCGCCGGCGAGCATGTTCTTGACAAATCGCTCGTGGCCGGGCACATCCACGAATCCGATCCTCAGGCCGGGCTCGGGCCGCAAGCTAGCGAACCCTAGGTCGATCGTGATGCCGCGCCGCTTTTCCTCTTCCCACCGATCAGTGTCCGTGCCGGTCAGCGCGCGAACGAGCGAGGTCTTGCCGTGGTCGATGTGACCGCTCGTTCCGACGATGACGTTGTGATTATCGGCTGCCATCCCGGGCTCGCTTAAATGTAGCTTGCGGCCTCCGCCGCCATCACAAGGCGAGCTTAGCTACACAAGCTGCTCTTGCGCGGTCCGTACTTCGTCCGATAGTCAGCGCCGGTGGATGCAATGTCGCTCCGGCCGGGCCTAGGATTGCAGCTACGGCGCAATACATCACGCCGTCGACGCAGGGTCGGTTCCATTGCCGACCTTGACCTCGTGGCTAGCACTGGTCCCCGAGTCGGCAAGGACCAATGGCATTCCCCGTAGTGCGCACGGTCCCATTTGTGCAGTGGCCTGCACCGTTTCAGCGAGCCACGGGCAATTCCGCCCCCAAACTTGCCCCGAGTAATCGCACGACTGCCAAAATCCCCTGCTTTGGGCAAGCTCGCTCACACGGTCAGCCGCCGTGAGGCTGGCATCACGTGCCGCCTTGATGAAGCCAAACCATGGACGGCAGGGGGCGACTTTGTGGTCCAGTCTGTGAGAGGCTGCAAACGAGTTGGGCGGTACTGTGCGGATGGAGGGAGCGTCAGGCAGCGTGGCCCTGGCGGAGGATCTCCTGATCCGAGTCGTAGTTGGCCTGCAAGCGCACCCAGAAGGAGGCGTTGGACCAGCCGACCGCCTGCATTCGTACGGCAAGGTCCGGTGTGATGCGGCCGCGGCCGCGGACGAGCTTCTCGAACGCGATTGGATCGAGGCCGAGGCGCACGGCGGCGGAACGGGGAGGCTCGTCCCCGAGGCAGCCGTCGCGGATAACGTCGCCGGGATGAGCGGGATTGTGGGGGAAGCTCATGGCAGGCTTCTAGTGGTAGTCAAGCAGATCGGCGTCGCGGATCTAGCCGTCGACGAAGTGGTGCGGGGAGATCACCGCTTCAAGGTTTGCGACTCCCTCCATTTGTTGGGACTGATCGGGCTGCGCTCGGCTCACCGAAGGGCTCGCGAAGCGGGATCGGGCCAGAATCTCGAAACCCAAGGACTTTGTCCTCGTGCATTGGCGGAGCGTAGGACGTGCGGTGATGCTGACACCGGCGGCTTGGTCTCGGCTGATTCACCGTTGCCGGACACTGGAACCGCGAGCACGACTCGTACTGGGCTTCACCGTGCGAGCTAGTTGAACGGCGCTCAGTCCACGTGCATTCGGACCGCTGGGCCAGAATGTAGGCAGCCGGACGAATGACGGCGGTCCGATCAATCCTGCTGCTTGGAGTGGCCATTGGCGCGCTCGCGCAGCCGGTGGAGATCGTAAACACCCACGGCGGCGTGTCCGTGGGAGTCGCGGACGAGAATCGCCTACGCATTTGGTGGACCGGAACTGAGCCTCACACCAACGAGGGCATCGTCGTGAGCAGAAGCCCGGTTCGCCTTCTGGTCGAGGCCCAGACGCCGGTTGGCCGAAGCGCGGATGTCGAGGTTCGCCTCCCGCTGGGGTTGCCATTCGCTGTCAAGACAGACCATGGGGACATCGACGTCACCGGAATGGTCCGGCGCGCAAGCCTCCAGTCTGCGAGAGGCTCGCTGTCAGTCGAGGTACCGCTCGAGATCACGGTGATTGGCGTGGAGTCCACCAAGCAGCCCTCGGTCGTCGATACGCCACGTGGGCGCTCCATGCCCTTGCGCGCGCAGCAGATCGGCCCCCGCATGCGGGTCTGGAAGCTCATGAATAGCGTTGCTTCTCGCGATCTCGTGTACGGGCACCTCACGGCGCAGTTGCACTCACCCAGCGAGCTTCGCGTAAGGGATTGGGAGATCCCGCGAGATTGGCCGCTCAAGCCTCACACGGGGGCCGAACGCATCGCGGATGCCCTTATGCTCCGCGGTTCGCGGCGAGGGCGTTCATCCAGCCCGCCGCCCCAGACCCGTCGGGCGCCGCGCCCGTCAGCCAGCGAGAGCACGCCGACGGGAACGGTCGTCTTCAGCTCCGAAGTGCGAATGGTCAGCATGACCGTAGCGGTGAGCGACGCCGGCGGGCGTCCAATGATCGGCCTCAGTCATGGAGACTTCGTTGTAGAGGAGGACGGCGAGCGACAGGACGTTCAAGTCGTCGACCCCGAGGACTCCCCGTTCAATCTGGCCATCCTGCTGGACCTTAGCGGCAGCACCTCGGTCGATCTAGAGCACATGCGCGGCGCCACAAGGCGCTTGGTCGAGCTGGCTGGTGCGAACGACCGCGTCGCGCTGTACGCGATGGCCGGCAGCATGTTTCACCGACTGGTGCCGCTGACGTCGGACCGGGACCTGCTCGTGCGGCGGCTGATGCGGTTGCCGCAACCAATCGGCGGTTCGCCCATTTGGGACGTTGTGATGATCGCGTATGAGGACCAGCTCGCCGAGCGCGCCGGAGAGCGGAATGCACTGGTGGTGATCAGCGACGGGATAGACAACCGCATCAGCGGCCAGTCTGTTCCCTCCCGGCTGAGTGCGGCAAAGCTGATCCGTGCGGCAGGTGAGATGGACACCCGAATCTACCCCGTATTCCTCCTCTCCGGCGAGCGGTTCGGACGGAACTGGTCCAGCACGGCGCGCAAGCGCCTCGAAGCCCTAACCAAGGCGACCGGCGGGAGGCTGTTCACGGCCCGCTCGGTGGCCGACGTCGAGCCAGTGCTGCCCGAACTCGCCAAGGAACTGCGGAGCGTCTACGAAATCGCGTACTACCCGGCCAATCAGCAGTTTGACGGGAGTTGGAGGCGAGTGTCGATCAAGGTGGGCTCTCGCGGAGCCAGAGTGCGGGCGAGACCGGGCTACTTCGCTGACTGACGGAGGCAGGACCGCAGCCGGATAGCGTATTGCGCTAGTCGGGGAACGCGGAGCCCGGGTGCTAGACTGTTGCGGCCATGGCGTCGCGCCGACGTTTCCTCGCGACAGTAGCTGGAGCCGCCACGGCTGGCAGCCCCGCTTGGGCCCAGACCTCGGGCCGCCTCAGCATCACTTCGGTCGAGGCGGTCCCTGTCCGGCTGTGGTCCCGTTCCTCCCAAGGTCGCCTACCCGAGTTCGACGGCCCCTACGACCCGGCGCGCTGGCGCTACAGCGGCCCCTTCTCCCAATTGGCGAGTGCCATTGTGGTAGTCGTCAAGACAGATCAGGGCATAACTGGTTTCGGCCTAGGAGCGGGTGGTTCGGCGGCCGCGGAGATCATTCACGGGCACCTGCGCCACCTCTTGGTTGGCAGTGACCCGCGCAATGTTGAGCTGCTCTGGGACCAGATGTACACTTCTGGCATCTATTACGGGCGCCGGGGCATTTTCGTGATGGCGCTCAGCGGCGTCGACAATGCGCTGTGGGACATCGTCGGCAAGCACGCTGAGACACCGGTCTATAGACTGCTCGGCGGCCAGACGCAGGCCAGCGTTCCGGGGTACATCACCAACGCCGATCCAACTGTTGGCTTGGACCTCGGATTCGAGCACTTCAAGGTGCCCGTACGTGACGGCGTCTGGGCTGGCCGGACCGGGATGGACCGCACAGAGCGCAATCTTGCGACGGTGCGACAGGCGATCGGCCCGGATCGCGGGCTGATGATCGACTGCGGCTGCCGATGGGATGACATTGGATACACGCTGGAGATGGCCCGGCGCCTTGAGCCGGTCGGGCTGTACTTCATCGAGGAGCCCCTCTCGCCTGACAACATCCTCGGCTACCAGCGGCTTGTGGACGAGGTTGACAGCACCCTGATCGTCAGCGGCGAGCACGAGTACACGCAGTACGGCTATAAGATGCTGCTGCATCACAAAGGCACAGAAATCCTCCAGCCGGACATTACCTGGTGCGGCGGCGTGACCGCGGTTCGCAAGATCGCGGTGATGGGCGCGGAGCGCGGACTGCCGATAATTCCGCACCGTGGCAGCAGCCTCTACGGGATGCCGATCGTGCTGACCGCCGACGCCCCGCTGGCCGAGAGCTTCGGTACCGGAGATGACGCCACCGACCTGATGCTCGCCATGTCATCGCCGTACAAGGACGGTCGCTACTACCCCACCGACCGACCCGGGTTCGGGACGGAACTCACCGAAAGGATGGTGCGCGAGCATGCGGGAAGCAGCGCTCTCTAGTTTTGGCCTTGGTCGGCGGCAGGTCCTTCACCTCCTCGGAGGTGCCTGGGCGGCACAGGTGTTCGCACAGGCCGCCCCAGCGATGCGGGGGATCTTCCCGATCGTTGCGACCCCCTACACCTCGGGAGGAGAAGTCGACTTCGACACGCTGGCCGAGGAGGTCCGCTATCTGGACCGAACCGGCGTGCATGGCATCGTTTGGCCGCAGCTGGCAAGCGAGTATGCCCTGCTGACGTTCGAGGAGCGGATCCGAGGCGCCGAGGTGATCGTGAATGCCGCGGCCGGACTGCGGCCCAAGGTCGTGATCGGCGTGCAGGCCGGGGACACTGAGACGGCCGTTCGCTATGCGAGCCACGCCAAGTCCCTGCAGCCTGACGCAGTCATCGCTCTGCCCCCGAGGAAGGGAAGGCAGACGGAGTTCGACTTGGAAGCCGTCGCGGATTACTACGGTGCTGTGGCCAAAGCCGCGGGCTTGCCCATGTTCATGCAGGCCATCGGCAACATGGACATTGAGTTCGTCGCCCGAATGGTGCGGGACATTCCGGAAATGCGGTACGTCAAGGACGAGGCCGGTCACACGCTGACGCGCCTGACGCAGTTCAGCGACCTGTCTGGGACGGACAGGCCCGTTGCCTTCACGGGCGGCCACGGGCGGACTCTGATCGAAGAGATGGCCCGAGGCTCATCGGGATCGATGCCCGCCTCATCGTGGCCGGATCTGTATGTCCGCACTTGGGACCTGTGGCACGCCGGCCACCGTTCGGAGGCGATCGATATGTTCTCCAAAGCGCTGCTGCTGATCACACGGGCCAGCGCCCATGGCCTGCCAGCCCTTTCCTACGTGCTGCACCTGAGGGGCGTATTCCCGAACTGGAACGTACGCAATCCCGACGCGCGGCCGCTTGACCGCCACGCGATGGACGAACTGCGCAGGACGCTTGAGTTCGTCAAGCCGTACCTGTTGGTGTGATGCTCGACCGCCTTCGGGCGAGGCCCGGAGGCTGGCTTTCCTGTGGGATGATGGGCGCCATGTTGCGAGCCCGATGGCCGCTGGCCTTTTGTTGCGCGATTGCGGCAAGCCCCTGCTTCGGCGGCGGACCGTCAGAGGAGATTCCCTTCCAGAAGCACGTAATCGACGTAGGGCGCAACGAGACCTGCGCCGTGGCAGACCTCAATGGCGATGGCATTCTGGATATCGTCTCCGGCGAGAACTGGTTCCGGGGCCCCGACTTTCAGCGTCGGAAGTTCCGCTCAATCCGATTCTGGAACAACTACATCGACAACTTCAGCGACTTGCTGTTTGATGTCGACCGCGACGGCCATGTCGATGTGGTCAGCGTGGCTTGGGCCGAGCAGAAGATCGCTTGGTGGCGCAATCCTGGCCGGGCTCAAGGGGACTGGCCAGAATCTCGCGTCCACACCGGCGCGTCCGTTGAATTTGCCCTACTCGTCGATCTGGATGGCGATGGAGAGGCGAGGGAAGTGCTGCCGCAGTTCGGGGGCAGGTCGGCCTCAAAGACAGCCTGGTTCGAGCCGGTCGGAGACGGGTCGGCTTGGAACGGGCACGTGGTCCAGGCTGCGGCCGACGGCCACGGGATCGGGGCAGGGGATGTCAACGCCGACGGCCGCGTGGACGTACTGACACCCAAAGGATGGCTAGAAGCACCGGAGGATTCTCGCAAGACTCCATGGAAGATGCACGCGGAGTTCAACCTCGACCAGCACATTGGTTTTCTGCATGTCTTGGATGTGGACGGCGACGGCCTGAACGACATCGTGACGACGCACGCGCATAGCTATGGCATCTTCTGGCTCAAGCACATTCGAGGTTCCGACGGCTCTCGCACATGGAAGCGGAACGTGATCGATGATGCCTGGTCCCAGCCGCATGCTTCGACGCTTGCGGACCTCACGGGCGACGGCCGGCCCGAGCTCATTACCGGCAAGCGGCTCTTCGCGCACAACGGCAAGGACGACGGCGGGCGTGAGCCGCTAGGCCTCTACTGGTACGAGTATGTGGACACGGGGCCCCGATGGGAATGGGTGCGGCACATAGTCCACTACGGCGGCCAAGTGGGCGGAGGCATGCAGATCCCCGTCGTCGACATCGACGGCGATGGCGACCTCGACATCGTGGTCGGTGGTAAGGGTGGCGTCTACCTCTTCGAGAACCTCTCGAGATAGACCCGGCGTCGCGACAGGAACTGCGTCCGCGCATCCAGCGTCGTCGGAGCAGCTGGCTCCGACACGGCCCGTTTCACCACTCCCGCGACGTGCGGAGCTTCAGCCCGGGCGACTCCACTCTTGGCCGATCGCCTCAATCACTGCGTCCTCGAACGAGAAGTCGGGCTGCCTCCGGGTCCGACGCTGCGTGCTCTCGTACCACTGCCACGTGTTCCGGAGCCCCGATGCGAGGGTTCTCGGCTCGAAGCTGAGCTCTCGCCGGGCCTTGGCCGTGTTCAGGGTGATGGGCGGCATGTCGAAGTACTGGCCGAAATAGAACGGAGGAGCGAAGACACTTCCTCCTAGGCGCTCGATGGTCGCTCTGGGAACGTAGCGCACGTCGGGCTCGATCCCAGCGGCTCGTCCCAGCGCCGTCACCAGATCGTCTTGGCGAATGGCGTGCGAGTGGCCAACGTTGTACGCCCGTCCCCCAGAGGCAGGACTTTCTGCCGCCCGCAGCGCGCATTCCGCCAAGTCCCAGACGTGGACCAGATGCATTAGACGGCTGCCGTCTCCCGGAATAAGGATCGGCCGACCCTCCACCAGACGATCCCAGAAGAACGCCTCTCGGTAGAAGGGGTTGTGCGGCCCGTAGACGAACGGTGGGCGCAGCGTCGTCGCCGCGAGTCCTGTTGACGAGTGCAGCGCAAACAGGCCGCGCTCGGAATCCGCCTTGTTGCGGCAGTATTCCTCCGGGTGGTCCGGCCCGGCCAGCGGAGAGCTCTCGTGCCGGTCTAGGCCGGAGCCGTACGCGGCACAGCTGGACATGAACACATACCGCGTTCGCAGCGGCGGACTGGCGGCAGCGGCGCGGGCGACCTGTTCTCCCGTAGTGCCGCGCTCCCAGTCGTAGACGTTGTCGAACACTATGTCGAAGCCTTGGCGGAGAACCTTTGCCAGCGCCTCTGTGTCATTGCGGTCGCAGCGGACTTCTCTCGTCTCAAGCTTGAACGGATTTCGCGACCCGCGGTGCAGGACGGTGACGTCGTCACCGCGATCGAGCAGGCGGCGCACCAAGGCCCGGCCAATGAAGAGAGTGCCGCCGATGACGAGGACGCGGTTCATCTTTGGGCTCCATCCGGCCGCTACGCCCTGGCAGGCCTTGGGCTGACCCGAAGGGCGATTCCCAGCTCGGTGAGGTTGCGCACAGGCACGGTGTTGGGGGCTTGGCACATGAGGTCAGTGCCGCGTGCAGTCTTGGGGAAGGGAATTACGTCGCGAATCGTCGTCTCCCCCGCGAGCAGCATGATCAGCCTGTCCAGACCGAGCGCGATGCCGCCGTGGGGCGGCGTGCCGTACTGCAGTGCCTCCAGAAAGAAGCCGAACCTGTGGCGGGCCTCCTCGGGCGTGAAGCCGATTGCCTCGAAGACTCTCGACTGGATGTCTTGGCGATGGATTCGTATCGAGCCCGAGCCGAGTTCCACTCCGTTCAGAACCAGGTCGTAGGCCTTCGAGCGGCATCCTCCCGGGTCCGATCCGAGCTTGCCGACGTCGTCTTCGTGCGGCGAAGTGAAAGGGTGGTGCGCCGGACTCCAGGACGCTTGGTCGGAATCCCACTCGAACATCGGGAAGTCCGTGACCCAGAGGAATCGCAGATCGCTGTCGTCGAGCAGGCCGTGCCGGTCGGCAAAGAGGTGCGCGATTCGCCTGTTGATCGCCCCAGCCGACTCGAGAACGGTCTGGTCCGGTCGCGGCCCTGACGGGACCCCAAGCCCCGTGACCAGCACGATGAAGTCGTCGTCTCCGGCGTCCAGACGCTCTCTCACCCCTGCCATCTCCTCGGGCAGTTTTCGGGAGAGTCCCCGAAAGTCGTCGAAGATCCGCAGGCCGAGTTCGGCCGCCGGAGCGCGGAATTGCTCGCGCTCCCGTCGCGTGAGGTGCCCCACTCGCGGCGTGCGGATCGCGACGAGCGGTCCGCCGAGCGGCAGATCGCCCGGAGCGATCACGTCTGTCACCACCGCCATCGGGGGAAGGCGCAAATCCGGCTTGTCCGAGCCGTAGCGTTGCATGGCCTTCGCGTAGCTCATGCGCGGAAGCGGCAGCGGAGGTGGGGAAACGGCCGCCGATTCGCACACCCCGTGGATCAGGCGCTCGACGACCTCAAGGACGCTGTCTTCCCTTGCGAAGGACATCTCAAGGTCGATCTGCGTGAATTCCGGTTGGCGGTCCGCCCGCAGGTCCTCGTCCCGAAAGCAGCGCACGACCTGGAAGTATCGGTCGTAGCCCGCCACCATCAGCAGTTGCTTGAAGATCTGTGGGGACTGCGGAAGGGCGTACATCGTGCCGGGCTGAATGCGGCTCGGCACAAGGAAATCCCGTGCGCCCTCGGGCGTCGAGCGGGTCATGAAGGGCGTCTCGATCTCGAGAAAGCCCTGATCGCTCAGCGATGTCCGGACGGCGGCGGTGATCGCATGCCGGAGCTGGATGTTGCGCTGCATTTGCGGGCGGCGAAGGTCGAGGTAGCGGTACTTCAGCCGGGTATCCTCACCGACGGACGCACTGTCGTCCTCGTCGAGCTGGAAGGGAGGGTTCACCGCGACGTTCAGCACCCTCACTTCCTCGGCTACGAGTTCGACCTTGCCTGTCGCGAGATTGGGGTTGTAGGTGTCCTCCGACCTGTGCACGATGCTTCCCCGCACCGCGATTACGTATTCGTTGCGCAGCGTCTCGGCCTTGGCGTGGGCCATCGGCTGGGTCTCGACATTGAAGACGACTTGGGAGATGCCGGTCCGATCCCGCAAGTGCAGGAACAGCAGGCCGCCCAAGTCCCGCTTCCGGTGCACCCACCCCATGAGAGTCGCCTCGGCTCCGATGTGGCGCTCGCGGATCTCTCCGCAGTAGTGGGTACGCTCTAGGCTGCCCAGCGGCTCTGGGTCTGGAGCTGAGCCCTGACGGTGTGGCATTACTTCTCGTCTCGGTACTGGCGTGACAGGGCGACGTAGCGGGCGGCGTTCTCCCGCGTCCGCTCGACCTCTCCGTCCGTGACAGTCCGCTTGATCTTGGCGGGCACCCCTGCAACCAGGCTGCGCGCCGGTACTTGGTGGCCGCCTCGCACAACGGCTCCGGCGGCTACGATCGAACCCGCGCCGATCCGGGCCTTGCTGAGGATGGTCGATCCCATTCCGATCAGGCAATCGTCTTCGACTGTGCAGCCGTGCACCGTGCAGGAGTGGCCCACCACGACACGGTCACCAATGGTCAATGGCGCGTCGTCGTCCTCGTGCAGGCAGCTGTTGTCTTGGACGCTCGTCTCCTCTCCGACCACCACGGGCGACGTGTCCCCGCGGATCGTGACATTGCACCAGACGCTGGAGCGCGCCCCGATCGATACGTCCCCGATCAATTCCGCGCTGCGGTCGATGTAGGCGCTGGCCTCTATCGAAGGCGACGCGCCCCGAAAGCTTCGGATCATGGCACGGAGGGGAGCGGCCGCGCAAGACGGGGCCGCGGGCGAGGATCAGATCAGCCCGAAAGTGCAGTGGGCGACCTTGGTCCAAACATATCACAGGGGCGTACCGCACAGCGGTCCCCGCCTCAAGTGCAAGCCCCGGTCTCGGTCGGGCTCGGACAGCCCCTTCGGTATACTTCTCCCTTTGCTGCGGCTGCACCGAGGCAGCCCGCAAGCAGACCGCAGGGTCCGCAAGGCTCTCTCGTGCCGGAACAGGTCGTCAGGCAGCGCTCCCGGGGTTTCATCTGTGTCAATGCCCATCCCTTGGGTTGCGCTCAGGTCGTAGAGTCCCAGATAGCCAACACGCGTCGCGCCATGGAGGGGACCAAGGCAGCGGACCTGCGAAATGTACTAGTGATCGGAGCGTCGACTGGCTACGGGCTGGCCACCCGGATTGCGGCTGGTTGGGGACTGGGCTGCCGCACCCTCGGAGTGTTCTTGGAGAAGCCGCCAGCGCGGCGCCGGACTGCGAGTGCGGGCTACTACAACTCGGTGGCCCTTCACGCCGCCGCCAGCCGAGATGGGATGTGGGCTCGCAGCGTCAATGGGGACGCATTCTCCGACGGAGTGAAAGATGCGGTCTGCCGGATCGTGGCCGGCGACATGGGCGGACAGGTGGACCTCGTCGTGTACAGCGTCGCGGCCCCGAAGCGGTCCAATCCCCGCACCGGGACCGTGCACACCTCAAGCCTGAAGCCCATAGGCCAGTCGTATAGCGGTAAGACGATCGACCTGGGCCGATCCTCTGTGACCAACGCGACCGTTCCGCCAGCGCGGCAGACCGAGATCAACGACACAGTCGCCGTCATGGGCGGACAGGACTGGCGCTGGTGGATCGAAGCGTTGCTCGCCCGGGGGCTGTTGGCTGCTGGGGCCCGTACCGTCTCGTACAGCTACGAAGGTCCAGAGTTGACATGGCCCATCTACAAGCACGGCACCATCGGCGCTGCTAAGCGCCACTTGAGGGCGACCGCCGACCAACTCAACCGCATGCTTGCCGACCGTGTGGGCGGGGGGGCCTGGATCTCGGTTAACAAGGCGGTGGTTACGCAGGCGTCTTCGGCTATCCCGGTCGTACCGCTTTATGTCAGCCTGCTCTTTCGCGTGATGAAGAGCATCGGGCTTCACGAGAGCTGTATCGACCAGGCGAATCGCCTATTCGCGGGTCACCTGTGCAGGCCCGGGGGGCCTCGCGTCGACAGCCGACGCATGATTCGCCTGGACGACCTGGAGATGAGAGAGGAAGTTCAGGCGGCTGTATCTGAGAGTTGGCCCCGCGTAGACACGGAATCGCTCAACGACCTCACGGACTTTGCAGGGTTCCGCCGAGACTTCAACCAGCTCTTCGGATTCGACGTGCCCGGCGTTGACTATTCCAAACCGGTCGAGACGCAACTGACGGTGCCAGCGGTACGGTGAAGAGAATGGCGTCCAAGAGCAGCAAGAAGCACCGGAAGCTCGCCGCCCAGCGCGGGCCAGTTACTGTGGCCGTGGTGACCGTCAGCGACAGCCGGACGCCGAAGACTGACGCCAACGCAGCCTACTTGTCCGAGGCAATCCAGGAGTCGGGGAACGTGCTGCATTCAATTCGCATCGTCCCCGACGAGCCTTCGCTGGTATCGGCGGCCCTTGACGAGCTATGCGCTGCAGCGCCAGTTCAGGTGATCCTGTTCAACGGCGGGACAGGCATCTCGAGGCGGGACCGGACCTACGACGTCCTGAGCGCGCGCTACGAGAAAGAACTGACCGGTTTCGGGGAGCTCTTTCGGATGCTGAGCTACGAGGAGATCGGCTCGGCTGCCATGCACTCGAGGGCATCGGCAGGCGTCGTCGAGGGAACGGTAGTCGTTTCCGTGCCCGGTTCTCCGGGGGCCGTGCGGCTGGCCTGGAAGAGCCTGCTGGGTCCCGAACTCGCCCACATGGCTTGGGAAATGGTGCGGGACTGACACCGGGGAGAGGCCCTTCAGTGTCTGGAATCGCGGCACTCGCGCGCATAGCGGGCGTAGCCGCGTTGGCTATCGGCCTAGCCTGCCAGGATGCGCCGACCCGCTCGGCGAAGGATATCGAGGGTGCCGTGGCCAGCTACCTTGCCTCGCGCACGGACCTCAACCTCGGCGAGGTACATGTCAAGGCGACGCGAATCCGGTATGACGGCGACCGCGCCGTGGCGTCGGTGTCGATAACGGCTGCCGGCGATCCGCAGGCCGTGATGACCATGCTCTACGAGCTGCAGATGGGACCCTCGGGTTGGGAGGTGACCCCACCGGTCTCAAGGTCCCAGGAGGACGGGTTCGCTACCGGTGAGAGCTTGCCTCCTGGCCACCCGCCGCTCCCGGCTCCGCGTGAGGAACTCCCGCCCGGTCATCCGCCCCTGAATGGCGGCGGCCGGTAAGGCCGTCGCTACAATCGAGGCTTCCATGGTTCACGATCGGTCCAGCGCCCTCTTCGAGCGGGCGCAGCGCGTCATCCCGGGCGGGGTCAACTCTCCCGCCCGAGCCTTCCGCGCCGTAGGCCGGGAACCCGTCTTCATCCGAAATGGAGAAGGCTGCCGCATCTGGGACTGCGACGGCAACGAGTACATCGACTTCGTCGGGTCTTGGGGGCCGCTGCTGCTAGGCCATCGCCACCCTGTGGTTGTGGAAGCGCTCCGGGAAGTGCTCGAGGTAGGCACGAGCTTCGGCGCTCCGACCGAGGCCGAGGTGGAACTGGCCGAACTAATCGCGGAGCTTGTGCCGTCGGTCGAGACCGTCCGTCTGGTGAATTCCGGGACGGAGGCGACGATGAGCGCCCTGCGGGTCGCGCGGGGCTTCACCGGTCGCGACCTGACGGTGAAGTTTGTGGGCAACTACCACGGCCATGTCGACTCGCTGCTGGTTCGCGCGGGCTCCGGCCTCGCCACGCTGGGCATCTCGGACTCTGGCGGCGTTCCTGCGGCCTTTGCCGGCACGACCCTGCCGCTGGAGTTCAACGACATCGGGGCACTCGAAAGGGCCTTCGATCGCCGCGGAAACGAGATTGCGTCGGTCATTGTCGAGCCCGTTGCCGGGAACATGGGTTGCGTCCCGCCGCACCCCGGCTTCCTGCAGGCTTTGAGGGATCTCTGCACGAAGCACGGCGCAGTCTTGATCTTCGACGAGGTGATGACGGGCTTCCGGGTGGCACTTGGCGGGGCGCAGAGCCTGTACGGTGTCATGCCGGATCTGACTACGCTCGGCAAGGTGATCGGCAGCGGGTTGCCGGTGGGAGCCTTCGGCGGTCGCCGCGAGATCATGGAGCGGGTCGCCCCTCTCGGGGCCGTCTATCAGGCGGGGACGCTGTCGGGAAATCCGCTGGCAGTTGCCGGGGGACTGGCCGCGCTGCGGCACCTAAGCGAGAATCCCGGTATCTACGACCGGCTGGAAACCGCAGCCGCGCGCCTCCAGGCTGGCGTAGTCGGCGCGGCCGATGCCGCAGGCGTCGAGATCACTAGCAACCGCGTGGGAGCCATGCTCACGTTCTTCTTCACCGGAAGAAAAGTGCGCTGCTGGGAGGATGCTGCCACCTGCGACACGGGAGCATTCGCTAGGTACTTTCGGGAGATGTTGGGGCGGGGTATCTACCTGCCGTGTTCCCAGTACGAAGCGCTATTCGTCGCTACCAGCCATGGCGACGGAGACATTGATCGCGCCGTCGCTTGCGCGGCCGACGCGTTCGCCAGCATGGCGCGATAGCTGCCGGACCGGTCCCGTCAGGTCCCAAAAGGACGCGCGTCTCGAACCACGATCCGACCGCTGCGGCGTCCCCTCCATTCGTTCACCTGTAGCGAGCCGGCCAAGTCGAAGCGGCCCACGGTCGACCAGCCAGCCGTGTGGAATTCGGACTCGTCCAGGAGCCCGAGCCGCTTGGCCCAGTTCGGCGGGGGATTCCACCACACCGCCTCAAAGCGGGCACGTTCCGCGACGACGTTCAGCAACAGGTGCCCGTTCTTCAGGACTCGGCCCTTGGCCAGCTGGCAGTCGCGGATGCCGAAGAGGGGGGAGCGAAGCCCTTGGCCCCACGGTGCCAGTCGCGTTAGTGCCTCGGCGGACTGCAACAGCATCCCCATCCGCAGCCAAGAGCCCGGCAGGCGCGCGTCGATGATGTGGGTCGGCTCTGTCGGGAATCCGCCGGCCCCCTTGCGCACGTCGAAACGCTCCATCATGAACTTTCGGAATGGTTCTAGGCTCTCCGGCTCGAGTCCGACGCCGCAGGCCGCGGCATGGCCCCCTCCGGAGTCCAGAATCCCGGCCTCCTTCGCCTCGTTGACAGCGAGGCCGAGATCGAAGCCGAGCGAACTCCTGCCGGATCCGGCAAGGCTGCCGTCCTCGCGCATTGCCAGCGCGATAGCAGGCCAGCCAAACTCCCGCACAACACTCGACGCGAGCAGCCCGACGGTCCCAGGCGTTGCCACATCGGTGACGTGCACGTTGACCGGACCACGGGCCAGTTGGGCGCGGCATTCGTCGCTGTCAAGCTCGCGTCGGGCCCGCTGGCCCAGCTGGACACGCCGGCGGTTGAGCTCGTCTAGCCGGACGGCCATCTCTTGCGCCCTCGCCGGGTTTGCCTCGCGCAGGCAGCGAGACGCTAGGTCGGATTCGCCCATTCGAGAGCCGGCATTCAGCCGTGGTCCGATTCGCCAGCCGAAGTCGTCGATCGAGTGCCTCTCCCCAACGCCGGCGCACTCTGCAACGCTCGCGATCCCTAAGCCTACGGCGTCGGGGTCGTCCATCAGGCGCAAGCCGGCGCGCAGCAGCGATCGATTGAAGGGTGTATTGACGGGCATGACGTCACATGCCGTGCCGAGGGCGGCCAAGAGAGTGATGCGTTTGCGGACCGCCAGCGTGGCGCCCGCACGGAGACCCGCGAGGCGCAGAATCGCCCTTGCGACGAACCAGGTGAGCCCGGCCGCGCACAGCGTGCCCTGCTCGCCCGGATCCGGTGACCGGGTGACCCAAGGGTTTACGAGCACGGCCGACTCCGGAGGCTGGTCGCTGTGCGGTGGGTGGTGGTCCACAACGACTGGGGCGACTCCCCTCTCGCTGCTGATTCCGTCGATCAGAGGCCCTGCTGCCGTGCCGCAGTCGAGCACGGCCAGGTGGGAGACACCCGCCTCGGCCAGGCCGGCCATGCAGCGCTCGTTCGGCCCGAATCCCTCCCTGTTTCTCCGTGGAACGGTCACGAACGGATCCCCATTACCGGGGAACACGGCCCTCAGGGCCTCGATCAGGATTGCCTGAGACGTGGCTCCGTCGACGTCGTAGTCGCAAAGGATCCCGATCCGGCCAAGCCTAGAGGCACCCAGCAGGCGCTTGGCGGCCCGTTCTACGCCGTCGGGTTGCCCAATCGCGCGAGTGCACTCGGCCAGGGTGCGCGTTCTCAGGCAGTCCACCGTGTCAAGGTCCCAGTCGCGCGTCGCCAGCGCCATCGCAATCGGGCGCGGCAGGTCTAGCGCCCGCCCGATTTCCGTGGCTCGGCGGTCCAATTCCGGCGCTTCCACGGGCCAGGCCCAGGCGAAGGTCTTCATCGCTGGGAAAGGTTCGCCCGATCTTCGTCGCTGAGGCAGTCTTCAAGCGCCCGCAGGCTCCAGTCGTCTTGACGGGAAGGATCCACGCCCAGGCGGCCGCGTGCCTGGATCGGGCGGTTGCGCGGCTTCACTTCGCCTTGGCTCCTGCCGCCCCGGATGCGCGGTCGGCCGCTCGGTGCAGGCGGCGGGCTATTCCGATTTCTTTTTCCGGGCGAAGAAGAGGGAAGAGGATAACGTCGCGGATCGTTGGGGAGTCCGTGAGCAACATCACGAGCCTGTCAATGCCGATTCCCTCTCCCGCTGTCGGGGGCAGTCCGTAGCACATGGCGCGGACGTAGTCCTCGTCGACCGCGTGGGCCTCGGCGTCCCCAGCAGCCCGTGCGGCGGCCTGTTCCTCAAAGCGCCTCAGCTGTTCCAACGGGTCGTTCAGCTCAGAGTAGCCGTTGGCGATCTCCATTCCCCCACAGAACACCTCGAAGCGCTCCACCCAGTTTGGGTCGTCCGCCTTCTGCTTTGACAGGGGAGACGCTTCTACCGGGTAGCCGTGCACTGCCGTCGGCTGGATCAGACGTGGCTCGCAGGCCGCCTCGAATAGGCGAAGGAGCGCCAGTCCTGCCGAGATCCCGTCCGGAAGGTCGATCTCTGTCCCGTACCGGGACTTGAGCCCGGCGGCAAGCTGGCGGAGGCTGCCGATATCGTGCAGGTCGTCGACCTGCGGCCTTGTTCGCGGGTCGGGCCAATACTCCGACACCGCTTCGTGCATCGTCAGCCGCTGCAGCTTTGAGAAGTCGATCCGGTGTTCTCCAAACTGGGCCGTGTGGCCACCGTCCAAGGCCGCTTCTGCCGACGCCTGCAGGAGTTCCTCGGTGAAGCCCATCAGCACCTTGTAGTCGCTGTAGGCCTCATAGAACTCGAGCATGGTGAACTCGGGGTTGTGCTGCTTGGAGATCCCCTCGTTGCGGAAGTTCCGGTTGATCTCGTAGACGCGGTCCAGCCCGCCGACCGTGAGCCGTTTCAGGTACAGCTCCGGTGCGATGCGCAAGTACAGATCGACGTCTAGCGTGTTGTGGTGCGTCTTGAACGGCCGGGCGTGGGCGCCGCCATAGAGAGGCTGCATCATCGGTGTCTCGACTTCGATGTAGCCTCGTTCCACGAATCGCTTGCGCAGCGCCCGGATGATGCGGTCGCGCGTGACGAACGTGTCCCTTACGGCATCGTTGGCGATGAGGTCCACGGCCCGCTGCCGGTATCGAATCTCCACGTCCTGGAGGCCGTGGAACTTCTCTGGGGGCGGCAAGATCCCCTTGGCAAGGAATTGCAGGGCGCTGGCCCGAACGGTCAGCTCGCCAGTCCTCGTGCGAAATACGCGTCCCTCGACCCCGATGCTGTCGCCGGCATCCAGCAGCTTGTACAGCTCGAAGTCACGCTCTTCGACCTCGTCCCGGCGGACATAGATCTGGATACGGACTCCGTCCTGCCTCATGGTGGCAAAGCCCGCTCGGCCCTGCCTACGCTTTGTGATGAGGCGTCCGCAGATCCTGGCCGCAGGCTGGTCTCGCTCTAGACTCTCGCCGTCAAGCGGGTCGTATGCTTCGCGGATCTGCGCTACCGTCTTCGAGAATTCGAAGCGGTGCGGGTAGGGCTCGAAACCGAGCTCCTTGATGCGCGCGATCTTTGCGTACCGCTGCTGGAAGATTCTCTCGGCTGGGGACACGCTGTCGCCTCGCAGGGGGGCCAGAATCCCCATCGTAGCCCAGCACGGGGTCCGGTCAGCCTCCGCCGCGAGTGCAGCCCGCGCGCACGCAGCCCGCGTCAGCGATGCCTGTGACATACGGGTTCGTGTTCCAATTCCCTTCCGCAGGGAGGGCGGGGCCGACCGCTGGAGCGACTCGAATTGCCTAGGGACTCCACCGGGTCTCCCTGACGTCAATCAACACGCCGCTGGTCAGGTACGCCGGGTGCCGGAGACGTGCATGGGTGGATGGGACGGGCTCAAGGGCAACCAACCGCGAGTCTGTCACGGACGTCGAGGCGTAGGACCCGCAGACGCACATCGCTCGCGAACACCGGCTCTGGGCTATCAGTTCTTCCCGTTGACGTTTCCCCGCCTGCGCTGGCTTCCGGCATTGATGACCAGTCCTACGGCCCGAGGAAGTGGAACCGAGACCCTCACCCCGTAGTTGTTCGACCTCGCCGGCTGGACCTTGCCAACTTGGAAGAAGGATCGAGCGGAGAACACGCTGTTGCCGTGAGTTTCGTGGATCTCCGCGTGCCAGCGACGAACGCCGGGCGCGGCCAGATGGATCGGTCGCTGAACCGGCATGCCGAACTCGGTAGCGAAGTAGCCGTTCGAGACGTCGAATTCGCGCACGATCGTAGCGCTCGTTCCCATTCGCACGTTGATTTCCTTGAGCACATTGTTGTCCACCAAGGTGAGCTGAACATTCTCATTGCGCCGGCTCTCACCGGTCTCGGTGTCAACCTCACCGAGCAGATTCATCTCGGTGCGTGCCTGACGGCGCTCCTGATCGACTTGGCCCGAAGCGGAACCTGCGTTATCGCCGACGGAATCGAGGCGGTCTGGAGGCTCAGCCAGCATCTCGGCGGAAGACTCGTCCCTATCCGAGGGTTCACGCTGAGCGAGCGCCGCTTCGCCTGCGGACAGGATCAACGCAAGCAGCAGACCGCCCGCATAACACAGCCACCCGTGGGTCACTCCGCGTTGCGGCACCGTGGTCTGGTGACCACGTCCCATCTGATACCGAGGAGCGTACTGGGGCGACGGTAATCGCATGGTCGAGGCTCTCGAAGGTCTCGCCCCCTAACTGTAGGTTGATCGACAGTCGCGCGACCGATCGGACGAGGGCTCGGTAGGCAGGACAAGGTGGCGGCTTCTCCATTGCGAGACGCCAGGAATGAGCGAGAGCCGCTGTCGAACGTGCGGTCATTGCGAACTCCAGATCGAGACCGAGGCGCTCATCGGTGCGGTGGAGCTGGAGGCTCCTGAGGCGCGACGGCGGCAGGGCGGGGGCGAGGTGGAGGACTTGCTGGCGCACGTGCTGCAGACAACTCTGAGCTGGCACAGAAGTCCCTGAAATGGCTACCGCTGAGCAGGCCGGAGGCCTCAGCAAACTCTGGGCCCGACTTTCCGTGTGCCGGTGCGAGGCGGGCTGGGGAATCGGTGAGTTCCTCCGCGCACTCAAAGGCGGCCTGCGCATCGACGACCGTCGCCTCAGAACGGCGAAACCGCCGAAGGAATCCCTGGCGTTCGATGTCATAACGACCTGGCGGACGTACTCCCTTGCGCGCTATGCGCCCCACACTCTGACGGAATATGGGCTGAAGTCGGACGAGAAGCGCGTGACTTGGGGGCAGATGCAGTGCAAGTGGCCGCTGCCGCCTGAGGAGCGGGTACGCAAATCGGGCGACACTTGGACTTGGGTGGCCCTGGTGGCGCGTATTGTCGGGTCCCGTCCCGCCAACCGTCGGTCCCTGCCGGGCGACGACGGATTATCGCGGTCCTGCGTCGATTGGTGGCAGGCGGTCGAGGCTACGAAGGCCCTACGGGAGACAGGAGTCGAGTCTTGAGTGCGGAAGACGAGGTCGCCTGGACGGCATGGGTGTGCGTCACTGCGGGCAAGACAGGGCCCGCGCCCGTCGCACGGTCGTCCCAATCAGGGCAGATTCGGCATGCAATGGCAATGGGCCCCCGCGACCGCCCTCGATCTACATACTTGGCCTGCGTCTGCGGCGGCCGCCACCCACCCATCCCCACACATCGGTGCCACCGATCGGGAGCGGGTCTGGAATCCCCGCGAACATGACAACTTGCACGCCCCTTCCGTGATTGCAGAGTCAAGGTCCGTAAATCGGGCTGGAGTCCGAATCCAAAGTGAGTCCTCTCTGGTCGAGCGCCGGATCGCTAGGCTCCGATGCTTGTGATAGTCTGGACTCCGCTCTGAATCGCAGCCTGCGTAGCGTACCCATGTGACGAAGCGAGTCGGGCGGTACGGGGACATCTAGGACCAGCCTGCGACGGGCGGTTTAGCTCCCACTCCGCCACGCAACCAGCCACTCAGGGGCTTTACGGGCGGCAAACAGGATCGTTTGCGGATGGCAAGCACCGAGACGCTTCCGCGCATCACCTCGTTTCAGCCGGACTATCCCTCAGCGGCTCACGTGACGGGGAGGCGCGGCGCAGACCGTCGTCTGCGCCTGCACCAGCAGGTCCTTGAGGAGATCGGCGAGCGCCCGCGAATCAGCAAGCGTCTCTCGATTGTGGTCCAGCAGATGGCTGCACTGGGCAGAAGCACTATCGTCAAGGGCTGCAGTGGCCATGCCAACAGGGGGTGGCGCAGGACACCCCTCGGTGGACATCACGGCATGCACTACTACCTGTGGTGGTCTCCCCAGGGCACTCGGCAGACCCGCAAGTTTGCGAGCCTAGAGAGGGATTCGATCCTGCTTCGCGCTGTCCGGCATCACGACGACCACCGGCCACTCAATGTCGGCAGGCTGATGGACTACCACACGCTGGAATGGCAGGATCTTGACGGCGACTCTGCCAGCTGCTTCCAGCCTCCTTGGACAGACGTTCAGGAACTGTTTGCCTTGGAGGACAGACCCGTGCGAATGGTGTATGGGTATCCCGGGTCGGGAAAGACGGTGGCCCTGTGGAAAGCTGTCGAGGCTCGCACCGCGGGCAGGACCATATACCTGTCGTGGTCGCCAGCTCTCATCCGGCAGGCGCGGGCCAGATTTTCTGCGTTCGCTCCTCCCGGTGCGGCTGTCGATGCCCGGGACTTCAGCACATTCCTCGGCGAGCTTTGCGGCACTGATGTGCGACGCCAGTCGCTCACAGCCAGCCGAGCGGAGTTCAAGCATGCATTTGAGTGGTGGAAGATCAGCGACCACTTGGGGCCGTGGAAGAAGCGGATGGACGCCTTGCATGCCGAACTGCGTGCGGTCCTGTTCGGATGCGCCGTCCCGGGAATGTTCAACTGCTCAGCCAACGGGTTTCGGCTCAGCGACGAGGCGTACTTGTCGGCCGGCGCCAGTTCTGTGGGGCGCGACGCCGGGGTGCAGGTGCTGGAATCGATCCGCCGTGCGGGCTGGAGGACATGGTACGACCATGTCTTTCCCGAGATCGCGGCAGCCAAGACTGCGATGGAGCGACTGCGCAGAGGCTTTCTGCCAGACGGGCTGGTCGATTTTGACCGCATCGTCGTAGACGAGCTTCAGGACCTGACTTTGCTCGAATCGGCGGTCATCGCCGAGTACTGCCGAGCCTTGGCGGCCAAGAGGGGCCGCGCGCCGTGGCTGTTGATGGCCTTCGACGACGGCCAGACAGTCCGACCGTCCGGATTCCATGCGGGCCGGCTCAATTCGTTGCTTCACGATTGGCTGACGGTTCCTGAGGAGTTCAATCTCGAGCGCAACGTGCGCAGTCCCGGGGCGATCGCGGGGGTCGTTGAACGCGCATCCATCCTTTACACCGTGATCCGAAAGCGATCGCGGCCGGTCGATCAGCGCCGGCAGTTGGCGGATCGTGACGGCGCAGCTCGCGTCGACTCGAGGATCATCTACACGGAGCTCGACGACAGGACTCAGGCGCAACGGCTGCTGGTCAGACTCGGCGAGGTCGATGACGTGGCGGTAGTCACCCCCGAAGGCGTCGTGCCCGACTGGGTGCCGAAGGAGTCTCGCGACGCGATCCTAACTCCTGAGGATGCTAAAGGACTCGAATACGCGTCAGTTTGCGTCCTTGATCTGGCCCCAGTTCTCAAGGCACTGCGGCGGAGCGTGGACGAGCAGGACCCGCTGGAAATCCATCAGCGGCGGACCGCCATTGACCGCCTGCGCGTGGCTCTGAGCCGTGCGACCGAAAACTTGATTCTGGTTGACGTAGCACCCGACGACCTTGGGCGAGAGCTCTGCTTGCAGCTGCTGGGCTCTGCGGAACGATTTACCGCCAGCGACCTGCTCGAGCTCTTCGATGACGCCGATGCTCCCCCAGACGAGAGGGTCTATACGCGCACCGGCGACGCCAAGGCGTTGATGGAAGTCAACCTGCGGCGTGCCTGGCAGAGGGCGCTGCAGGCGCTCCGGCTTCTCGGCGGGACGCGGGACAGCGTCCTCGTCGACGACGAGGCGGTCCAATCCGAAGTTTGTCTCACCGTGCTGGCCGTTGCCGCCCGGAGGCTGACCGAGGACGAACTGGAGGCCGAGCAGCGTAACGACATCGGTGAGACCGCACGTAAGGTGGCGGTGAAATGGGGGAACTCGAGACAGGCAACCGCAGTGAGAGAACTGGTCTCGTGGACACGAGAACCCGCCGATTCCCCTCTGGACCTGCTTGAGTGCGGGCTGGAGTTGGGCGAGCCGGACCGGGCATGGTTCGAGGATGCACTGGCACCGGTCCACCAAGCTCTGCGGAAAGCCCTTCGGCGCAGCGCGGCCGACCCTAGTTTCGCACCTCGGATAGCCCGCAAGATCGACGGCTGCTTGAGGCTTGCAGGCGTGATGGGCGAGGTGGGCAAGGAGGTCGAGCGCCTCCGAGGGATCGCAGCGGAGGCGCTCGCGAGAGAAGCCAAGTTTCCAGCCGCGAGCAAGATGCTGTCGCTCGTCAAGGAACCTGACCCGAGAACGGTCGGGATGATTGCGGAGGGCCTCGGCCGGTACGCGCAGGCTGCCACAGCATTTGAAGACGCGGCCCTGCGCGAGGCCGCGCTTCGCAATTGGCGCTTGGCGGGGAACTTCGAGAAAGCGTTAAGCCTGGCCGATGGCCAGACAAAGGAGGACCTGCAGTGGCTAATTGCTACGGAAAAGCATATGAGCGTGCGGCCGTTTGAGTTGCAGGAGCGGATCTCGCCGTCAGAGCGATCGCGGCTCACCAAGGCAACGCGCATGCCGGCGAGGACCAAACCTGTCCAGAAAGGTGCCAAGCCCCGCAGATGAACTGGGTGATTGCATCACGACGGGATGGTGGAGATGCCGAGAGGAAAGAATAGGTCCTACCGTCAAATGCGGATAGAGGATTTCATCGATTCCAAGTCTGAGGTGCACAGTTGGCGAAAGCAAGGGCGTTTCGAGAGAGCACTGCGGCTGGCCGAAGGCCGGGCCAAGGCTGACTTGCAGTGGATGATCGAGACCGAATCGCTCATGAAGCGCCGTCCGGTCGGTATTCAGGATCGCCTAACGAATGCTGAAAGAAAAAGGCTTGGCAAGGCGATGCGTCTGCCGCGCCCGAGAAAGAAGCCCCGCTTCGACTGACTCCTGCACCAGCAGTGGCGCAACTTACCGTCCAGTCTCTGGCGACGTAAGCGTTCGGGCCGAGTGTGACGGGCGGCACGATCGTTCGCCTCATCCGCGCCAGCCTAGCCGAACGCCCAGTTAGGAGGAGCCTCGCGGCTTCGGCTCCATCTGGGCGAGAAGTTCTTTGAGGCGTGAGATCTCCAGTGCTGCGGCTGCCCTTCGCTGCCTCTCGGAATCTGCCCGCTGCTCAGCGACTGTCCGCGCCTCGGCTAGTTCCGCTCGGTTGCTCAAGAACGCTTGCTTCGCGTAGTCCCAGAACCGCAACTCGCCCTCAACCACGCACAGGCCCAAGTCCAGCACATCGCTCCGCATAAGATCTCTGGATTCGGCGGCCAACTGCCCGTACCTTCCGTCGTTCCCCAGCTGCCAACCCAGCAGTCTCCCGCCTGTATCCTGTGGCCGCTGCAGTTCCCCAGTCGGATCGAACCACCAATCTTCCCGGAAACCCAGCCGCTCATAGATCGCATACTTCTCGTCCCGGTCCCGTCGGAACGGTGACGGCGATGCGACTTCCATCACCCACTGCGGCACGATCCCCACTTCCCAGATCTTGTACGACGACTGCGGCACCTCCACGTCCCCAATCACCACAAGGACATCCGGCGCCACGCTCACCTGTTCCGGCCTCATCCCGGTGCGCAGCTTGCCGTAGTAAGATGAACATGTCCCCGCGCACGTGCACGTCCGCACGGGCGCGGAAATGCTCCCGCAGCGTCTCCACGGCGCCAAGGATCGCAAGCAACTGTCGGTTGTCCTGTGCGATGGGATCGCCATCACAGCTCGGATACTCGAGTACTTCAGGGGCTTCCGTTGTCCGCCTTGGCGGGACGAGGACCGCCGTGGACTGCCCAACCGTCGTCCCCTTCTGTTGCATCTTTCCGTCTGGAAGTCGGCTCCGTCCCCAGCTGACAATGTCATCGCCGCCGGCCCATCGGCGGTGTGCGGCATCTAACAGCCCGGCACTTCCTTCTCGGGGACTGGCGTCCTCCTTCCGGCCATATGCTCGCAGGGACCGGGACATTAGGCGAGATCCCCGTTCTCTCGGCAGCTGCCGCCGCGCTTCCATTTGGACCCATCCGGACCAGCTCCGGGCCGCCGGTAACGCGATATCTACCAGATATGCAACAAGGCCACCAGAAGCACGCCCGCAAGGCCCCGCTGGCGCAACCGTCCGGCAACTCTCAATTCCTAAGCTTCCTGGTGCCGACTATGGATCGCTGGGCACTAGCCACTCGCATGGCGCGACATCGACGGCGGAACGCGCGTACCGATTGGGAAACGGTGGCCTGCCCATGGTCGATCCTGCCCCTTCGTCCTGCCCCTCGAAAGCGTGTCTGACCGCAAGAACTGCGAAATCGCTTGTTTGCCCAAGGAACTGTGAGGTCGGCCGGTTTGCGCTGTCTGAAACTCGTCCCAGCGACGGTTGAGGACCATTTCTGACGTTGTGTTCGCCCCTTGCCGAGCCGTGCTCCACCGGCTCACCGCTCTGACCTCAGGTCGCGATCACCAGACAGCGGGAAGCGGTCGCCGTTCCTGTCGAATCCGACCCTTGCGTGCCCGTGGACATCCCAGCTTTGCTGATGAAGACCAGATCCGGGCACTCTGCATGCACGATCGATGCCCGATTGCCTGCTATCGGGCTCTCTTGGGCCGGGCTGCCGAGATCAGACGCCAACCTCCCGAATCACCGAGAGCTTCTCGTCGCTGAGGTACGCGTAGCGGTTCACCCAATACCCATGGCTGCCGACGTCGCGCGCCACTTGAAGGCGCTTGCGGAAGTCCTCCAAGGGGCCGTACCCGTGTGCCAGGACGTACACGGGTGTGTCTCCCGCGTCGCGCTGGGCTTGGCGGATCTTTCGGGCTTGGGCGCTTGGCCCGACAGGATGTGGAACGTCTGGGGGCGGATAGGAATAGGCCTCCACGCTACCGAGCCCACTGTCGTCGGCGATGTCGAGCAGGTTCACAAGCGCGCCGGCCAGCAGTTCGCTCGAGAGCCCGGGATTAGCCTGCAGGATCTGGTCGCCGTAGAAGCGCAGCATCATGGGCCAGTGCATGGTGTAGAGCTTGCAGCTGATGGCGCTGGAGTGGCGCGCCACACGCCGAAAGTCCATCCCCGAGACGATCGTCCAAGGGGGAGGGAAGGCGTTCGGGAGAAGCTCGACGGACTGGCCTCCGGCCTCGTCCATCGTCTCCCGGAAGCCTCGGATCATATCCTCCACCAGGGCAGCCTTGAACCGCAGCCAAGCACCAACACCCGGAAAGTCGGAAAGGAGGCGCAAGAGGTGGTACCGCCCACCGTCCCCGTCTAGCGCCCAAGGTTCGAGGTCTGCGTCGGTGAGTCCTCCGTGGAGCTTCGCGTACAGCCCTCCGACGTCGCGACGCATGCGCTCGAACGGAAAGCCCATCCGCTCAGCCTCCCTCTCAGCGTGGTATCCGAAGTCCAAGAAGGCAGAGTCAAGGAAGTACGGCGGATACTCCGGCCAATCGACGCGCAGCCCGTCCAAGTCGGGATAGTTCTGGAGGAGGTCCCGGATGAGGGCGTGCTCGTAGGCCAGGATGTGCGGGCTGGCAAGGCTTCCGTTCTTTGCGAGGCGCCGCTCCGGAATCGTACCGTCCGGCAGCCGGGCCCTGTCCGACTCGACGGGGCCGCCGAACTGCACTCGGTACCCCGGAGGGATCGCCGCCTGCACTTGGAAGTAGACCTTGATGCCGGCGTCGTGGGCCGCCCCGATGAAGTCGCGAAGGATATGCCCCTGCTCGCGCGTCAGGTCGGTTGGCACGGACGGGCGATAGCGGAGACCCGCGTAGAGCTGGAGGTCGGGGGTGAAGCTCGGCGCGGTGGTCACCCACACCTCGCGCTTGCCGAACAGGGGCCTGTCCAGCAGGCGAACACTACCGGCGTCTGCGTCGGCCGGGGGCTCTCGCTGACCGGTATTCCGGTCCGCTTCCTGCATCAGGTAGGGAGAGGTTGCGACGGCATTGGCACCGATATCTGAGAGGTTGCCCAGAACGCCTTCAATGCCTTCGCTCTGGATGTATTCCGGCAGGACGGTGACGCCCAACAGCTTGGCCATGGCCCGAGAGTACAACAGCGACCGCTCCTGCCCGAATAGAGCCCTCAGGTGCTACAATTTCCCTAGCTGGACAAGAGTGGGCCTGTGGCGCAGTTGGGAGCGCGCCTCCATGGCATGGAGGAGGTCGAGGGTTCGAATCCCTCCAGGTCCACCAAGCCCTGCAGGCTGCGCCATCCGCTGGATCCAGAGCCCTGCTGACGGTGCGCCACGCTCCGGCGCGAGAGTGCGCGGATGACCTTGGGCGGGCCACGGGATCGTCGTCAGTTCCTCAAGGGAGCCAGTTACGCCCTCGCACTGCCGTTGCTTCCGTCCTTGCCGGGTGCGCCGACGCTGGGGGACTCCTCGCGGCGACCTGTCCGACGGCTCGTGTGCGTCGGAACGCAGCTCGGGTTCTTCAAGCCGGAGTTCTTCGCAGCCAAAGACCGGCCACGCCTGCTGGCCCCCTTGGACGATTCCGGCCTTGCGGGCGACTTCACGACCCTGTCCGGCCTTGACCACAAGGGGCCTACAGGCAATGGCCACGAACTGGTCTACACCCTCTACACCGGCCATGTAGTACGCAGCATTTCGCTCGACCAGTTTGTCGCCCCCGTGCTCGGCCGAGACACGCGCTACCAGTCCCTCCAGCTTTGCTGCGGGTCGGCCCAGCAGAAGGCTTCGCTCTCCTTCTCTGCCACTGGGGTCCCTTTGCCGGTGACGTTGAGGCCTAGCACTCTCTACGCCCGAATCTTCGGCGCGGGGTCCGTCGAGCTGAAGCGCCACGCCTACCTTCTGGAGTCGGGACGTAGCCTGCTCGACGAACTCTCGGGCGAGGCCAAGGCCCTTAGTGGCCGCGCCACTCCAGCCGACCGGCAGAGACTCGACGAGTACCTCACGTCGATGCGCGCCGTCGAGGGCAGGCTGCAGCGACGGCGCGACTGGCTGAACAAGCCGTTCCCCAATGCTCCGGATTCCCTGCGCCTGCCTGTCGAGGAGAACGTCGACGGATCGTTTCTTCTCCAGAACGAGGACCTCATGTGGGACTTGATGGCGCTCGCCATCCAGAACGACTCTACGCGCGTCATCTCACTTACCATCCCGATCACCGACAGGGCGCTGATGATCGATGGCAAGCTCATGGGCGAGGGATATCACCGCTTGTCCCACCACGGGAAGCAAGCGGACAAGATTGAAGGGCTGCTTCAGATTGAGGAGCGCCACATGCGCGGCGCCGCGCGATTCCTGAAGTCTCTCAAGGCCACGCCGGACGCGGGCGGAGGGAACATGCTGGACTCAACCGTCACCCTGATTGGGAGCGCGATGGGTGACGCGGCTGCCCATAGGCGCACAAACTATCCGCTTCTTGTCGCAGGCGGGGGTTTCAGGCACCGTCGGCATGTCGCCTGCGGCGACGGCGGCCCAGACAACACCATGGCCTGCGACCTCTTCGTCACCGTGCTCCAGCAATTGGGCTTCGAAGTCGACCGTTTCAGCACCAGCGAGTCTGATCTCAACGGCATCCTCACGTGAGCGTGCCGCCTCCGTCGGCCACAGCGTCGGCGCTGGCGCTGTTTGCGGTGGCCGTGTGCCAGCCGGCTTTAGCGGGCGATGCCGGCTTCGCGGCTGCCTATTGCCTCAATTGCCACGGCGCCTCGCAGCCGCAAGGGGGCTTTGTGGCGGACATGGCGGTGCTTGATCCGGGCGATTCGGGTACGCAGGAGCGTTGGACTCTCGCTGCCGGCCTCGTATCAGCGGGCCTGATGCCTCCGCACGGGGCGCCTCAGCCGTCAGCGTCCGAGAGGGAGAGTTTCGCCCGAGCGGTGCGGGAGCGGTTGGACCAGGTTGGGGTCGAGGGCGATGGCGGGGGCTTGTCGCGGAGGCTGAATCGGATCGAGTACCTCAACACCCTTCGCGATCTTTTCGGAATTCGCGAGATCCGTCTGCCGGTGACGTTCCCCGACGACAGCCCGGCGGAGAGGTTCGACACCATGGCCGGCGGGCTTGACCTCACGCCGGGGCATCTCGACGCGTACCACGAAGTGGCGGTCGACATCGCGGACAGGATGGTGCCACTTCCAGGCAGGCCCGTCGTCAGATCGTCCGCCGACCGCACGAACGTTGGCCAAGACCCGGCCCGGACAAAGTTCTGGACGCGTGACGACGACGATACCGGCCTGTACTTCACCGGGGTCAATATTGCGGGATGGTCCGGCGCCCTATGGGACCGAGGGTTCATCGCGCCGTCGTCCGGCCTCTTCCGCGTCCGCATGAAGGTGAGCGCCGAGGCCGCGATGGGGGCCGATGGGCAGCCGTTGAGGCTGGGCTTCTATGCACTCAACCCGTCCGACTACGACTTGCCCAAGCGGGCCCTGCGGGCAAGGCTGCCGCGTGTCGGGGAACTGGTTGTCACCAACACCGAACCGGTGGAGATGGATGCCGAACTTCACCTTGAGAAGGGCGAGACCTTTCACGTGTACTGCGAAAACAGGTTTGTCGGTCGATACCCGGACACCCTGAAGCGGGAGCCTGGCTTTACCGAAGACTTGCGCAGGCTGCTCGCCAAGTACCTCGAAGCCGCGTATGGCGCACCTGAGCCCACCGTTCGCTTCGAGCACATGGAGGTCAGCGGACCGCACGGCCCGCTGCCTCGCCAGCGGGATTTCCTGAAGGGCAGGGAACACGCGTCACTTCGCTTGTACGCCGAGACCGCCCTCCTGCCTCTCGCCGAGAGGGCGTTTCGACGGCCCCTCTCTGGCTCCGAACACGAAACGCTCATTGCCGACGTGCTCGAGCACATGGAGAGCGCGCGGGTGCCCGAGCACGGCATTCACTACGGAATCCGCAGGATCCTCCTGTCCCCGCAGTTCCTGTTCCGGGCGCCCCCGGGGGGCATGTCGGACTCGTACGCGCTCGCCGGCAGGCTCTCGTACTTCCTTTGGAGCACGATGCCGGACGCGGAGCTGCTGGAACTGGCGGCAAACAGGATGCTATCTGCCCCTGATGTCGTTCGCGCACAGATCGAGCGAATGGTGCGGGATCCACGCTCGTCCGAATTCGTGAGGCACTTCACCGGCCAGTGGCTGGCCAATCGCAAGGCCTCGGCGGTCATGGTATGTGATGTCCGCCATGTTTGGAGCGAGCTGATCCGTTACGGGATGGTCCGTTCCGCCGAAATGTTCTTCGGCGAGATCCTGCGCAGCAATCTCTCAATCCGCAACTTTATTGACTCCGACTTCACGTACGCAAACGAGCCGATGCGCATCGCTTGGGGCATTCCCGGAAGTGAGGTGGACCTGAGGAGGTTGGAGGCCGACCAGCGGCAGAGTCTCGTATGGCCGAAGCCCGAAAGGCTGGATCTGGCCTCACTCGGGCCTGGCACCCCCGCGAACCTGGCGCTCCGGGGCGGCGTGCTCGGACTGTCAGGTGTCTTTGCGGCTACGGCTGATGGCGTTGAGAGCTCGCCCATCCTCAGGGGCGTTTGGGTGCTTGAGAACGTTCTAGGAAGGCCTCCTCCGCCTCCGCCCAGCGATGTGCCGGCATTGGTGGCCGATACGACGGGGGCCCGAACCGTCCGGGAGACACTGGCAGCGCACCAGAGCGTCGGCTCTTGCGCGGTGTGCCATTCTCAGATCGATCCGATCGGGCTGGCTCTCGAGAACTACGATGCGGCAGGTGGCTGGCGCGATACCTACTACTCCGAAGACGGCGTCGGGCTTCCGGTGGATGTCCGCGCCGAGCTGGCGGATGGCACGAAGCTGGACGGGCCCCAAGGCCTTAAAGACTATCTCTTGGCCCGGCCCCAAGAGTTCACTCGTACCCTCGCGGGACTGCTGCTCGAGTACGCCACCGGCCAAACGCCGGCCGCGGCCGACCGTGCCGTGATTCGAGAGATAGTGCAAGCCGAGCCGGACGGCGGCTACGGCCTTCGTGACCTTATCGCCGAAATTGTCGTAAGCGAGGGCTTCACAGCCAGCCGGTAGCGTTACCGTAGGCGACAACGCTCGCACGGAAGGCCCGTGCCGCGATTCTGAGCGCGATATATTGAGGTCCCGGCCAACCGCTGCCAGCTCGTTCTGGCGGCAGTCGGCCGAGAAACGACTGTGAAGTGATGCGTGTATCTGCCGCCGCCATTGCCTTTACGCTTGCTCTAGTTGCCGGCTGCGCTACGGAGGGGCCTCGTCCCGGGCCCAACATCGTCGTGATCCTTGCCGACGACTTCGGCGTTGGAGACATCCAGGCCCACTATCCGGAGAACAAGATTGCCACCCCATACCTCGACCGGCTGGTCGCCGAGGGCATCAGCTTCACAGACGCCCACAGCCCATCCGCTGTCTGTACTCCGACGCGCTATGGGTTGCTGACGGGCCGCTACAGCTGGCGGACTCGCTTGCAGGAGTGGGTGCTGGCGGCATACGAGCCGCCGCTCATCGACAAAGACCGCCCGACGCTTCCTTCGGCGCTGCGCGAGCACGGCTACACGACCGCGCTGGTCGGGAAGTGGCACCTCGGATGGGAGTGGCCCGGCCCTCAGGAAAGCCGGATGACCGACGTTCGCAATGGGCAGAAGACCCTGGAGTGGCACCTCGACCAGCCTGTGCAAAACGGCCCGACCACGCGCGGTTTCGATTCGTACTTTGGCGTGGACCTTCCGAACATGCCCCCGTTCTCCTTCATCGAGAACGACACGGTTGTCCCGCTCCCGACCGAGCGCTACGTCCATGACCCGGGCGACGGCGTCGTGCTGCCGCGCGGATTCGTCGGAAGCCCCATCGCGCCCGGCTGGAGTTTCCGGCGCATCGTCCCCGCTCTGACCGAGCGGGCCGTCCAAGCGGTTCACGACTTGGCCGCTGGCGACCGCCCGTTTTTCCTGCTGTACTCAATGACTTCGCCGCACGAGCCGATCTCTCCGTCCGAGGCATTTCGCGAGAAGAGCGGCATCGCGCCAATCGCGGACTTCGTCATGGAGACGGACTGGTCCGCGGGTCAGGTCATTCAGGCGGTCGACGACGCCGGAATCGCGGACAACACGATTGTGATGTTCACTGCAGACAACGGGCACTCGCACTACACCGGATGGGACGAGCTCGTGGCAGCGGGGCACATGCCCAGCGGAGAATTCCGAGGCCACAAGGGCGACATCTGGGAGGGAGGACACCGGGTCCCGCTGCTGGTCCGATGGCCCGGGCGAATCGAGGCGGGCGTCGCCAGCGACCAGCTCGTGAGCCTGACGGACCTATTCGCCACGTGCATGGAGTTGGTGGGGCAGGGGTTGCCCTCCGATGCTGCCGAGGACAGCGTCAGCTTCCTCCATGCGGCGCTCGGCCACGTCTCGACGGAGGCCAGGACGTCGCTTGTGAGTCATTCCAACCACGGGGAATTCGCCTACCGGGACGGGCCGTGGAAGCTGGTCTTCCGCAATGCGTCCGCCAACTTGGAAGAATCCCGGGGGCAGGCCACCGTGCCCGAACTTTACAACCTCGACGCGGATCCCTCCGAGACGACGAATGTTCTGCACGAACATCCCGACGTTGTTACGGCATTGCGTGAAAAGTTCGACGGAATCATCGACCGTGGGGCCAGTCGCCAAGACATCAACGGGCGAAACGACACTGCTGTCTCGTACGTTCAGACGCAGGTTGTGCGCTGGACTCCTCCTGCACACTAACTGGCTGGGGTTGACCCGCCCGTAAGGGTCGCGCATACGGTCCGAAGAACGGTCACGCCTCGGGGACCCTGTTCTTCGCCGAGCGACCGGATCGGGACGATCGTGTCAGGGCCGGTGCCTTCCGGTTCGCGCGACCGGGCCCCAGAGAACCATGGGGCTTGGTCCTCGGGGATCTTTGATCAACGGGGCCCAAGCTGCTCCTGGCGATGGCCGATCAGGCTGAGAGACCGCGGTCGCTGCCCTGCCCCAAGGATCGCGCTTGGCGGTCCAGCCACCTGTGCGTTAATCTGTACGGGATGGAAATGCCGCTGTGGACCGCCGTCGCCTTGGTCGGTTGTGTCCTGGTCTTGGTCCAGGCCCTGTACTTCCGTCGAGTCGTTCTCCAGATCTACAAGCGGCTTGACGTTCGCTTCGACCAGCTGCTGGCACGGTTTGACGCCATCTGCAGGCAATTGGACGAGATCCGCGTACGGTTGGCGGGAGTAGGCCCCCGGGCCCGTTCGGTGAGAACGGCGAAGAGGACAGGTTGTTTGTCGCTCCAGCAGGTCTCTCCGATAGAGGCGATGCGGGTACGAAGGATGATCAATCGGGACTTGCGGCCACCCCGGCAAGGGGGATCCAAGCGCTTCCGTTGGAAGCGCTGAGCACTTGCGCGGGCCTCCAAGAACTCAGTTCCGCGGTCGTGGCCGCTAACGCTGCCGCCAGTCCTCCTTCCCAGACCGTTGGACACACAAAGCACGGCGCCCTAAGGGTCGTAGCCGCTCACCGGAAGCTGACCAATGCGGGGTTAGTGGCGAGATGGGGCATCTCATTGAACGCGTCCAGTGATACTCTTGCGCCACTGAACAGAAAGCTTGTCAGCGAACAGTTCCGAACGCGCCAATTGATCGCAAGTGCGGCTTCCGGGGGTGCCCCCAGGCAGGATTGGACGGCCACCCCGATTGGCCCGCCGGAAGTGAAGGCGACAACCGTGGCGCCCTTTTTGTGACCTGCTCGGATGCGCGATAGCGCGGCGTTCGCCCTCGACCGAAAGTCGCTCCACGGCTCGAGCCCGGGATGGGAGAGCTCACCCCGGGACCATCTTCCGGCGAGGTTCTCGAACATTCGCTGGAAGTGGCGGTTGCGGTCCGGAGCGGAGGTTGAGGCCACCCACGCCTCCCAAAGCAGGGCGAAGTCCGATTCTGCGCGGGCAATCTGAGGGCCGATTGTCCGCACCAAGTCCTGAGCGGCATACTCGTCCAGTCCAGGCTCCACAGTGGCGCGGGGAAAGGCCGCACCGGCCGCTCGGAACGCCCCTCGCACCGCATCGAACGTTTCGCGCTGCCGGCGCAGAGTCCCATGGAATGCCGCGTCGACCCTCAAGCCGCACTCACACCAATGGTGGCCGAGAGCCCGTGCCTGCTCCCAGCCCAGCGCCGTGAGCCGGTCGGGCTGTTCGCTGAAGGCCGCTGCTTGGCCGTGGCGAACTAGGACAAGCCTGCTCATTCCTCCGAATCTCCCAGGGGTGCGAGGCGGCGCGTCGCCAAGACTCCGGGCCCGGAGTTCCGGCACTCGCCTAACCGGAACATTATGCTGCTCCCGCTGGTGCGCGGGCTGGAAGCACGTCACGCCCGGTAGCCCGGTATGCCCACGGCTCCTGAGAGGTCTCGGGGACACTGCGCATCGAGAAGAGGACGAATCCCACGCCGGCGGGGCCCGTGCGGGTAATGCCCCTCATGGCGATTTCCGAAGACTCTGGGTGCCGGCCCGAAACGCCAGTACCGTTCGCTCGGGTCCGCCCGGGCCTCCGACCATCGCGTACTTCAGCACGTATCATCACCACAGGCATGGCTGTTCTGCGGGCAATCAAGGCGGTATTGTTCCTTGTCGCCGCGGCACTAGTCTCGGACGCCGCACCGCTGCTCCGGATGCCATTGGGGCTGGACGCGTTCATGCCGGTCCCGGCGACGAATCCTCTGACCCCAGAGAAGGCGGAACTTGGACGCAGGCTGTTCCGGGATCCGATCCTGTCCGCGGACCGATCGATCTCGTGCGCGAGCTGCCATGACCCTGAGACGTCGTTCACGGACGACCAGCCCACAGCAGTCGGAGTCTACGGCCGCGTGGGGCCCCGCCGGGTCCCGAAACTGCTCAATCGAGGGTACGGGCGGAGCTTCTTCTGGGACGGTCGCATTCCCATTCTTGAGGAACAGGTCCTCCAGCCAGTCATCAACTCCTTGGAAATGGACTTAGAACTGTCGGAAGCCGTCAATCGCCTCGCTGGGGATCCCAGCTACCCCTCGGAGTTCCGGGAAACCTTTGGGCGTGAACCGAACCAAGAGGATCTGGCGCGGGCGCTGGCTTCCTATGTCCGCACGATCCTCTCAGGGGACTCGCCGTACGACCGATACTTGGCGGGTGAGGCCGACGCTCTCGACGTCACGGAGCGGATGGGTCTCGAACTGTTCCGCGGGAAGGGAAACTGCGTGACTTGCCACCTCGGCCCGAACCTGACCGACGAGAGGTTTCACAACACCGGAGTCGGGTACGAGGACGGCCGATTCGAGGACGATGGCCGTTTCTTGGTCTCAGGACGGGATACCGACCGCGGTGCCTTCAAGACGCCTACACTCCGGAACGCGGCTCAGACAGCGCCTTACATGCACGACGGGAGCATCGCCACCCTCGAGGACGTCATCGACCACTACGAAAAGGGCGGAACTCCGACTCCGTACTTGGACCGCGAGATTCGCAAGCTGGGCCTGACCGATGCAGAGAAGGCAGCACTGGCGGCCTTCATGAGATCCCTGACCGGAAAGGTGCAAGAGGGGCTTCGGCCGTAAGGCCCCGCTGTCAAGGTCGTCGGCCTGCCCGCAGCCACCGAGCCCGCTACTTATCGTCCGCCACGATCTTCGCCCTAAGTTCGCCAAACTGCTCTAGGTGTCGCCGCTCCGCGGATGGGTCGCCGAGCTTGCGGCTGACCCGGGCCAGTTGGTAGTGGATCTTCATCCGCTGCTGTTCGCCCGTCGCATTCTCAAGTGCCGTATCCAGTGCTGCCCTGGCTTCACCGAACCGCTCGAGGTCAAGCAAGGCTTGGCCGAGTGCTTCTAGCGCGGACGGGAGTGGTGGGTCGGCACTGGCCGCCGACTCCAAGTGGGGCAGTGACTCCTCGGCGAGGCCGAGCTTTAGGAGGGCCTCGCCGCAACGAAGGTGCAATCCTGCGTTGCCAGGTTGGATATCGAGCGCTTGCCTGTAGGCGTCGACCGCCGCCCTAGGCCTGCCCCGGTCCAGTTCAAGGTCGGCCAGCGCTCGCCACGCGTCAGGGAGCCGTGGATTGCTCCCAAGAGCTCTCTGATATGCGGCCACAGCCTCGTCGGATCTCCCATTCAGGTCATGGTCCTCGGCAGTCGCCAAGTGGGCATACGGCGACTCAGGTGCACTGGCCAGCAAGTTTGCCTGAGACTGGATGGCGAGCTGAGAGTAGGCCTTTCCGACCAGGTAGAGCAGTTCCGGGTCCCTAGGTGCGGTCTCTTGGGCGGCCAGAAGGTGACGCAGCGCTGCGTCGGAATCACCCGCTTCCAGATGGGCTCTCCCTAGCCATGCGCGCACCTGCCACTTGCCGGGGCTCTCGAGCAGCGCCGCCTCGAGCCGCAGTACGGCCTCGGCCGTCTGTCCCAGCACCAGCAGGTCGTAGCCGAGCAGCTCGTTGGCCCCTGGAAGCTCGGGCTTGAGGTCGAGAGCACGCTGGAGGGTGTTGGCGGCTGCCGCGAAGTCCCCGCCCTCGTGTAGCACCAACCCCAGATACAGGTGTGCTTCCGCGAGCCCCGGCGCTGCCTCGACCGCTGCTTCCAGTTCCTTTCGAGCCTCCTCTAGGCGACCGGCTTCCCTTGCCGCCACTCCTTTGCGCACATGGTCGATGACCGGTCCCGGCACCTGGGCGGCCAGCGATGCCGCCAGCACCACCGATGCGAGGTATCTCGTCATCACGAATTGGGCTCTCGGACTGTTACCAGACGGTCCGCGCGGACATTCTCCAAGACTTGCCGCACTCCACCCGGCCAGCGCACCAGCACCTTTGAAGCAATCGATTCGGCACCCAGTCCAAAGTGGACGCGCGGGTCGTTCGCAGACAGGTACCCTCCCGCGGTGGTTGCGTATCGCGCTTGCGCACCGCCGGAACTTGTCCAAACACTGACCCTTGCCCCCTGCCCGTCACGGACGCTCGTCCGACCGATCAGTCGAATCTGTAGCCAGTGGTTCTCGCCCGCAGACCCGTTCGAGTAGAGCACCTTCGGGTTGTCGTCAAGCACTCCCAAGACAACGTCGATGTCTCCGTCGTTGTCCAAGTCGCCGAAAGCTGCACCCCTCCCAGCAATGCTGGCTTGGAACACGGGGCCAGCCGAGTCCCCGATGTCCACGAAGCGGCCTGCACGGTTCAGCGCGATCAGGGGCGGCTGCAGGTACTCGAGTCCAGGCTCCATCAAATCGACGTTGTCCAGCACGTGGCTCTGCGCAGCGAACAAATCCTTCCATCCGTCGTTGTCGAAGTCCGTGAACTTGACGCTCCAGCCGGACAGGCGGGCCGTGATCTCGGCAAGGCCCGTCTGTCGGGTCACGTACCCAAATGTGCCGTTGCCTTCGTTCCGGAACAGGGGATAGAGTTCCTTGGCCAGTGCCGTGGCCACCACGTCAGGCCGTCCGTCGTTGTCGTAGTCCTCAAAGTCAACCCCCATTCCGGCAAAGGACCCTCCATCTTCGTTGTAGGCGAGGCCTGAGGAGAGCGCCTCCTCAATGAAGCCGTCCGGCCCCCGGTTGAGGAACAGTTGCTGTGCCGTCGAATCGTTGGCGACGATCACGTCCGGCAGGCTGTCTGCGTCCGCGTCGTTGAACGCGACCCCGAGCGCCTTTCCCGGAGATTGCGCAATTCCCCATTCTCGGGAGACGTCCGTGAACGTGCCGTCGCCCTCATTGCGGAGAAGGACGCTCGCCACCGCCGGATATTCCCGCGGCGAGCAGTAGACCGGAATGTTGTCGCCGCATCTCTTGCTTGTTTCGAGGCTCCACTCTAGGTAGCGCGTCACGAAGAGGTCCAGGTCACCGTCGAGGTCCGCATCAAAGAATCCCGCGCTAGCCGACCATCCCGGAACGTTGGCCCGGGCAGCTTCCGTCTGGTCTTCGAACGTACGGCCGTCCACATTGCGGTACAGGATGGTCCCGCCGTAGCCAGTGACGAACAGGTCCGGGTACCCGTTGTTGTCGTAGTCTCCTGTGGCGACGCCCATGCCGTAGATGCGGCTTGTCCGGGCACTGACCCCGGCCTGGTGGGTCACGTCCTCGAACTTCAGACCCTTCCGGCTGCGGTAGAGCCGATCGTGAAGCTCTGGTTGTGACCGCTCGACGGACACTCCGCGGTCTGCGCTGTAGAGATCGCCACCGTTCACGAAGAATATGTCGAGGAATCCGTCATTGTCGAAATCCACCAGCGCCACTCCGCCTCCCATGGTCTCGACGAGGTGCTTCTCAGGCGTGGGGCTGGCATGGTGCCGGAAACCGATCCCAGTCTCCCGGCTGCGGTCCTCGAAGCGCAGTTCCGCCGCCAAGAGCCCCGTCAGCCCTGTGCCCAGAGCACAGATCCACACTAGAGACGAACTGCGGAGCGTCACGGCTAGGCGACCGACTTCCTTAGGCTAGGGTAGTACGCAACTGTCATGAGCTGGTGGAGCCGGTGAGGCCGCGACGAGGGGCATTTGCGGGATTGATCGCGGCCACCCTGTGCTTCGGCGCGGGCCCGGTTCGGTCCGAGGCTCCGTTCGAGGCCCTCTACCGGGAGGCCTACAACAGACGGCTACAGGAGTTTGGGCCGAAGCATCCCGACACGGTTGAGAGCCTAGTGCGCTTGGGAGCGCTCTTGGCAGCCCATGGCCGAGCCGAGGGCGCAGAGCCCGTTCTTCGACAGGCGCTGAAGGTCCAAGACGCGACCGGCCCGGCCGGCTCGGCCACCTTGCTAGAGCTGGCCGACGCCTTGTCGGCGATCGGGCGGAACTCCGAAGCAATGGAACTCTATGGCCGATCCCTGAAGCTTGCACCGTCGGGCCCCGAGGGCGCGATGACGCTCCTGAAGATTGCGCGCCTCAGGGAAATGGGCGGAGACGACGACGGGGCGCGGCAGGCTTACGTTGAGGCGTTGGAACGATTCGAGACGGTCACACAGTTGTCGGTAGATGAGCTGAGAGCTCGCGCCACGGCAATGAACGGTCTAGGGCTTCTGCTCGAGGCGGAGGGCGACCTGCCAGCAGCTGAGGAAGCGTACCGAAACTCCGCTTCCGCCCACGTACTTGCATTCGGCGTCGGGCACCCAGCCACCGCCGCCGCCCGCGCAAACTTGGCCAACGCTGTGGCATTGCGCGGAGAGGCGGCTAATGCGGCGGCACTACTGGAGCAGTCTCTGGCCGTCATGCGAGTCGCTGTCGGGCCTCGCCATGAGGATGCGGCGAGGCTTCTAAACCGTCTCGGCGAGATTTGTGAGACTCTGGGCCGCTTCGACGAGGCACAGGAGCATTACCTTGATGCATTGGCAGCATGGCGGGATCCATCGCCGTCGCGCGGTTTGGTCTTGGCGGACTTGGGCCGCTTGTCAGGAGTCCGGGGCGATCCCGCAGCCGCCCAGCAGTCGCTCGCCGAGGCAGTCCGACTGCTAGAGGCCGCTGGCGATGCCTTTGCGATCGACCTTGCAGAGGCGCTTTACTCCTACGGATCCGCACTTCGGGCGTTAGGTCGATTGGACGACTCCGAGTCGATCCTGTCTAGGGCTCTCTCGATCCGCGAGCGCAGTTTGGGAGGCTCCCATCCAGATGTCGCGCTGACTCTGGTAGGGCTGGGAGGTGTGCTGCACCTCCAAGGCGAGCTCGCTCGGGCAGGGCCGCTGTATCGACGGGCGCTCGAAATCCAAGAGCGGACGCTTGGCCTTGAGCACGCGGAAGTGGGGGAGACCCTCTATAACTTGGCCCACCTGCAGCGTGCGATTGGCGATTCCGATGGCGCTAGAGAGTCGTTCCAGAGATCGGCCCGAATCCTGTCCGTCGCATACGGGCCCGATGACCCGTTCGTGGGCGAGATCCGGGCAGTGCTACGCTCGCTGCGCTAATCCATTAGCCAGGCGCGACCGCCGGACGGATCGCGTTCGTGGGATCCGTCTCATAGAGTCCGTTTCCTGAGTACGCGGACCGCCGATCAGGATAGACTCGCATTGCCGCAGACGCGCCGGACCGACCAGCGGGCTCCTGCACGCATCTTGGGAGGCGAGAGGCCCCGGACTTGTAGACTTGTACAAGTGTTAAGATAATGTTGAAACTGTCCCACCGGGGGCCAGTAGTTCTTTGGGGGGTTGAGGATGATAAGGAAAGTTTCTCTTTTTATTGCCGCAGTAGCGGTGCTGCTCGCTGTGAGTGTGCAACCGGCGCTCGCGCAAGATCTGCGCGGCAAGATCGCCGGCACGGTGGCCGACGCGTCTGGCGCAGTGATCCCGGGGGCGAACGTCACGCTCTCGAACGACAACACGAACGTCTCTTCGAGTACCCAGACGAGCGCTGCGGGGCAGTACCTGTTCGACTTTCTGCTGCCCGGCACGTACACCATCACCGTCGAGTCGGAAGGCTTCCGCTCGTTCCGGCAGCAGAACATTCTCGTCCAGACGCGTGCCGACATCACTGTCGACGCCTCGTTGGAACTCGGTGCGGTAACTGAGACCGTCACGGTTGAGGAGGCGCCGGTGGCTGTGCAGTTCACCACGACCACCATGGAGACCACGCTCGACACCAAAATGTCGCAGGAGCTGCCGCTGCTCAATCGCAATCCCTACATGCTCGCGGCCCTCGACCCGGCCGTTAACTACCGGGGCGGCGCCGAGAACGCGCCCTACCACCACTGGGCAATGAGCCAGCTGGATGTCGGAGGGAACACATCCACGCGCAACAACGTCCTGATGGACGGCGTGCCCCAGCTCGTCGGCGCGAAGGGCGTGTACACGCCGCCGATGGACGCTGTCTCGGAAGTGAACGTTCAGCAGAACGCCACGGACGCCGAGTATGGGCACAGCGCCGGCGGGATCGTCTCCGTGCAGATGAAAAGCGGCACCAACGACTGGCACGGCACTGCCTACTACTTCGGGCGCAACCCGGTCCTGAACGCACGGCCCAACGCACTGACATCGCAGAAGAGCGTTGTGAAACGCAGCGTATGGGGAGTCAGCTCCGGCAATCCGATCGTCAAGAACAAGGTGTTCAACTACATTTCTTACGAAGCCCAGGACGTGCGCTCTCCCGCTACGGTCAATCTGACCCTACCGCGGCCGGCCGAGAGGGGCGGTGACTTTTCCAACAGTCTCAACCGCCGGGGATCCCTGCGGCAGATCTTCGACCCGCTCACGACTGATCCTGACGGCGACAACCGGTCGCAGTTCCCAAACAACCAGATTCCCGGGAGCCGCTTCGATCAGACGTCGCTGCGCGTACTCGACAAGACGTGGGAGCCGAACAACCCCGGCGACAACGCGTCCGGAGCCAACAACTTCCGTCTCGTGTTCCCGATCACGTTCGACTACTGGAATCTCACGAACCGGACGGACTACAACGTCAGCGACAACGTCAAGGTCTTCGGGCGAATCAGCCGCTTCCACACGACCCAGAGCGAGCCGGACTACTCCGGCTCGGTGGCGCAGCGCCGGCAGGGTAGCGCCCGTAACAGCGTTCAGGCCTCCGGAGACGTCGTCTGGACGATCTCGCCGTCAACCGTATTCAACATGCGCGGCTCGTGGTCGAAGATTACCGACTCGTTCTACACGCCTCAGGCCCAGATCGGTGAGGCCGGATTGGCAGAGCTGTGGCCGAACAACCCGTGGTACGCATCCCACGTGCGCGACATCCCGGCCGTCCACTTCCCGGAAATCCGCGTCGACGCCGACGCGGGTACATCCTTCGGGCGTTCCGGCTTCTGGTTCCAAGAGCCCTCGACGTGGAACTTGGAGGCCAAAGTTTCGAAGCAGATGGGCCGCCACTACGTCAAGATCGGCGCCCAGTACCGCAAGCAGCTTGTGCTGGCGGCACGACCGCGCGGCATGCGGTTCCGCTTCAACGCAAACCCCACTGCGGACACCGCAAACAGCCCCAACACCGGCGAGTTGGGCCACGCTTGGGCTTCGATGTTGCTCGGTGTCATGCAGGACGGCAACTGGTCTAGGGCGAGGACAGTCGCCGTCAACCGTCCGCGCATCGACGTGTTCGGCTTCTTCATTCAGGACGACTACAAGCTGAATTCACGTGTCACCCTGAACTTGGGCCTGCGCTACGAGTACGAGACTCCAATGCGGGATCCGGAGTTCCGCCTTTCCCGTTACCTCGACTTCGGCCAAGCGATCCCCGAGGTTGCATCAGCCATGCAGCCCATACCGGACAGCATTCTGGCCATGCGCACGACCCCGCTCGATATTCGGGGAGGTTGGGTCTTCACCGACTCGGGCAATCCATATGCGTGGAACGCCCAGACTAATCTCTTCCTGCCGCGCGCGGGGCTGGCCATCAGGCTCAACTCCCGCACCGCTCTGCGGATCGGCTATTCGAGATACGCCACGCCGCCAATTCAGGAGAAGGGTGGCGGGGCCTCCGACGCCGGCCTAGACATCCTCGGCAGCACGCCGTATCCGGGCTATGAGATCGAGGGGAGCCCGCTCTCGTCGATCAACGGCACGCCCCGCGCGTTCTTTGCCGACCCCTTCCCAAGCGGCGGTGCCCACCCGAACCCGCTGCCGGAGCCCTTCGGCCAGCGGTTCGGACGGTTCGCGACCTTGGGATCCAACGAGGCGAGGTTCTTCCACCAGGACTGGACGGCGGGCGTCAATGACCGCTTCAATTTCTCGGTGCAGCGGGAGATGTTGAGCCGGATCGTCGTCGACGCGACGTTCTTCATGAACTTCGGCAGCAACCAGCCCTTCGACCGGCGCCATAACCTGCTCGACCCGCGGATCGGCTTCCAGCACGGGACGGCGATCAACCGGGCCACGCCGAACCCCTTTTACGGGCTGCCGCAGGAGATCATGCCGGGGCCGCTGGCGAGCCGCAGGAACATTCGCGTTAGGGACTTGCTGACGCCGTACCCTCACTTTCTCAGCAACGGGATCAGGGAGCACGTGTTCCCGGGCCGCAGGGAGTGGTACCGGTCGCTGCAGCTCCAACTGCAGAGGCCCTTTGCCAACGGTTTCAACTTCATCATGGGATACAACTTCCACCGGTCGCAGAATCAGGACTTCTACGACGAAGTGGATGAGGTCGACCGGATGTTCACCTACCAGGACGACCTCCGGGGACGGCACAAGTTCACCTTGGCGGGGATTTACGAGCTGCCGATCGGCCGCAACAAGCCGGTGGGTGCGAACTTCAGTGGGCTGGCGGACAAGATCCTCGGCGGCTGGCAGCTCAGCTGGCTATACACCTACGTCGGCGGCGAACTGCTCCGGTTCGGTGGCCTGCAGGTCAGTGGCGACCCAGCCATCTCCAACCCGACTAGGGAGAGAATGTTCAACACGGATGTCTTCTCGAACCTTGCGCCGTTCACGAGACGGTCGAACCCCTGGAGCTACGCCGGCGTACACGGGCCGCGCTTCTCGAATATCGACATGGTGTTCGCTAAGCGAACGCACATCTCGGAGAAGGTTGAATTCGAGTTCCGCATGGAGTCCTACAACCTGACAAACAGCTTCATGGGGGCGAATCCGACCACTAACGTCAACAGCGGCAACTTCGGTCGCGTCGCGAGCAAGGTCCGCACGCACTTCGGCCGCGAGTGGCAGTACAGCGGCCGCTTCATCTGGTAGGTCCCGGCGGCCAGCCAGAGTCCTTGGAAGGCGGGACGCGCGTCTCGCCTTCCTCGTTCCTTCGAGGACAACGAGAACGAATCTAGCGTCCGGGCACGGAGTTCTTGAGCGCCCGGACCTCGGCCTTCGATTGCTCGTGCAAGAACGCTGGCGCCTTGCCGTCCAGGCTGAGCCGGACAGGCTTTGGTTGCTTCAAGAACGTGCTTTTGCAGCAGGGCTCTATTCCTCGCGCAGGGACAACCCATAGGCTCGATCTGCTGGAGGGCTCGACGCTCACGAGCACGTTCTCCATGTTCTCTACCCGGGGTTTTTCACGGACAGAATTCACCCTAATCTCAGGGTTCGCTTTAGGTTCTTGCAGCGTGGCTGGCAGGTGCGGGCCGCACCTTGGAACGCGAGCTTGCGGCTTCCTATCGATGGCATGACTTGAGTTGGCGGGTTGTCGAGGGATTCCAAGAGTACGGGCAGGATGCGCATATCCTTTAGGGCAGCAGCTGGCGACCTTGCTGCAGGGGCGCTACGCGCGGCCGATCGGGCATGGGACACGAGGGACGCGGCGTCCAAAAGTAGCCTTGCGCTGGAACTGCATTTGCTGGGAGGCGTCGCTTATCCTTGAGCAGTACGGCGGGTCCAGAAAACAGTTCTCCTACCATTCAGTGGTCCCGGCCCGCCACGAGCTCCTGCACGTCGCCTACACTTGGCAGCGCGAGTGTATCAAGCACGTCGTGCCGGATCCAGCCCGCTTCGAGACCACACCGGTGTCAGAGGATGGGTGGCTGACCAAAGGACCGTTCTCGCCGGAAACGGCGAGCTTCCCGGTGCGCCGGCAGGTGGCAAGAGGAACCTTGGACAGCAGAAAGGCTGCATGACCCGATGGACTTCGCCACCCGACGCCACTTCTTGACCGCGTCCCTCGGTCTGCCCGCTTCGCTCGCGAGGGGGCTCCAGCAACACCAGACTCAAGGCTCCGAGGAGCGTCACCGTGTGTTGGTCTCGACCGACATCGGCGGCTCTGACCCGGATGACTTCCAGTCCATGGTCCACCTCTTGGTCTACTCCGACCTGTTCGACATAGAAGGGATCGTCTCTTCGCCATGGGGCGCCGGCCGCAAGCGGCACATTCTGGATGTGGTCGATCGCTACGAGGTCGATTACCCGAACCTCCGCACATGGTCCGACCGATATCCGAGTCCCAACGAGCTTCGGTCAATTACGAAACAGGGTGAGACCGAGTTCGCGGTGGGGGCGGGCTATGGTCGTCCCACTGAAGGTTCCGACTGGATCATCGACTGCGCTCGGCGCGACGATCCTCGGCCACTCTATGTGCTGGTTTGGGGAACGATCGAGGACGTCGCTCAGGCGCTGCACGACAATCCGTCCATCAAAGACAAGTTGCGCGTATACTTCATTGCCGGTCCGAATAAGAAGTGGAGCCCGGCGGCCTACAACTTCATCGAGCAAAATCATCCGGATCTGTGGATCATCGAGAACAATTCCACCTATCGTGGCTGGTTCGAGGGTGGAGAGCAGTCCGGGGACCTCGGCAACCGGACCTTTGTCGAAGCTCACATCAGGGGACGCGGCGCGCTCGGCGATTACTTCGTTCGGCACTTGGGCGGCGTGATCAAGATGGGCGATACGCCGTCGGTGACCTACTTGATGGGATCTGCCGAGAATCCTTCGCTGCCAGGCTGGGGCGGCCGCTTCGTACGTGCCTGGGAACGACCGAAGCGCATATTCGACCGGCTCACTACTTTCGACGATGAGCTTGAGACGTTCGGCGTGCTGGAAATCGTCCTTCCGGGGCCAAGAGGCTCGACGGCAAGTCTGCTGGTGGACGGGCAGGAGTTTCCGGCGGCTCCCGAACAGCCTTCCGGGTACCGTTTTCGATTCGTGCCGAAGGAAACGAAGCGCTGGTCCTACCGCACGAAGAGCGCTGCTGCTGAGCTGAACGGACTGGAGGGGTCATTCACCAGCGTCGCTCCGTCACCGGATGCGGCGAGTAGGCCGTCCGCGCGACATCCTCGTTGGTGGACCGATGATCCGGATCGGGCTTTCGCCGAAGGGCCCCATCTCGGCGCCGTCACAGTAAACCAGTGGCGTGAAGAGTTCCTGCGTGACTTCGCCGGGCGTATGCTGCGTTGCCAGACCGCCTCGGCGTAGGATCTCAAACCAACCAACAAATGAAGGGTCCTTGGGCAGCACACGGTGGTGTCTCCGACAGCCGACAAATCGAGCAACAGTCCGACTCGCCCCCTCGACTATCGGGTAGCGGTTCGGTTACCTACCGTGTCAGGAATCGGTAGGGCCGCCGGGCAGAATGAGCAGGATCGGGGCCTGCTGGTATAGAGAGCATCCACTGAGAGACGGATGTCTCCTCCGTCTGCAGTGGCGCGGGATGCCAAGGATTGCCTCGAACCACGTCCAACGAATAGGACCACGGCTCTTCGCGCTGCTGTTTGCGCCTGAGGTTGGCCTTGCGGCAGGCCTAGCCAGATCGACACGGGGGTCGGTTCCTCGCTCTTGTCGCTCGGGTTGCCCTAGGCCCGCTGGCAGTTCCACAATCACTCTGCATGCTCTCGCATCGTGGCTGTGCTCATGAGGCCATTTGGCCTGATTCCCGCCAAGTCGGGCCGCGGTTCGATGGATTGCGGTCCCAAATGCGAGGACGTTCCCGGTAGTTGGCTGAGAGTCGGGCTGGAATCCATCCCAATGCCCACACACATCCCCGAATTGCTGGCTCAAGCCTTGGCTGGGCCCGGGATGGGGGTAGGGAAGCCAGTTTCCCGGCTCCGATTTTGGATCGGAGTTCGCTCGCACAGACCCTCGGCGTCTACCTCAAGTACTGGTGTCCTTCCCGGACGGCAAGTCGGTCATCTGATTCGGGTGCTGCTCTTCCGTGTAACTCTACAGCGGCCAGGCGATCCCCGTGTTTGCCCCGGCCGTGCAGCCCAGGCACATTCTTTTGTTGATGTTTGGGACGCTTGCCGGAGTCGATCCTTGG
>JAPPMC010000078.1 GCA_028819235.1 Bryobacterales bacterium
CTCTCTCAACCGTCGCTCAGACATCGCCCGATCCATTTAACATTGAAAGCCCCTGAGTACGGACCCACGTCACCAGAAGGATCGCCGAAGTTCTGGACGGGTTAGACCGCTCGGGGGATTTCGCTCACCTTACCTTCCCCGACCGAGAAGCGCTGAACAGTATGCTCATTGAGGCTCGAATCCTGGGGCGTCGGTCCATCATCCGAAAGACGGCCCGCCAGGATGACTCCGAGTGAGGCGGGTGCTAAAGAGGTTGTTGTCGGAGGCAATGGGCCTCACGGCCCCGCGCTCCAGGCGGAAGACCACCCCAGAGTCGGAGCAAATCGCGGAGCTGCGCTACCCGTTTCCGGGTTGGCTCGGGCGGGCCGGGGAGCGGCGGCGGATGCCCCGCCCTAGTGACGCGATCCGAACTGTGGCTTGAGACTGGTGTCGCGTCCGCGGAGTGCATCGCCGTGGGCCACCTCATCCCCTACTCTCCGATGACTGGCCAACGGGCCACGGCCCTCGGCGAGCAGAGTAGTGGGCGTACCGATCAGGGACTTGGCCGCCGCGTGCGCTGAGCACGCTGCGCCTCGTTGGTCCGAACACATAATGGGAATGTGGGTCCCGGCCGGGGCCCGAGCCTGATGCAGTCTGCGCCGGACCGTCTCAAACTCCTGAAGGAGGGACTCCTCGAAAGGATCTTGGTCTTGGATGGTGCCATGGGCACTGCGATCCAGGAACGTACGCTGTCCGCCCGAGACTTTGGCGGAGCCGCGCTGGAAGGGTGCAACGAGCACTTAGTGCTGACCCGTCCTGACGTGGTGTCCGACATTCACGCCTCCTACTGCGCCGCCGGCGCAGACATCATCGAGACCAACACCTTCGGGGCCATGGATATCGTGCTCGCCGAGTACGGGCTGGAAGCGCGGGTCGAGGACATCAACCGCGAGGCCGGTCGTTTGGCCCGGCAGGTCGCCAACTCGTGGTCCCGGCCCGGGCGGCCCAGATTTGTGGCGGGTTCGATGGGACCGTCGACGAAGTCGATCACCGTCACGGGGGGCATCGAATTCGGAGAGATTTCAGCTTCCTATCGAGCCCAGGCACTCGCGCTAGCTGAGCACTGCGACTTGTTTCTGCTGGAGACATGCCAAGACACGCGCAACGTCAAGGCCGCGCTGATCGGAGTCGGTCAGGCGCTGCAAGAGTTCGGTCGGCGGATTCCGATTGTGGTGAGCGGCACGATCGAGCCCATGGGCTCGATGCTGGCGGGGCAGGCGGCTGAGGCCTTCTCCGTTTCGCTTGAGTATGCGCGACCGCTTGGGATCGGCCTCAACTGCGCCACCGGCCCCGAGTACATGACCGACCATCTTCGGACCATCCACGAGACGACCGCCTCGCTGGTCTGCTGCTACCCGAACGCCGGGCTGCCCGACGAGGACGGACTCTACAACGAGTCCCCGGAATCCCTGACTGCGGTCCTCGAGCGCTTCGCCAGAAACGGGTGGCTGAACATCGTTGGGGGCTGTTGCGGAACGACCCCGGACCACATACGCGCAATCGCTCAGATGGCGCAGCACTATGCGCCGCGCCGGTATCGTCCCGAGGCGTCCACCAAGTTCACCGGCATCGATGTGGTCGAGGTGACTGACGACACCCGGCCGATTCTCGTCGGAGAACGCACCAACGTGGTTGGCTCCAGGCGCTTCAAGCGCCTCATCACCGAGGAGCGCTTCGAGGATGCCTCTGAGATTGCGCGTGCCCAGGTCCGCGGAGGTGCCCAGGTAATCGACGTGAACCTCGAAAACCCCGACCGAGATGAACTTGCCGACGTGGACTCCTTCTACAGGCTTCTGATCCGCAAGGTCAAGGCCCCTCTAATGATCGACACGACCAGTCCCGTGGCCGTTGAACGCGCCCTGACCTACTGCCAGGGCAAGGCGATCGTGAATTCGATCAACTTCGAAGATGGTGAGAGGCGCTTCGATCAGGTCGTTCCACTCCTCAGGCGTTATGGGGCGGCCGTGGTCGTCGGGGCGATCGACGAAGATCTCGAGCAGGCTCAGGCAATCACCCGCGAGCGCAAGGTCGCGATCGCGCGCCGGGCTCGCGCGCTGCTGGTGGGCAAGTGGGGCATTCCCGAGCACGACATCGTCTTCGATCCGCTGGTATTCCCGTGTGGCACTGGGGATGTTAACTACATCGGCAGTGCTGTCGAAACGATCGAGGCCGTGCGCATCCTCAAGGACGAGATGCCTGGGGTCAAGACGTTGCTCGGGATCAGCAACGTCAGCTTTGGACTGCCGATCGCAGGGCGGGAAGTCCTCAACGCCGTCTTTCTTTACCACGCCACCAAGGCGGGCCTCGACTTGGCCATCGTGAATGCCGAGCGATTGCGAAGGTTCTCGGCGATCCAACCCGAGGAGCGGGCGCTGGCCGAGGGGCTGCTGTTCAATCTCCCAGTCGATGGCGAGGGTGTGCCCCGGGATCACCGAGGGCAGTCCGCTGAGCAGCGCGCCCAGCTGAACCAGCTACACATCGCACGACTCACCGAGCATTTCCGGGGCGCAGTCCGATTGCAGGGGCCGAAGCGTGCTCAGCTTCCGCTCGACGAGCGTCTGGCCCGCTGTGTGGTCGAGGGCACCAAGCAAGGCCTAGTGGATGACCTCGACCTGAAACTTGCTGATGGCGTTCCCGCACTGGACATCGTCAACGGGCCGCTGATGGACGGCATGAAGGAAGTGGGCCGCCTGTTCAACAACAACGAGCTGATCGTCGCCGAGGTGCTGCAATCCGCCGAGGCGATGAAGGCGGCCGTCGACCACCTCGAGCCCCACATGGAAAAGAGCGCGGACAGCGGCAAGGGTAGTGTGATCTTGGCGACCGTAAAGGGGGATGTCCACGACATAGGCAAGAACTTGGTTGACATCATCCTCTCGAACAACGGCTACACAGTGGTGAACCTCGGAATCAAGGTGCCCCCGGAAGATCTGATCCGGGCGAGCCGCGAACACCAGCCCGACGCAATCGGCCTTTCCGGGCTGCTGGTCAAGAGTGCCCAGCAGATGGTCGTCACCGCTACTGACCTAAGGGCCGCAGGGGTCAAAGTGCCGATGCTGGTTGGCGGTGCCGCGCTGAGCCGGAACTTCACGCGCAAGCGCATCGCCCCCGCCTATCGAGAGCTGACTTGCTACGCCAAGGACGCCATGAGCGGTCTGTCGTTACTGGATCAGCTGATGGACGCGGGTCAGCGAGACGCGATGCGTGCAGAGCATGCCCCTCTGGCCGACGACAGCCGGCGAAGCCCAGATTCCTTAGTGGCAGGAACGGTCGCACGCAGTTCGCGCGTCCGGGCAGACATCCTTCCGCGCAAGTGGCCCTACGGCAATCGGATGCGCAAGAACATTCCTAATCTGAGGAATTTGTGGCAGTACATCAACCCAGCAATGCTGTATTCGCGCCACATGGGCTTCCGTGGAAACTTCCGGAGGGCGCTTGGGGAGAGGGATGAGAAAGCTCTCGCGCTGCGAACTGCGATGGAAGGCGTCATGGCCGAGGCTGAGCGGTTCATGCGAGTGCGCGCCGTCTGGCGCTTTGTCGAAGCCGAGCCCTCCGGTAACGAGATTAGGCTCTTCGAACCGGATTCGAACGCGCTGCTGCGTGAGTTCTCCTTTCCGCGCCAGCGCAGGCGCGACGGGCTGAGCCTCGCGGACTACGTGTGCCCCCCGAATGCCCACCGAGACTCGCTGGCACTCCTGTGCGTCACAGCTGGAGAGGGTATCCGCGAAAAATCGGAAAAGTACAAGGAAGACGGCGAGTATTTCCTATCGCACGCCATTCAAGCCTTGGCCATCGAGTCGGCCGAGGCGGCTGCGGAGTGGGCTCACCGACGGATTCGGGAAGACTGGGGTTTTGCGGATCCTCCAAAGATGACGATGGCCGATCGACTCAAGGGCAAGTATCGCGGTCGACGCTACAGTTTCGGATATGCCGCTTGTCCTGATCTGGCCGATCAGCGAGGCCTGTTCGAAGTACTGAGCCCCCAGGACATCGGTGTGAGTCTCACAGAGGGCGACATGATGGATCCCGAGGCAAGCGTCAGCGCGATGGTGTTCCACCACCCGGACTGCGTCTACTTCAATGTGGAACCCGGGAAACGGCGAGTGCGTGTTCGCAGGGCCTGATCCGCGCAGTTCGCGATTCGAAGCAGCACTATCTGAGTGCGACTGCTAGCAAGACTGGAGAGCAGGTGATCGATCGCGGCCCGCACTCTACGGGCCTAGGGTCGCCTCAGAGTGGGCTTGGCCGCGTACACGCCTGCAAGCTTCGCTCTTTCGCCCGTGCGCCACGGCGAATTGCGTAATCCCTAGTCGCCCCCCTTGCCCGAGGTGCAAACTCCCCTCCGTCGTTATCTCACTTTCTCATCCCGCGCTGCGCCACGCTCCAGTCGCCGCCGGTATTGACACCAGGGAGCTTTCCGAGCTGTCAATGGGCATCGAAAATGGCACACTTCTGGGCAATGAAGATGGCACACTGCGCCCGGTCCCCGAGGAGGGAGCGGAGCGACCGGAGCGGGGGCCGGGGCGTTTGTTGGCTCGCTGGAGTCTCATGACGTCCTCCTCATCTGCGCTTGTTCGGTGTGCCGACGCCGCTGACCAACACCAGATCCAACCCGGCACGAGTGGGTGACGTGCGGGGAATGCTGGTTTTGCCGGTGCCCAGAAGCGGCGGGCGCGGCTCTATGCGAGTGCCCAATGCCACGACGGGAGCGACCGGAACAAGTCGGCATTCCGCTAGATGCCTCCCCCGAACGGCTACAGTACAGCGATGGAATCAGAACGACTGTTGCTGGTCACAGGAGGTAGTCGCGGCATTGGTGCCGCAACTGCCCTCAGGGCGGCAGCGCACGGCTACTTCGTGTGTGTGAATTCCCGGCGGAGCTTCGAGGCGGCTGCCTCTGTTGTCGATGGGATTCGAGACCGGGGTGGAGATGGAATCCCTGTGCAGGCTGATGTCGGCCGAGAGAAAGACGTGACCCGGCTCTTCAACGCGATCGATGCCCTGCCTGGGAATCTTGTGGGAGTCGTCAACAATGCCGGTACGCTGGCACCCGCCGCTCGACTGGAGAACATGAACAGCGATCGCTGGAATTCGATTCTCACGACAAATCTGATCGGGACTATGTACTGCACCAGGGAAGGCATCAGGCGAATGAGCCGACGGTTTGGAGGGATCGGCGGAGCGATCGTTAACGTCTCGTCGGCCGCTTCTCGGACCGGCTCGCCCAATGAATATGTCGATTACGCGGCATCCAAAGGGGCGATTGACAGCTTGACTATTGGTGTTGCGCGTGAGGTGGCACAGGACGGAATCCGTGTGAACGCGGTCCGCCCGGGATTCATCCGTACCGCAATTCATGCAGAAGGAGGCGACCCCCTGCGGGTGGAGCGGTTAGAGGGTGCGTTGCCGATGGGTCGCGGCGGTGAACCTGACGAAGTGGCTGCGGCGATTCTGTGGCTCCTGTCAGACGACGCCTCCTACGTGACCGGGTCATTCATAGACATGGCTGGCGGATTGTAGGTTGGAAGGGCGGACCGGCGTTGTTGATCGCGTTTCCCGGAGCTAGAGCGTCGTACCTGCTCGGGCTGGTTCCGACGCGCTCGAGTACACGATCCATCCCCCGCCGCCTCGATTCGTCGCCAGCCGCGCGTACGCCGAGACCGGCGTCTTCGTGATCAGGATACTGAGGCTGCGGCCAGTTAGCCACGATTCGGCGTGACACCGCTGGCAACTCTCAGAATCGCGGCGAGACTCCGCTCGACGTCCTCTCCCGTTGTCGCCCACGACGAAACGCTGATACGCATTGCCGTCGAGCCCTTCCAACTCGTACCGCCGCACCAGCACGTCCCGTCGCGCTGTACGCCGTGGATAACTTCCGACGTGGCCCGGTCATCACCAAACGAAACCAGTACCTGATTGAGAACTACGTCATTGAGGACTTGGTAGCCAGCAGCACGCAGCCCTCCTGCGAAGCGCTGTGCGTGGCGGCAGTTGCGCTCCACGAGCGCCTCTACCCCATCGCGGCCGAGCGATGCGATCGCCGCCCAGATCTCAACCCCTCGCGCACGTCGGCTCGACTCGGGAGTGTAGGCGAACGGCTCGCGGCCTGTACGTTCCGGCAGATACGCCGCCTGCAACGACAACGCGCCGCGCAGCGCTTCAGCGTTGGGCACGATGGCCACGCCACTGTCATAGGGCACGTTGAGCCACTTGTGTGCGTCGGTCGCCCACGAATCGGCACGTTCGATTCCCTCTGTGAGCTCACCAAACTGGTGCGAAGCCCTTGCCCAGAGGCCGAATGCACCGTCGACGTGAATCCAAACGTCGTCCGTCTGGACTGCATTGCTGATTGCCCCCACCGGATCGAACGCTCCCGTGTTCACGTTTCCGACTTGAGTGCATACGATCGCGGGCCCGGTCAGTTCGGGGAGCGCATCGGTGCGCATGCGGCCCTGTCCGTCGGCTGACACTCGGATCACTTGTTCGCGCCCGAACCCGAGCATTCCGAACGCCTTGAAGAGGGTCGCGTGGGCCTGCTCGCCCGCCACAAGAGTGATCTCCGGCGCTCCCTGCAGACCCTTCCGATCGACATCGTAGCCGTGCGCGAGTAGCACAGATCGCCGCGCCGCTGCGAGCGCAGCGAAGTTTGCCATCGTTGCTCCGGTGACGAAAGCGGCGCCTGCGGTCGCTGGGAGGCCTAGAATCTCCAGAAGCCATCGCAACGCTACGGACTCGATCGCGGCACTGATCGGCGAGCTCGTTTGGCTGAAGGCGTTCTGATCCCACGCCGCCGCGAGCCAATTCGCAGCCAGCGATGCGGGCAGGGAACCGCCCGTGACAAATCCGAAGTATCGAGGACCGGCGCTTGCAACCGTACCCGGGGAGCCAATTTCGTCGAGTTGCTCGAGGATCGCCGAGGCGGGCCTCCCCAGCCGCGGCAACGTGCCCCCGAGCGCGCGAACGAGATCGTCTGTGCTCCGGGCTGCAGCGACGGGGCGCCCGGGCAGAGACTCGAGGAAGTGCGACGCACGCTCGCGCACTTCGCCAAGCAGCTCGCGAATTGTTGACCACGACTCGCTAGCATCAACTCTCATTCCTCATCCGTTCATTCGATGCTGCCCGAACGGGCGCAGGTTCGCATTGGCGTGCATGGAATCCATCGGATGCTCGTTTTCCCACAACCCGGGTGGCGTCCCTTACGCAACAGTCTCTCTTTGGAACCATAGGGGGATTCGGATCGACGTGTCACGCTTCCCAGTTCAACGGTCCTTAATTGCAATCCGTGGATTGCTTTTCCGCCATCCGATAATCACCTTGCCGCAGGCCTGCCGGAAACGCGCTCGGCCAGCAGGTACCGGTAGAGCCTCACAATGAGTGCTTCGCGGTGGGATTCGAGCCAACGCTGATCTTTCGTCGCAAGCACGACGGCCCGGCAGGGGTTGTCCGCGACAACAGACGCCGCTCCGTCACGCTGCCTTCCGGGCAGCCAGACCGGATCTCCGGGGCCGTATTGGTACAGGCGTGCGCCCTTGTGGTCACAGGCGGACGCCAGTCCAGAGACCAAGAGTTGGATGCCTTCGACCAGCGCGTCCGGTCCCGCCAACGAGTCTCCGGCGGCGTATAGTCGGGGCCTGAGCCAAGGGTCGAGTGCTTGCACGAGATCCTCAAACTCGATCTGGCGCTCCAGCTGCCGCTCAAGGTCTCCAGAGACACGGTCGAACAGTGCTGAGCGGCGCCCCTCGGCACGCTTAATCTGGTCCTGCCAATAGCCAAGGATCAGGTCCTCGCAGACTTCTAGAGCCCGGTCTTCGTTCGGCGCGACGCGCAATCTGGCGTGCAATGAAGGGGGCAGGCTTCGTTTCAGTTCTGACCGTAGCGAGTCGGGAACTCCGCTCAGGGCAAGGTGCAGTCCCGCCGAGTCTGCTGCCGCAAGAAAGCCAGGCACATTCTTTTGTTGATGTTTGGGACGCTTGCCGGAGTCGATCCTTGG
>JAPPMC010000037.1 GCA_028819235.1 Bryobacterales bacterium
GGTTTTCCCGAGGAAACTGGGGGCAAGGGCGCATAACGGCCAAGGGCGCATTCCGGATAAAGGCACCAGTCAGTCGCAGGTCGGCACGCCAATAGATCTGTGGTGCCCGGAAGACTGCGGCATCACCCTAGTTGCCCACTGCCGGTGCCAGCGGATGTCGCCAGCGAAGGTCTCTGAAGCGGGCAAAGTCAGAGTCGGTGGACACCAAAGTGCATCCGTGCTCGATGGCGATCGCGGCGTGCTGCGCATCGGCGACGAGGTTGCCCGAGGCTCCAGAGACCAGGCAGAGGCGCGTGACGTTCTCAAGATGACCAGGACCGGGGCCGACGACACGAGCATTCGGTCGGTCTACCATCTCTCGAACGAACGCAAACGCCTCGCCAGGGCTCGACGGTCTGGAGAAGATCCGACGGTTCTTCCCGATGCGGGCGAAGCCTGCCAACGCGAGCACCGACAGAGCATACGGCTCGGCAACAACGGCCAGCTTCTTCAGGCATTGCGCGTATCGAAGGTGCTCTGGCGAGGAATCTTCCCGGTGGGCATAGACGAGCAGATTGACATCCGGCATCGCCATGGCGGTCAAGTCCGGGAAGCCCACCGCTCCTCGTCATCCAAAATATCGAGGGACCGGGGCCGGTCAAGGTCAACTCCAGCCGCGGGGCCGCTGCCGCCAACCGTTATGAGGCGAAAGGGCTTGGCCGCCGACGGCACCGGACCCTTGATGGCATCGTCGAGAATCGCCGCGACATAGGCACTCACACTGAGGCCCTGGCTTGCAGCGCGCCGGCGGACCCGCTGTGCCAGGCGGTCGTCGAGCGAAATGGTCGTCCGCATATTCAGAGCATAATCCGCATATTCAGAGCATAACTCGTGTGCATCAAATCATCACTCGCGTTCAGCACGTTCTACACTCGGAGCGCGATTGGCACGACGCGAAGGACTCGTGTGACCTCACAGCGCTGCCGAATCCAACAATCCTGACTTCAATGTCGGTGGAGTGCGGCGAATACCGGCGGCGTTCGCCACCAAGAGCTGGGCGGCGGAACGGGCGTCGGTGTTGTCGATCGCAGCGTAATTGGTCTCGATGATCGTTCTCATTTACAGGAGAGTATTATCATGCCTGAGACTCTTGCGCAGTTTGCTTTTCTGCCAGAGCGGAGCGGTCCTCGGATTCTCCGTGGCCTGATTGCGAATCCGGGCGGGCCCCGTCGTCCGGGGGCAGCAGCGAAGCTGTCCGGCTAGGGTCGGTTCCATCGCATGGGCACTGGTGGAATGCAGTTGGCGCCGCGCAAGACCCCTCGCGGCCCCTGAGCAACAATTGAGGAATGCCTCGGCAAAACCGCGTCACCCCTTTCGGTGAGATCATTAGAACATCGGCCCGGGGTCTATTGATGGGCAACCGGGGCGCTTTGGCTGTCGCGCCTGACAAGCTCGGCAATGCGCTCTGGAAGGGCACCAGATGGATCAGTTGCGACCCAAAGTTCGGCGGCAAGAAGCTTTCCCTTATGGCACCTGGGAAAAACACCCAGCTCTTCTTCCTAGACGAAGCCGTTGCGCTGGCTGCCGGTCACCGTCCCTGCTGGACGTGCCGCAAGGGCGCCTTCGTCCAATTCAAGGCAGCGTGGCCTGGGAACGGCGGTGTAGCCGCCACAGAGATGGACCGGATTCTTCACAAAGAGCGAATCGTCAACTTCCCGACAAGACAGCGTGGGTACCCCGGTAGATTCGAGGACCTCCCTAATGGTACGTTCGTGGAACTGGATGGTGAGGCATGGCTTGTCCTCGATTCGTCATTGGTCCGCTATACGCCTACCGGCTACGACAAGAGGCTCGATATACCGTCCGGGTGTGCAATCGTCATTACTCCCAAATCGGTAGTTGAGGCGTTGGCCAACGGATATTCGCCCAAATTGCACTAGAGTCGCTAGACTGCGGCGGACGCCTTGGCTCAATAGGAAGCCGATACATCTGGCGGAAGGACCCCTGTGCTTCACGGCGACCACCGCGGAACAGTTCATCGATGGTGGTCCGGAATGGCGCATCGATTTCGTCCTAGGCCACGACGCGCCGGTAGCCTCCGGTGACAGTACGTAAGAGTGCTCTTGGTTCCGCTAGTTCTACCCCCGCTACTAAGGGCGTCCCTCTTGGGGGTAGCCTTGGCGTTGCGCGTCCGGGGATGAGGCTCCGGAACCCTCGTGTCGTGCCAAGTTGCCACCAGGAGATAACTCCCGGTTCCAGCTCGCCCTATGCTTGGTCGTGTCGATCGGGATTGCTCTTGGCTCAGGTGTAGCGCGTTTCCACATCCCGCACACGGACCAAGACTGGTGCGCGCTCGGTTCCCTCCGGCTCGATCACCACGCACGCCAATGCGGCCCCATCGTATGAGTTGGCGTGACCAGCGCCTCGATCGATCCAACGCATGTTCCCGACGTTGATGAACTTCTTGAGCGCCACATGGCCATGGAATGTGCGCCAGACATCCGGGACACCTGCATCACGCTCGGGCCGGTTCCAGACTCTTGACTTCGACCAGATCGACCGAATCAGCGCGGTTCGATCGCCCTCCTCAAGCCACTCCCGGGTGGCCCACCAAGGGGTCGTCTCGGAGACTTCGGCGTGGACCAGGACCATCTTGCCTTGGGGGACGTCGACTTCCAACGCAACTGGTAGCGAGTTCAGCGCGTGCCGCCAGTCCTCCAACGCACCCGGGCCCAGATCGGAAGCCCACCCGCCGCCATTGTGACCGACCCACAGCTCCTCCATGAGCTTATTGCCGTCGAGCGATTCAATCATCAACTGCTCGTGATTCCCGCGAATGCAGTACACCCCGTCGCGCTGCAGCCAAGAGAGCATGCCCGGGGAGTCCGGTCCACGGTCAATCACGTCCCCAAGCAACAGAATCCTATCGCCCCGCTCGGGTGAGTATCCAACTTCGTCAAGCATTCGCTCGAACGTCGCACGCTGGCCGTGCACGTCTCCAATGACCAGGTCGTTCCCTTTCGAGTTGCGGGGCAGGTATTGAACCGGCGGGCACTGGAGGACGGGCGTCGGAATGTCCTCGAAATCCCAACCCAGCGGATCGGGCCTCGGCCTGGCAGATGCCTTCTGGCCTGACCCACTACTGCTCACGGTCCGTCTGGCCTCTCGCAGAGCGAATGGCTGCACCTCTTTCCGCCATTATCGCCGCCTAGGCCTGACGCGCTTTTCACTGGCGCCGTATCTCACTCTCGCGCGGCGCCGCGTTAGGTGCTCACGGGGTGGCGTACCTGATCCTCACAGCGGCGGGCTCGCCCGCACAGGCAACGGCGAGGGCGGTCAGCGGCGCCCGAGCCTTGAGGAGCATCTCCTCAAACTCCTCCCGGGGGCTCGACATGGCGACGATGCCCCCTCCCGACCCAATCGTGACAAGGGAATCCCGTATGACCAGCGTCCGGATCGCGATGCTCAAGTCCATCGTGTCGCCGTGCGAAATGTAGCCGATCGCACCCGAGTACGGTCCGCGCGGGCGGCCCTCAAGCCTGTCGATGATAGACATTGTCCGTAGTTTCGGTGCACCAGTCATCGAGCCGCCTGGGAAGGCAGCCGCGAGGCAGTCCAAACAGTCCCGGTCCGTGGGCAAGCGGCCCTCGACCGTGCTCACGAGCTGGTGCAGGGTGACGAAGGACTCGACATCCATCAGCCGCGGAACGCGCACGGATCCGGCAGACGCCACGCGACCTATGTCGTTCCTCAGCAAGTCAACGATCGTCAAGTTCTCCGATCGGAACTTCTCATCCGTGCGCAGCCAGTGCGCGAGCCGAGCGTCTGCGACCGGATCGCTACCTCGCGCACAGGTCCCCTTGATCGGCCTTGCGGTGATGACGCGATCGGGCGACACCCTCAAGAACCTCTCGGGCGAGGAACTGAGGACGGAGAATCCTCCGAGCCGAAGGTAGGCCGCGAACGGGGCCGGGTTTAGGCGCCGGAGGTCCCGGTATGCGGCCCATGGAGACACTCGGCAGCGGGCGGAGAACTCGCTGGTGAGGCAGATCTGGTACGACTCACCCTTGGCAAGCTGGCTCAAGCACTGCCGGATCTTTGACTCATACGTCTCCGGCCCGTCCGCGAGTTCCGCGACTACCGGCGGCTGCCCCCGCTGGCGCGGGAGCGCTGCCGGCTGGGAGCCATCGAGCGCGCGCGAGACTTCGGCAAACCAGCCTCCTGCGTCGAGGCCGCCAGGATCGGGCCGCGCTACCAGAAATACATCGCGGGCATCGTGGTCGAAGACCAAGCATCGGTCCACGTCGAAGAAGGCTGCATCGGGTCCCTCGAACTCTCGGCAGGCAGGTGCGCCGAACTCACTCCTCAGCTCGTATCCAATGAAACCGACGAGACCTGTCTGGAAGGGCAGCGGAAGTCCCAGCCGTGCCCCCTGTCGGGGCCGGAGCCGTCGCCTGAGCTCGTCGACGAGCGAGTTGGTTCGGTGCGTCCGCCAGATGCCGGAACGCCGAGTCTGGACCGAGCGGTCGCACGTCCTGTAGAGAAGCACCGAACTCCCGGGGCCCGAAGCGTCGCCCATCACGCTAAACCTCGCAAGACCGGGACTCCGCATTGCGCTGTCGAGCCAAAAGGCGTATCGCTTGCTGGCGTAGAGGCGTTCGAATGCGTCGAGGGGGTCCACCCAGGTTTCGAGCCGTCGCACTTCGGCGATGGGTCGGCATTGCACGCCTCGGCCGGACGCGCGGCGTTCCCCTCTGACGGGAGTCCCAGGGCTGTCATTGGCCAGGCCAGAGAGGCGCAGGAAGTTGAGCACAATCCGCTCTCCGAACTCGGCCGCAATGGACTCAGGGTGGAACTGGACGCCGAATCGCGGCAGGTTCACATGGCTGATAGCCATCGGCACGCCGTCGGCCGTCGTGGCCGACACTCTGAGGCAGCCCGGCATCGACTCGCCATCAAGGCACCAAGAGTGGTATCGAACGGCGTCAAAGGACTCCGGTATGCCGTCAAACAGCGACCCGCCTTGGTGGGTGACCCGAGACACTCGCCCGTGCATCGGCACCGGAGCGGCGACCAGACTGGCGCCGTACGCACATCCGATGCCTTGGTGCCCAAGGCAGATTCCTAGCACGGGAACGTCGGCTTCTGCGATCAGTTGCGGACACATCCCGAAGTCCGATCGGCGGAGGGGCGTGCCAGGTCCGGGCGAGATGATCACTGCTCCGATTCGGCCGTCCTGTAGCATGCGTTGCCAGCGGCAGTCCGAGTTGTCGAGGACGATCGGCGGAGCGCCGGTCAGGCGCTCGACAAGCTGCACGAGGTTGAACGTGAACGAGTCCTTGTTGTCGACTATCAGTACGCGCACGGGCAGGGGGATTGGTCTTGCGGTCTACGGAGGTGCCAGAGCGACCATCCCAATTACCTTCAACTATCCCTTGAGCGGGTGCCAAACGCCGCAACCCGCACCGGAGCGTCTGGAATCAGCCCAAGCGGCGAGCGGCGTTTCGGGCGGGGCCGTGTGGCCGGTCGTCGAGTCGTCTGCAGCCACTCCGTGACGTAAGCGCGGCGGCCCTCCTACGGTTCAACCGCGGTCTACAATCGGGCGTGGCCAATCCTAGGCTATTCCCGTTTCTGTTGGTCGCCGTGCTGAGCTGCAGCGGTGGCGGCCAGCGTGCGGAACAACCCGAGCATCCCAATGTCTTGTTCGTCGCCGTCGACGACCTGAACGACTGGGTCGGATGCATGCGCGGCCATCCCCAAGCTCTGACGCCCAACATCGACCGGTTGGCCGCGAGGGGAGTGCTCTTCACGAACGCCCACACCGCGGCGCCAGCGTGCAACCCATCCCGTGCGGCGGTATTCAGCGGGCGTCTCGCCACCGTGACCGGCGTGTGGGCCAACCAAGGTGGCCAGACGCTGGACAGGACCTACCCGGAGGGAATCCTGCTGCCGACTGCTTTCAAGGATTCCGGCTATCGCGTCTGGGGCACGGGGAAGCTGCTGCACTCTGGGGGCAAGTCCTTGTTCGACGAGTACTTTACGGTCGGCCAGCGGTGGAGCCCGCTGTCGCAGGAAGCCGTCGAGTACACCGACGCCGAACTCCCTTCCAAGGGAACGGACAACCCCAAGCACGTCACGGCCGACAGCCTCGGAAGGACAGTTGTTCTCCCTCTGAACCGGATGCCCTCCGACCGGCGCCCTAATCGATCGGCTGGCGAGTCCTTCGACTGGGGCGCGTTCGACGTCCCCGACTCCGACTTCGGGGACACGCAGATCACGGACTGGGCAATCGAGCGAATCCAAGGTTCGCACGACAGGCCGTTCTTCCTAGGCGTCGGATACTACCGGCCGCACATTCCGCTGTGGGCCCCGAAGCGATTCTTCGACCGCTTCGAGGAGTCGCCGGGGGAACTGCCACCGGTCAGAGGGGACGACCTAGACGACCTGAGCGCCACGGCAAGGCACTGGGCTTTGGAGCCGGTCACGGCGGGGAGCCACGCGACGGTCGTCAAGCACGGCCAGTGGCGCGCAGCGGTAGAGGCGTACCTGGCAAGCGTGACCTATGTGGACCACGAGATCGGCCGGCTGTTGGACGCTCTGGACAGATCCGGAGCTTCCGCCAACACCATCATCGTGCTGTGGTCCGATCACGGCTGGCATCTCGGCGAGAAGGAGCACTGGGGCAAGTGGACAGGATGGGAGCGCTCCACCAGAGTCCCCCTCATCGTGGCGCCCGCACGGAGTCGGACGGCCGACTACGCGATCGGCGGCAGCAGCGCCGAACCAGCCAGCTTGATCGACATCTTCCCGACATTGGTCGAACTGAGCGGCGTCAGCGGCCCTAGCCAGTTTGATGGCCAGTCCCTCGTTGAGCTGATGCGCCAACCAGACTTAGAGACGGGCCGCGCTGCGGTAACGCTGTTCAACCCGGACAATGTCTCGCTCAGGACGGCGCGCTGGCGCTACATTCGCTACGAGGATGGAACAGAAGAGCTCTACGACCATCAATCAGACCCCAACGAATGGGTGAACCTAGCAGCCTCTGCGGATCACGTCGACCAAGTTCGAGACCTCCGGAAAAGGGCGATTCCGTACTTGACGGAAGGTGCATCGCTCGCCCGTGCGGCCAAGTCCGGCCTAGGAGGAGAGTACTCGGGGCTTCGGCTCGCTTTAGCGAGTGTGGAGCGAGCACCTGTGGTCGAGTAGACCGGGCAAGTCAGAGGGTTCGGGCGATGACCAACAAGGAGTTTCAGTCCTGGCTCGCCGCGATTGACCGGTTGACACATGCCCAATGTGGCGAAGCCATGCATAAGCTCTTGGACTTGGCGCTCGAAGACCCGATCGAGGACGAGCGATCCGGCGCCGAGAACACCCCCTGCCTTAGGCCCGACTCGCGAAGTGGCACGAGGATCGACGAAGTGCGCTGGAACGCCAGATACGAAGCCGCCAAGCCACGTCTCGTTAAGCGACTGCGCGCGATGCTGCCGTTCTCAGGACCCGGGGAAATAGAGCGAGCGAAGGCGACGATCGCCGCCGTCGAGAGTCTGCCGTTGGTCGGCAAGCATCAGGGGGGACTCAGGATCGTGAATAAGTCGGCTCACCAATTGGGCAGTTCCGATTCTTACTTTTGGCTGGGCCTAAACGAGCATGGATTCGAACCCTCAAGTTGGGAGAGTACGAAGACCGGTGGCGGACCGACGGAGTTTGAGAACAGGAGGGTCCTAGTGAAGTGCGGCCCAGCAGACCAAGAACCCGCAGAAGACGACGATGAGGATCTGGAGAGAACTCGATTCGTGAGGGGAGTCTTTGAAAAACAATTCGGCCTGCGAATGAGCGACGAAGAGTGGCAAATGCAAGTGGACGCAGCAAGTGAGGCTTATGATGAGCCGAACGGCATACTTGACTGGCTGGAGATCATTCCAATGTAAACGTTCGAGCGGGCAGTGGTGGTGGCTCGTAGGCGGGCCAGAGAGTGAATG
>JAPPMC010000143.1 GCA_028819235.1 Bryobacterales bacterium
CCAAGGATCGACTCCGGCAAGCGTCCCAAACATCAACAAAAGAATGTGCCTGGGCCCGGACCCTGGTCAAGGCACCCTCCGGGCGCGGAACGGCCCACCTCTCTCACGCATTGTCCAGCAGCTGCGCGCTACGACGGCTCCATGATCTGGACATACGCGAAGTATGCTCCCCGCGATTGGCCCGCGCGCGTCGAAAAGGTCGCGGCCATCGTTGTCTTGCCCCGGTCCAGGTGCACGTCGAAGTGCACTGCGCCTGCCCCGGCTGGAACTCGCCTCTTGCTCGTATGCCCCCCGATCGTCAGGCTGGCTGTGTCTCCGCCGATCGGGTAGTTTGCCATCGGAGGCCGCTCCCTGAGGGTGACCATATAGCGGCCCGACCGGACGACTTCGATGGCCCAGAAACCCTCGACCCATGGCCCTTCGATAGGGGCCGCGCGAATCTCGCGTTGGTTTGGAGGGCCTCCCGTGTACCAGTCGAAGCTGGTCAGGCACACCAGCGGAGCTTTCTCAGAGCCCACAGGGATCTCCAAGAACTCGTCGAACCTTCGGGTCACATCGTTCCACCACGCTTGGTAGGCGTCCCTGAGCCGAGCAACCACGTCGGGGTGCTTGTCCGATACGTCCACACTCTGGCCGGGATCGGCGTCGATGTCGTAGAGCTCCTCACCGCCTACCAGCCGCCAGCGATGCGTCAGTACGGCGGAGTGGAAGAAGGGCCGGGGTGACTCCATCTGGTACTCCCCGTTGCGGCGCACTTGCTGGTGTTGGATGAAGTGGACGCGTTCCCGAGGGAAGTCGCTCCGGGTCTCCTCCCGAAGCATCGGAACGAGGCTTGACCCATCCAGGCGATGCCCGCCGGAATCGATGTCGGCCAACTCCAGGATCGTCGGCACGACGTCAATGTGCGCCGCGAGCTCGTCGCAATCGACCCCGCCGTCGACGCCCCCGGCGGGCCACCGGATGAAGAACGGCACGCGGTGCCCTCCGTCGTAGTTCGATCCCTTTGCTGCGCGCATCCCGGCGTTGTGGCCGTTCCGCCACCCTGCGGACGATCCGTTGTCGGTCATGAACACAACAATCGTGTTGTCCTCGATGCCGAGGTCGGCCAGCCTTGCCCGGAAACGGCCGAAGTTCTCGTCAATGTTCTCGATCATCCCGTAGAACGACGCGCGGGGCTCTTCGACCCCCATACGGCTGTAGGGCTCGCTGTAGCGTTCGCTCACCCAATACGGCGCGTGCGGCGCGTTTGTTGGCACGAATAGGAAGAATGGCCGATCGGCGTTCTCGTCGACAAACCGCAGCGCCTCGTCGAAGAAGACGTCTGTGCAGTAGCCGTTGAAGCGCTCCGGCGCATTATTGCGGTAGTAGGTGTCGTCAAAGTAGTCGTTCCCCCACCAATCGGCGGCCTGCGTGACTCCGCCGCTCCAGCAGACGACCGTGTCGTGGAACCCCCGTTCGTTAGGCCGGTAGGGCCAGTTGTCGCCCAGATGCCACTTGCCGAACAGTCCACAGCGGTAGCCGGCCCGCCCGAGCAAGTCGGCCAGCGTGGTCTCGTCCCTCCGCAAAATCGACCGCCCGGCATAGGCCGCCGTTACGCCGGTGCGGTAGGCATACCTGCCGGTCAGCAGCGCAGCTCGTGTGGGGGCGCATAGAGGGTCCACGTGAAAGTCTGTGAATCGAACGCTCTCGCCGTGGAAGCGGTCCAAGTTCGGTGTGCGCAGTTCCGTATTCCCGTGACAGGCCAAGTCGCCGTAGCCCTGATCGTCAGTAATGATGACGACGACATTCGGCTGTCTTCTCTCTCGGCCTGCGCAGGACAGTGACGTGCCCGTCAGAGAGGCCGCCAAGAATTCCCGCCTGTTGGGCTTTGTGATCTCTGCCTGCAAGGCCGTCGCAGGCTGTTCCGGCTCAGTCATCTCGCCGCACGCATTCTAGCGGCCGGATGGGGCAGGCAGATTCAATGCTCCGGATGCCCGACCCGATTCGATCGAGACGGGGGTCCGCGAAGACGAGGGCGCACGGAGTGTAGACCGGACCGGCGGCTACAGATGGTTCCTGCGTGATTCGTGGGTGCATGGATGCCTGATTTCGGCGCTGAGGAGTAACCGTTGGACGTCTGGGCCGAAGCTTGCTTCAGCGTCTCAACGGGAATCAAGATTTCCTGAAGTCTATCGGGACAAGTGGAAGCCGGCTCGGACCGGCTGCTAGGCTAAGGGCGTGAGCGCGGAGCTGATTGGTATCATTGCGGTCGGCGCGGCTCTTGTCGGAGTGCAGGTGACAGTGTCCCTGTGGATCGTGAGCTGGCTGCGGGCGGTCGACGCGAGAGTCAGCCACGTGGAGCAGCGAATGGCGCGGCTGGAGGGACTGATAGAGGGCGCGGGCCTATTCCGGTCAGCCGAGGCGCTCGCGCCGGTCGGGACTAGGGCTGCCGAATAGCCAATCCCACCTCTGTGGACAATCGGACGGATGCGGCGGTGCGCACCTCAGGCTCTCACCGGTCTGTTAGGATTAGGCCAGAATCGCGGAGAGGTGGCCGAGCGGCTTAAGGCAGCGGTTTGCTAAACCGTCGTAGGGTTATAGAGCTCTACCGAGGGTTCGAATCCCTCCCTCTCCGCCACGTAGACCAATAGTCAGCGGCTGGTGGCCGAACTGCGGCAGGTCGCGGCTCAGCAGGGGGTGGGGGTACTGAGCGTCCGTAGCGCACCTGACCTTCGGAGCGCCATCCCGTGAAGCCCGAAACTGACACTGGATGTCTCGTCCCCGACTCTCCATGACTTCCGAGGCCCACATACTCGACCGCGGCTGATACGCCCACTCGCACTCGCGGCCACTGTGAATGCACGAGACCTTGGTGTGCCCTTGTAGCCATCCATAGGGCGATGGCACCTGGTCCCGCGCGGGTTAGCTTGCCTTCCTTGCGTACTTCACCGCCTAGTCGTCTTGGTCGTCCGCCGGGGATAGCCCAGGCAGGTCAACCGTAAGGACCTCGATCGACTGCTTTCGAACGCCCATTCCGTGCTCGATCAATAGGTCAAGCAGCTTTTCACCATCGATCAGGGTGATCGGTGCCGCACCCTGGGCAAACGCCGCTTCAATTGCTCCTTTCGCGAAGCGAGAGGTTGCAACGATTGTCCCTCGCACGGCGTTGAAGCGGTACAGTGATCCCCTCAGGGCGTCTAGGTCCTTACGCTGGACGGTTCGCCTGTGGCGCTTGGCTTGGACTACCTCCCGGACCGAGGTGACGCCAAGTTCTATTTCCCCAATCACATCGACGCCTCCGTCCCCGGACTTCCCTACGACCTTTACGTTCTGGTAGTTCATGTGTTCAAGCAGGCGCCCTACGAGCTTCTCGAAGGCTCGGGGATCCATCGCCAAGAGGTGTTTACGGAGGGATTTCCTAACCGAGGCCTCCCGGGCCTTGGCGAGCTTGCGGATCTTCTGGCGTTCGTCGGGTTCCGGCAACTCTCCGAGGCGCCTCATATAGGCGATTCCTGCGTCGGTAGCCGAATATTTGGCTCGGTCACGGTCGATCAGCCCTCGATCGAGAAGGTTCTTCAGGCGACGACGCAGGGTGTCGCGGATGGTGGAATCCGTGCGGAATCCAGAGTGCCGCTTGAGATACTCCCCCCATGTCTCGACACAGTCCGCGAAACCGGCGGGTCCGCTGTCTGAGACAATCGCAAGCAGCTTGGTGAGTCCCTCTTGCTCGTCCAGCAAGACCTCAGCGCGCCCACTTGGTTGCTCAACGAAATTGCGACCGAGCTTCGTAAGTGCGAGGCGGCCATCCGTGCCCACTTCAAGGAGTCTGTACCTCTGGACCAGAAGCCAGTGCCCATACGTGTACCTCGGGTTGAGAGTTCGATCGCTCTGAGTCCAAATCGCCATGGCGAGATCATGTGTATCGCCACTGAGCCTTTCGGGGATCCAACTATCTGGATCTGTCCAATCGACAGGTTTCTTTGGTGTTCCGCGCAGCTGCGCTAACGCGCTGTGGAGTCCGGTAACGGTCGCTTTCAGACGGCCGCGCAGAACCTTTAGCAGGTGGCGTACCTCAACGTGGCTGGGAGAACTTGCGATGCGGACTCGACGGGAGCCCTCAGTTTCGTTGTTCTCGCGTTGGCCGCCGTGATCGGGCGATTGCGCTGAGGGGGTGCCCTCAGGCTCCCGCTCTGGCGTATGGAAGGCGCGCAACCCATATACGCCGGTGCCCAGACGGATGAAGTCGCTCTGGTTGCCGTTTTGACTAATGTCGACCTACATCGTGCGGTTCAGCACGTTTTCGGGCCTTTCTGCGGACGTTACTGCTAGCCCACGGCTCAGGATCTGGTCGGTCAGCTCGCGATAGTGAGTTGGCCCGAGTTCCTTCAGCAGCTGAATAGCTGCCCTGCGTAAAGACTGACGTCTTTGGTGCATATCATGTCTCCATGGTTGGTGGCGGAGTCGAGCTAGGCAGCGACGTAGACCACCACAGTTCGCGTTGTACGACTATATTGCGTCCCCGCGTCGGGAAGCTGACCAGTTCTCTCTGTCAGACGAGGCCCCAGACGTCAAACATCAGGGAATCTTGCACGACTGCCTCCGTCCTAACGCTAGTGCAATGAACGTCATGAGAACTGGTAGCGAGCGTGCGTCGCGCCACCGATCTGCTCACGTGCTGCCTTCGTTAGATCCAATCTTGCTTGCATGAGCTTACACTCGACTCAGTGAGATTGGCTGACTACTGCTCTCGCCGGGACGCATTGAAGGCAGTCTGCGTCGGCGGACCGGCAGCGGCGCTCAGCTGTTCCAGTACTGGGCCTAGGGTCGTCCTCACCTTCGACGACGCGGTCAAGTCCGACCGGTACTTCGTAGCTCCGTTGCTGCGGGAACTCGGTTTCTCTGCCACCTTCTTCGTGACGCATCGCTGGATGAGCGACGAGCAGAACTTCATGTCGTGGGAGGAGATTGCCGAGATCGCCGAGATGGGCTTTGAGATCGGCAACCATTCTTGGTCCCATCCGAGCTTTGCCATACCCAAGCATGCGGCCCGCATGGAAGGCGAGTTAGCGCTTGTTGAAAATGAACTGGCTCGCGTTGGTGTAGAGAAGCCGGTCAGCTTTGCGTGGTGCGGCAACCGCTTCGGGCCAGAAGCTCTCGCGAAGCTCCGTGCCTTGGGGTACACCTTCGGACGCCGCGGGATGTCTCCGGACCTTGACGACCGAGCCCTTGAGGCCGGTCCGGCGTTCGATCCCTCCAAGCACGACCCGCTCCTCATCCCATCGACCGGGATCTCCAGGCCAGGCTGGACACCTGCCCTCTTCGATCAGGTGCTCGAACGGGCCGGTGAAGGGATCGTCGTGTTGCAATTCCACGGAGTGCCCGACATTGCGCACGAGTGGGTCACGACGCAACCGGCAGAATTCGAGGAGTACATGCGCGAACTCAAATCGCGCGGTGCCCGGACGATGGCCGTGCGGGATTTGCTAGCTTTGCTGCCCGGCCAACCGGCCACCGACCCTGCCGTTGAGATCCGCAACGGCGCTGCCGCGGAAGGGGAACTTGCGCAGCCGGTGGAGGTAGTCCAAACTCGTGCCGACCTCGACCGATGGAGCGGGATCATGGCCAGGCATCGCTACTCGGTCGACGAGGCCAGGCTGGTTGGCGGCCTCTCGGATGGGGAGGCCTTCGAGTACGGTCGTAAGCTGGCCGTGACGGCTGCTGGCCCTCGGGCAGAACAGACTGAAGTGCTCCCGTATCCCGGTGGACGACATCCGCGGATCGGCTTTCGCGAGGGCGCCATTGACCCGCTTCGCGGCACCAAGGCAAGCGTGTTCCTGCCTTGGGATCCCGAGAGTTACGTGGTCATCGACCTCCCGGAACTGATAACGTCCGATCTCGGGCACCTCTTCTTGGCTCATACCCACGTCCCTACGATCTGGACGGAGCGCAACGAATGGCTCGACAACGTCGACATGCGGCAGACGGGGGAAGCTGCGCTGGAGTTGGAGTGGGCCCTCCCGAACGGGATTGCCTTCGGTTCGGCCCTGCGCACCGAAGGCGATGCTGTGGATCTGTCGCTCTGGCTCCGCAATGGCCTTGATCGTCCGCTGCGCGGGCTCAGGACCCAACTGTGCGTGATGCTGAAGGCGGCAAGCGGGTTCAATGCCCAGACACTTGACAACAAGGTCTTCGATGCCCCGGTCTCGGCCGTGCGGTCGGAGCAGGCCGATCGCTGGATCCTAGTGGCTTGGGATCGCTCGGGCCGCTGCTGGGGCAACGTGCGCTGCCCGTGCATGCACTCGGATCCGGTCTTCCAAGACTGCGCACCCGGCGAGACCGTCCGGCTGCGCGGGCGGCTCTGGTTCCACCAAGGGGCCTCGATCGGCGGCGAAGTCGAGATGGCGAGGCGCGAGTTCCGTCCCCTGCCAGCTGCGCGTCGCCGGGCCTGACAGCCGAGGATGGCGTGGCCACTCTTTGGGGGTACAGACTCCGGCGACCCGCGTTATTGCGAAGTATCTATTGGATGTCCGTTAGCAATGACGCAGTAGAATGCTGCGGTGACGGTGGCCAGTTAGGCCATCACAGGAGGTGACCCTATGGACCGAACGACCCGTCGCAGGGACTTCGTGGCGGCAGCCGCGGCTGCGGGCGTTTCCACAGCGTTCGCTTACCCGGCCAGCGACACGATCAATATCGGGTGCATCGGCACGGGCGGGCGATGCCGTCGGCTGATGACGAACGTCGGGCAGATTCCCGGAACCCGCCTCGGCGCCTTGTGTGACGTCTGGGACGACGCGCTGGCACAGGCTAGGCAGATTGCCGCCAGCGACGCATTCGTCACCAACGACTATCGCGAACTTCTGGAGCGCCCGGACATCGACGCGGTCATCATCGGATCTCCCGACCATTGGCACGTCCCGATGACGATCGACGCCTGCAACGCCGGCAAGGATGTCTACGTGGAAAAGCCACTCACCCACGACCTGAGCGAGGGAGACGCGGTCGTGCGGGCCCAAGACGAGAACCGGCGAGTCGTGCAGGTCGGAACGCAGCAGAGGAGCATGCCTCAGTTCAGGCGGGCTCGAGAGGTCTTGAGGCTCGGCCGGCTGGGCACGATCCACAAGGTGCGTATGACTTGGAATCGCAACCGAACATCGGCCGCGGCCCGATCGTACGATATCGACCCGGCTGCGGTGGATTGGCGGCGATTCCTCGGGACCGCCCCAGACCAGCCGTTCGATCCCTATCGGTTCCGGAATTGGCGCTGGCACTGGGACTTTGGCGGCGGGATCCTGACAGACCTGATGGTTCACTGGATCGACGCCGTCAATTGGCTGTTGGATCTGCCGGAGCCATCTGTCGCCACCAGCATCGGCGACAACTTTGCCATGGACCGATGGGAGACTCCCGACACAATCCAGACGCTCCTCCGCTACCCGGGACGGCAACTCCAGGTTCACTTCGAGGGAACGTTCGTGAACCAGCGCAACAAGGCGATGGTGGAAATCATGGGAACAGCGGGCACCATGTACCTCGACCGCGGGCGCATGGAGGTGCACCCGGAGCCGGGGAGCGGCGTGGAGCCGGAAGACTTCTCCCCTGGGACGGGAGTGAGAGGGGCTGACTTCGACGTGGATGGCGAGACGCCGCACTTGCAGAACTGGATCGACGCGATCCGCAGCCGGAGCAAGCCGAACACGCCCGCCGAGGCTGGCGTGCGCGCCTGTGTTAGCGCGCACCTCGGGAATCTCGCCTACCGCACAGGTCAGGTCGCGAGGATCGGCCAGTTCCGGAGAGGAGGCCTTCTGGCCTGAGGGTCACACGGCCGACGGAGCCGGAACTTTCCGACAGGCTGTGTGCGACGTGGCACGGATGCGGCCTGCGGTTGGTCACTGATTTTCACGGCGCGAATCGTGCCTAACGTACCCCGGCGATCTTTGGGCT
>JAPPMC010000252.1 GCA_028819235.1 Bryobacterales bacterium
GGATGCCACACGAGGGGTGCCGTTGTCAAGTCCCGGTTATGGGGCATGGGCAGGTAGCGTCAGCTCGGCCTGATCAGCAGCAAGAGCGGCAATCCGCCCGCGACTGACGAGCCCGCTAACCCTCCGCCGATGTAGCGAACACCGAGGCATTGCACCGCCCAGCGGAAGACTGCAGGGTGAGCAGCAGCGACAAGAGGGCACGACGCTGCCAGAAAGTCTCCGGACCGCATCGACCACCCTTGGCGCCACAGCCAACCCAACCTGCTCTACTGTGAGGGCATTGGCCAGCCAGCCACGGGTCGCGCGGGTTCGCTTGCCGACGCATCCGACTCGTCCGAGGCCCGCGCCGGCAACCAACCCTATGCCACGTCGGCGGCTGCACGAAGCTGTTCGAACCAAGGCCACATCCCTTTCCAAGTCCAGCCAGCGGAACTTGGCCCTCGGGCTGCTGGCCGCGATGTGGCCCGCCGTGTGCCCACCAGAGGCCCAAGGGCAATTCCAGGACGTGTCTGCGAAGAGTGGCTTGACGGCCAAGCTGGTGTCCGGTTCCGCGGACAAGCCATACATCTTGGAGTCCATGGCCGGTGGGGTCGCCTTCCTCGACTACGACGGCGACGGCTGGTTGGACGTGTATCTGGTCAACGGAGGGACGCTCGAATCGCTTGCGGGCAGGGCTCCCGCCCCGTCCAACCACCTCTACCGCAACAACCAGGACGGTACATTCACGGACGTGACCGAAGCCTGCGGCGTCGGTGACAGTGGCTGGGGGATGGGCGTGGCGGTCGCGGACGTTGACAACAACGGTTTCGAAGACCTGTACTTGACAAACTACGGACCCAACCGGCTGTACCTTAACCAAGGCAGCTGCAAGTTCGAGGAGCGGTCCCGGGAGTCCGGCGTGGACGGGAAAGAATGGAGCTCTTCAGCGGCCTTCGCCGACTACGACTCGGACGGCGACGTCGACCTGTACGTCACGAATTATCTGGAGTTCGACCCGGGCAACCTGCCCCAGGACAGCCTGTTGTGCCGCTACCGCGGAATCCGAGTCCAGTGCGGGCCAAGGGGCATGGTCCCGACCGCCGACCGGCTCTACGAGAACCTTGGGGACGGGCGATTCCGCGACGTTTCAGGGCCCTCCGGGATCGCCAGCGCTCCTGACTCCTATGGGCTGGGCGTGGCTTGGGCTGACTTGGATGACGACGGCGACCCAGACGCGTACATCGCGAACGACTCGACCGCGAACTTTCTGTTCCGGAACAACGGGGACGGAACATTCACCGAAGAGGGCCTGCTGACTGGCGTCGCGCTTAGCGTGGACGGCAAGGAACAGGCGGGTATGGGAGTCGACTTTGGGGACTACGACAACGACGGGCGGCTAGATCTGGCCGTGACAAACTTTTCCGAGGACTACAACTCCGTGTACCGCAATGAGGGCGACGCGCTCTTCCGCGACGTTTCCGAAATGGCGGGCCTGGCCGAGCCGACCTGGCTAAAGCTCAGCTGGGGAGTCCGGTTCGCCGACTTCGATCGCGATGGACGCCTGGATCTGGTGGTCGCCGACGGGCATGTCTACCCGGAGGTCGACCGCCACGAATTCGGGATGGGATACCGGCAGCACAACTCGGCATTCCGAAACCTCGGTGGAGGAGCCTTCTCGGCAATGGCCCTTCCGGGCTCCGGCGGGCAGGCTCACTCGTCGCGCGGGCTTGCCAGCGGCGACTTCGACAACGATGGGGCTGTCGACCTGCTGATCGCCAACCTTGACGCACCCCCGACCCTGCTCAGGGGCGTCCCACAGGGCGGGCACTGGCTCGTGCTCCAGCTGCGCGGAACTGAGTCGAACCGCTCCGCAATCGGTGCCCGAGTGACTGTAACGGCTGGAGAGCTGGTGCTTGTGCGGGAGGTGCGCGGAGACGGGAGCTACCAGTCGCACAGCGACCTGCGGGTGCACTTCGGCCTAGGCCAGCACAGGCAAGTCGACTCCATCACGATCCGCTGGCCGTTGGGCGCGCAGCAGGTCCTTGCGGGGGGTCCCTCCGATAGGATCCTCGAGATCGAGCAACCGCGCCCCTAAATCGGCACCCTGCCGCTGGACTACTTGGCGACTCGCTCTAGATCCTCAGACACGCTGCGCACGTCTGCCTGCACCTCTCGGAGCCTGCGACGGCTCAGCTCTTGGTACTCCAAGAGTTCTCTCCGCGCATCTTCGGGCCGGCCGAGACCGCGGTAGGCGCTGGCAAGCAGGTAGTGCACGCGGTCGTTCGCGGGGTTCTGGCGCGCATACGCGTTCAGCTCTTCGACCGCGGCCTCCAGATTGCCCATCTCGAGATAAGCACGACCGAGGTCCAGACGCGAGTCGGGCAGGCCGGCGCTTGCCACGACCGCCGCGCGGATGTGGGGCAAGGCCCCGACCACGTCCCCGCGCCGAAGCAGTAGCCGTCCCAAGCGAAGCCGGGCCAGTGCGTGATGAGGGTTGCGCTCCAGCTCTTCCTGATAGCGGAGCCGGGCGTTGTCGAAGCTGCCCATCCCTTCGAGAGCGCGCCCGAGCGCATAGCGCAGCCCTGGCAGCGTGGGGCGCTTGCCGAGGGCGCGGTTGTACGCCTCGACCGCCTTGGGGAACTCCGTCGCGTCCATGTGCGCCTCTGCCCGGAGTTGGTCCACGCGGTGCGAGTCGGGTGCCACGGTCACGAGGCGGTCCAGCGCGGCGACAGCGAGCAGCTTGTAGCAGCGACCGAGCCAGTACATGGCCTCTAGGCTGTCCGGTTCGGAGGAGAGGATTTCCCGGGCCATGCCGGCGGCCTGCTCATGGCGACCAGCACCGAATTCCCGGCGGACACCGCCGAACGGCCCATCGGGCGGAGACGGCACGGCAGCCAAACTCGGGAACTCCACGACTCCGGCAAGGTCGGGTCGCATCGCGAGCGCACGGTCGAATTCCGCCCGGGCCCGCCCCGGCGACCCGTCCGCGATGAACCGCTCTGCCTGCAACAGGTACACGAACGGGGACTGGGGCGCAATGGCCCCGATGCGGTCGAACAGCCGGTCCGCCCCGCTGTCGTACGCCCGCACAAGCGAGAACAGCGCTTCCGGATCCGACGGACCGGCTTGCGCGACACGCTGCAAGTGCTCGATCGCCTCGTCGTGGCGCCCCGTCGCTGCGAGGCTCAGCCCAAGCCAGCGATGGGCCTCGATCAGTCCCGGGTTGATCGCGAGACTGCGCCGCAGTGCGTCCACGGCCTGCTCAAAGCGGTGCACTTGGTAGTAGTCCATGCCAAGGAACAGGTAGGCTCCCCACAACTGGTCGTCCAATTCGGTCGCAACGCGCAGCGCATTGATCGCCTGCTCATGGCGACCGCTGAGATGCAACGTCACGCCGAGGCTCTGGTGGATCAGGGCCCAGGCGGGGCGGATGGCCAGAATCTGCTCGTACTCGCTGGCCGCTGCTAGGTAATCCTTGCGCGCTTCCGCGCTTCGGGCAGCGGCCAAGTGCCTGTCCACCACGGCGTCGCCCGCGGGATCGCCCTGCCCTTGCGCCCAGACCGGGCCGAGGACTGCCAGCACGGCCAGTGCGAGGAATCGCCAGCGGCGACCCACGAGCCGAGCGGACCATCCAGCCCCGGGGATTGCGCGATGTTGCTCCATGGTGGGCCGCCTGCGCCAGTCTCGCATGCCGACGAGCCTGCAGTGCCCCGATCCCGGCCTAGGGAGCGCTCAGATCCTCCCCTGCCAGGACTCCGCTCGGCAGGAATGAGACGCCGACGCCCGGCCCACCCGACACGGCAAGCACGCTCGCCGTGAGAGCGAAGCAGGTGCTGGACCTGACTGGGCGGAATTGGCCAGCTGCGGCTCGTCGAATGGCCAAGGCCGCGAGTCAGCAGCCAAACCGATATTACGCGTTCTCGCTCTCGGCAATCCTTGCTGCTACCATCATTGCTCCGGGCCGGAGCGCAGCCATTGTTCCTAGGGACTCCGGTCGGTCGGGAGGAGTCATCTATGCGCCTTGCAGCCACCCTTGCAGCAGTAACGCTTACCGCAATCCTTGTGCCCGCCTCGGGAGTGGCACAGACAGCGTTCGGGACGATCGTCGGGAATGTGACGGACGAGACCGGAGCGGTCATTCCAGGAGTCACCGTGACCGTCACCAACGAGGGCACGGGCACGGTCCGCACGGTCAACTCAAACGAGCTGGGCGGCTACACCGTGGTGTCCCTGCAGCCGGCAGTCTACACGGTGGAGGGCGAGCTTTCAGGCTTCAGCAAGGCCCAGCAAACGGGTGTGCGCCTTGAGGTGAACCAGACCCTCCGGGTGGACCTGTCCATGCGCATCGGGCAAGTCACCGAGGTCATCGAGGTGACCGCAGCTCTGCCCCAGCTGCAGACCGACAGTTCGACAGTCGCGTCCACCGTCGACAACCAGAAGGTCGTCGAATTGCCCTTGAACGGGCGCAGCTTCACGCAGCTAACGATCCTGATGCCGGGAGCCGTGGCCGGAGCGGGCGCGCTCACAGCCTTCCAGACCAGCGGGACTCCCGTCTCCGTGAGCGGCCTGCGAAGCGAGGCGAACAACTACACACTTGACGGAGTCAACAATAACGAGTCCTTCTTCAAGACCTACGGCGTGCAGCCGTCGATCGACGCAATTCAGGAGTTCCGCATCCAGACAAACATCACGTCGGCGGAGTTCGGCACGGCGGCTGGCGCGAACGTCAACATCGTCACCAAGTCCGGCACGAACGAAGTCCACGGCACGGTGTTCGAGTTCGTGCGAAACGACAACTTCGACGCTCCGGGCTACTTTGCACAGCGCGCCGGAGCGGAGCAACCGGAGTTCCGCCAGAACCAGTTCGGCACGACGGTGGGCGGGCCCATCGTAAAGAACCGCACGTTCTTTTTCTTCGGCTACGAGGGCCAGAGGCGCAGCCTGGAGTCGACCCTGCTCAACGTTGTCCCGACTCAGGAGATGTTCGGCGGCGACATTTCGCGCGACGTGGTGGGCAATCCCGCTCCGCAGGCCTTCGACCCGCTGACGACCCGCGTGTTAGACGACGGCTCGCTGGCGCGCGATCCGCTGCCCAACAACATGGTGCCCGCAAGCCGCATGAACGCCTCCACGAGGCAGCTGCGGGAGATCCTCTGGTCAGCGCCGAACCTTCCGGGCCGCGATCTGAACCTGCTCAACACCAAGCCGTCCCGCGTCGACAACAACCAGTGGATGGGGAAGGTCGACCACCGTTTCAGCGACAAGAACATCCTCACGGGACGCTACAACCTCAACGATTCCGTCAGCCCCAGGCCAACAGCGCACCTGACCGTCGACAACAACCTGGTGAACACCTTCACCAACATCATGGTCAGCGATACGCACACCCTCAATCCGACCACCATCCTCGACGTGAAGCTCGGCTACCACCGCAACAACCTGCAGATCGCCGACAGCGCCCCCGGCGGCGCGGACGGCATTGCCAACTTCATCAACGGCAACGGCATCCAAGGCATTCCCATCCTCAAGAGCGAGGCCGTTCCCCTCTACCCGCGTTGGAGCATCGCCGGCTTCGCCAGCCCGAGCCAGACGGGTTTTCCGTTCCCCGACGACACCTACAGCGCCGTGGCCAGCATGACCAAGATTTTGGGCAACCACAGCATCAAGTTGGGCTTCGAGTTCAAGCACAACCGCAATCTGGACGACGGCTACTTCACGGGTGACATGGACTTCAACAAGCGACCGACCGAAGATCCCCAGAACGCCGAGGCGACGGGCTCCGCCGTGGCTGCGTTCCTGCTCGGACTGCCCAACACTGCGCGGCGCAACATCGGCCAAGGCACAACCGCGATCATGCGCAAGGAGGACTACAGCTTCTACTTCCAGGACGACTGGAAAGTCACCCCGAACCTCACGCTCAACCTGGGCATGCGGTATGACCTGATCGAGTACCCCAAACACCGAGACGACCTGCTCGCGTCCATCGACATGGAGACGGGCCAGTTCCTCTGGGACGGCGTCAACCCCGTGACTGGCGAGCCGCCGAACGCTCGCCGCGGCATTGTCGAGCCGGACCACAACAACTTCGCGCCTAGGGCCGGGCTGGCGTACCGCATCGGCGAGAAGTCGACAATCCGGGCCGGCTACGGAGTCTTCTACATGACCAACTTCCTGTGGGAGGCCCAGGGGATTAGGGGCAATTGGCCGTTCGCAATCAGCGAGACTATCTCCAACCTGAACGAACGGACCGATCTCTCGTACGTCGAGACAACCTTCAGCCCGCAACTCGAGATCGAGAGAGGCAGCACGGTCGCGCCGCGCGCCCAGCACATCGTCAACCGGAACAACCGCATCAGCTACACGCAGCAGTGGAACCTGCACGTGCAGCACCAGCTGACCGAATCGCTGATGGTGGAACTGGGCTATGTCGGAACGAAGGGAGACGACATGTCCTCATTCATCAACACCAACACCGCGCCGCCCGGGCCGGGCGCTGTCAACCCCAGACGTCCCTACCCGCAGTACGGGGCGATCAGCATCATGACAAACGAGGCCACGTCCAACTATCACGGCCTGCAGCTCAAGGCAGAAAAGCGCTTCTCCGACGGCCTTTCGTTCCGGACAAACTATGCGTGGGGCAAGACTATCGACACGATGGGGGCCGGGTTCTCGGTCAGCAGGAGCCCCCAGAACCCGCTCGATCCCGAAGCCGACCGCTCGATCTCGGACCTGCACCGCTCTCACATATTCACGGCGGACTACATTTGGGAGTTGCCATTCGGGCGCGGCCGGCGGTTCGGCTCGAACTTGAGCCCTGTGGCCGGGGCGATCTTGGGCGGCTGGCAGCTGACCGGCGTGGTGACGGCCAACACCGGGTCGCCCATCAACGTCGGGATTCCGCGGGACGTCGCGAATATCGGGCCTCGCGTACAGGCTCAGCGCCCCGACCTGGTTGGAGATCCGCTGGCGGGCGTCAGCGGCGCGCCTGAACAATTCATCAACAAGGCGGCATTCGCGGAACCGGCTCCCTACACATTCGGGAATGCCGGCCGGAACCTCGTGACGGGGCCGTCGCTGTTCCAAATGGACTTCGGTCTCTACAAAAACTTTCGAATAACCGAGACGGTGGGCTTGCAGGTACGGTCGGAGTACTTCAACCTGTTCAACAACGTGAATTTCGGGGCCCCGAACGCGAACTTCGACTCACCGGCCTTCGGGACGATCGGAGCGCTGGCTGCAGGGCAGACCGCGCGCCAGATCCAGATGGGTGTGAAACTGCTGTTCTAGACCGGTCGCCGGAGCTTTCGCCAGGGACTGCTATTGACCGGAGTGCGCGGCATGGGTGGACGGGCCCGCGGTTCGTGTCGCGCACTTCGTGTCCGGATCGTCGTGTTGGCCTGCCTCGCAGCGGTGCCCGGCGCGGCGCAGCTGGAATTCCAGTACCAGTTCGGCAGGCTCACGAACCCGTTCTCTGGGGGCCGGGAGTACACCTCGATCCTCACCGTCCAGCACGCCACGCAATGGAAGCTGGGCGACAGCTTCTTCTTCATCGACTTCATGGACGATGCCGCCACGGACGGCTTTAACGACAAGGATGCCTACGGGGAGTGGTACCCGACAATTAGCCTCGGGAAGCTGTCGGGCCGCCAAATCAACACTGATTTTCACGGAACAGATTAGAGCCTAATTTTCCGCTCGGTCAAGT
>JAPPMC010000043.1 GCA_028819235.1 Bryobacterales bacterium
TCATCCCTCTCCCACCATGCTCAGCTCTGGCCTCTCAAAAAAGAATCGCCCTGCCATGGCCCCTCTTCGCGGACTTGCTCCGCTGTTTGGCCGGCCCTCCACCCCCAAGTCTCGCCTCGCGGCATGCAGACGGGCCTCCTGCAACTTGCATGCCGGGACCTGACCCATCAAGTACGTCTCGACTACGCGCTCGACTCAGCAGATGCCTTCCAGCCATCACTGTTTGACCTTCTTGGATTCATGGCCGGAGCCACTTCTAGGATGCGGCACGCGTGCAATACTTCTGGTCAGTGTGAAGAAGTTCAACACTGAGGGCCCCATGGTGCCCGAGCGGCACTACTGCATTCCGCCTCTCAGCCGCGTTGATCTCGAAGAAGTCCTCGAACTTGTCGAGGACATGCGCTACTTCGTCCTCCACGCCCCCCGCCAAACCGGCAAGACGTCGACCCTCCTGGCTCTCGCCGACAAACTCAACGCCAGTGGCGAGTGCTCCTGCTTGTACGTGAACTTCGAACCCGGCCAGACTGCGCGTGAGGACGTTCACAGGGCAATGCGAGTCATCTTGGGCCAGATCGCCGAGGAAGCTGAAGTCCTACTGGAGGATGGATTCGTCGGCGACGTGATGCTGGAATTCCTTGCCAAGCATGGCGGGGACGGTGCCCTCAACGTTGCGCTCTCCCGTTGGTCAAGATCCCGCGAGAAGCCATTGGTGCTGCTCATCGACGAGATCGACACGCTCTTGGGCGACTCCTTGATCTCCGTGCTGCGACAGCTCCGGGCCGGCTATCCCAAGAGACCGCACGCCTTCCCGCGCAGCATCATGCTGTGCGGCGTCCGCGACCCCCGCGACTACCGCATCTTCTCCTCCTCGCTAGGGGAAAACGTCACTTGGGGCAGCGCCTTCAACATCAAGGCCGAGTCGCTGCGGCTGGGAGACTTCACCGAGGACGAAGTACGGGCACTGCTGGGCCAGCACACCGCCGAGACCGGCCAAGAGTTCGCACCCGGCGTCATCGACAGGATCTGGCACCTCACCCAAGGCCAGCCCTGGCTGGTCAACGCACTGGCCCTGCAGGCCTGCTTCAAGGACAAGGCCGGCCGCGACCGCAGGCGGCGCATCGGCCTGGCCGCCATCGAGCAGGCCAAGGAGACACTCATCCTCAACCGCGTCACGCACCTTGACCAGCTCACCAACCAGCTCGGCGAGGAGCGCGTCCGGCGCGTGATCCTGCCCATAATCGCCGGCTCCGACGATGCCCGCTATACCCCGCGCGATCTGGAGTACGTCCGCGACCTCGGCTTGGTCGCAGCCGCAGGCGCGGTCCGCATGGCGAACCCCATCTACGCCGAAGTCGTCCCCCGCGAGCTGACCCTCACCCAGCAGTCGGTGCTTGAGAGCCTCATCTCCCCGACTTGGTATGTCCGCAAGGACGGCAGCCTGGACCTCCCAAAGCTACTGGAAGCGTTCCAAGCTTATTTCCGCGAGAACTCCGAATCGTGGCTGGAGCGCTACGGGCACCGCGAAGCCGGGCCTCATCTGGTGCTGCAGACGTACCTGCACCGCGTGGTCAACGGCGGCGGGCGCATCACTCGGGAGTACGCCCTCGCCCGCGGGCGAAGCGACCTGCTCGTCGAATGGCCGCGGCCCGGCGGCACGCTGCATTCCAACCCCAGCAAGCACGTCATCGAGTGCAAGGTGGTCGGCGAACGCTCCGGACTGGAGAGCGTCATCCGCGAGGGCTTGCAGCAGACGGAGGGCTACATGGACCTGTGCGGTGCGGAGTCGGGACACCTGGTAGTCTTTGACATCCGCCCAAGCAAGACGTGGAAGGAGCGGATTTTCAGGAGGGGCCCGGTGGGCCAAGCGCCGATCACCGTGTGGGGCATGTGAGGCCAGTCACGGGCCCCGCTACGCTACGAGACGATACGCCACAACCACCGCAGTCCGGACCAGCCGATCCGGCCACAGTCTCTGGAATTCGGGCGGCTAGGTTCTCCGGAACCCGCTAGGTGTATCTCAATCTCGTGTCGCGGGGCGTCGGGTTGAGGGCATAGTCACTGGCACTCAAGGCCCAGAGCGTGCCGTCCCGACTCCATCTCCTGTCCAATCCTTAGGTAGGCCTGTCGAAGGAGCTTCCACGCATGTGGCCAGAGGCCCCAGAACGGGTTGAGGTTGTCTGAGTACGCTCGCTGGCCTTAGATTCGCCGCCCACATCAGCCCGTGTGGAGCTTTGTGGGCATCGGTTGCAATGTTGCCGCTATCCGGCAGCATCTGGCGCGTCGGGCGCCCAATGTTCGGCTCGCTGGCAGGAATGCCCAGCGTGCCTCGGTTGGAGTCAGAACCTCCGAGTCCTCGGCAACCGTTGGCACGGGATTCCCGCGGCCCGGGCTAGTCGCGCCACCGTTGGGGTGCGGGCCCGTCTTCAAGCCCTACGAAGCCGAGCGAGCAGCGCATCTCCGCTCTCGCAAACCAACAACCATTCTCCAATGTCCTGTAAGCGCTCCGTATCGGTGATTCCCTCCAGTCGGTTGGCCAATCGCATTGCCAAGCCACCTCCGAAGCGCAACCTTGCCTGCCGCAAAAGCATCGCTACCAACGACCGTTGCATCTCAGCACGCATTTCAGCACGCACCTCGGCACGCTCCTCGGCCCTGATCCGGTCGGCCCATGTCCGAGGCTCTTGTTCCAGCATTTCCAGCACCTCCGTCAGATTATCGCTCACCCGCACATTCACAACCCCCAAGTCCGGCAATATCACGTGCGTAATCCACGCGGCGAAGGCGCTGGCCAGTTCCGCATACGCTGCATCTGCTGCCCATGCTTGCAGTGTTGAACGTCACATTGTTTGATCGCCAGAGGGCCGGTTCTCGTCAGATTGGGAGGACGCCAAGATCGGGTTGATGTTCAAATAATCCGGGAATACCAGACGGCTGCCGACTTTACCGCCCTATCTTGGCGGGAGGTTCAGCATCATCCCGTCTCTGGCCAAGCTGACGCCGCTGAAGCGGAGGGCCGCCGGGCCCCTGTGCCGAGCCGATTCCGGGCAGGCACGCTCCCGCTCCCGTCCTGCAGCCAGCTCGCCGGCCTCCAGCTGCCCGCCGGGTCCGCCGACCACTTGGCGCACTTCCCTTCGGGACGCGATTGCGCCATGCTGGAGTGCGAGGCGACCGTCAAGGCCGCCAAACCTAGGGTCTAGCGGGTGCCTCGCCGGGGCAACTCGCCGCGAAAACCTCTCGGATGGGGATTGCCGCAGAACCGGCGGAATCGACCGCCGCCGCTTGCCCCTCATCTTGCTCTCGGGGCTTTCCTAAGGCTTGCGCCGCCGGCTCGAGCTGGTCAGGGCCCGAATCCATCGCTGCCAAAAGTGCGCGACCCGCCGCTTGGTCGTCGCTGGGCCGCGCCCGCCGCAACTGGCTCTCGATGAACAGCCTGCTGGAGGCGCAGCCCTACAAATCTCCGTGAACGAGCTTGTCCTTCTTCGGACCCAAGCCCCTCATGGCTCTGTCCAGGGTCGCGAGAGAGTCGCCTTCATGGCTTCGCACAAGCTCCGAGATCCCGTCACAAGTCAGCTGCTGGCCATCGTCGAAGGACATGTCCACGCGGCGCACGAGCCATGCTGCATCCCGAACAACTACCCGGGTTTCGGGCGCGAATGAAATCAATCCTCGGGGAGTGCTCATCTGGCCGCCTGTCGCCCTTCTTTCGAAGACTGTCCGTGGACGACGGCAGGCGGCAGCGTTTCCGCCGGCCCAGCGGTGGCGAGCCACAGCGCGGGCTCGGCTATCGCTGCTTCACCGCATCGCAATTGATCAGTGGGAGCTGCTGGATTGTTCCAAGGCGACTGCTCTGTGCGCCTAGAGAACGCGCTGACAACACCGATGAACCGCGGAACAGAGGCGTCGAGTTTCTCCGTGCCGTCGGCCGGACCGGGCGCGCAGCTTAGAACAACGCGGTTAGGCCTCTCCCGTCTATGGATCCGGGATTGACATCTCGACAGGCGGCCCATGGCCCCTCTTCGTGGTCTTGCTCCGCTGGTTGGCAGGCGCTCCACCCCTAGGTCTCGCCACGCAGCATGCAGACGGGCTTCCGCCAATTTCCATGCCCTGAGCTGGCCCATGAAGCAAGTCTCGACTACGCGCTCGACTCAGCAGCCGCCTTCCTGTCGTCACTGTTTGACCTTCTTGGATTCATGGCCGGAGCCACTTCTAGGATGCGGCACGCGTGCAATACTTCTGGTCAGTGTGAAGAAGTTCAACACTGAGGGCCCCATGGTGCCCAAGCGGCACTACTGCATTCCGCCGCTCAGCCGTGTTGATCTCGAAGAACTCCTCCAACTTATCGAGGACATGCGCTACTTCGTCCTCCATGCCCCCCGCCAAACCGGCAAGACGTCGACCCTCTTGGCCCTCGCCGACAAACTCAACGCCACAGGCAGGTACCGCTGCCTATACGTGAACTTCGAGCCCGGCCAGACGGCGCGCGAGGACGTGCCAGAAGCCATGCGGGTCCTCTTGGGCCAGATAGCGGAGCGGGCCGAGGCGCTCTCTGGAGACGGATTCGTTGGCGACGTCATGCTCGAACTGCTCGGTAGGCACGGGGGCCATGGTGCCCTCAATGTGACCCTTGGCCGCTGGGCAAGGGCTCGCCAACGGCCGCTCGTGCTGCTCATCGACGAAATCGACACCCTTCTGGGGGACTCCTTGATCTCCGTCCTGCGGCAACTCCGCGCGGGCTATGACCAAAGACCGCACGGCTTCCCCCAGAGCATCGTCCTTTGCGGGGTGCGCGACCCTCGCGACTACCGCATCTTCTCCTCCTCGCTCGGGGAGCACGTCACTTGGGGCAGCGCCTTTAACATCAAGGCCAAGTCGCTACTGCTGGGAGACTTCACTGAGGACGAAGTGCGCTCGCTGCTGGGCCAGCACACCGCCGAGACCGGCCAAGGATTCGCGCCCGGCGTCATGGGCAGAATCTGGCACCTCACCCAAGGCCAGCCCTGGCTGGTCAACGCCCTGGCCCTCCAGGCCTGCTTCGAGGACAAGGCCGGCCGCGACCGCAGCCGGCCCATCGGCTTGGCCGCCATCGAGCAGGCGAAGGAGACCCTCATCCTCAACCGCGTCACCCACCTTGACCAGCTCACCAACCAGCTCCGCGAGGAGCGCGTCCGGCGCGTGATCCTGCCCATAATCGCCGGCTCCGACGATGCCCGCTATACCCCGCGCGATCTGGAGTACGTCCGCGACCTCGGCTTGGTCGCAGCCGCAGGCGCGGTCCGCATGGCGAACCCCATCTACGCCGAAGTCGTCCCCCGCGAGCTGACCCTCACCCAGCAGTCGGTGCTTGAGAGCCTCATCTCCCCGACTTGGTATGTCCGCAAGGACGGCAGCCTGGACCTCCCAAAGCTACTGGAAGCGTTCCAAGCTTATTTCCGCGAGAACTCCGAATCGTGGCTGGAGCGCTACGGGCACCGCGAAGCCGGGCCTCATCTGGTGCTGCAGACGTACCTGCACCGCGTGGTCAACGGCGGCGGGCGCATCACTCGGGAGTACGCCCTCGCCCGCGGGCGAAGCGACCTGCTCGTCGAATGGCCGCGGCCCGGCGGCACGCTGCATTCCAACCCCAGCAAGCACGTCATCGAGTGCAAGGTGGTCGGCGAACGCTCCGGACTGGAGAGCGTCATCCGCGAGGGCTTGCAGCAGACGGAGGGCTACATGGACCTGTGCGGTGCGGAGTCGGGACACCTGGTAGTCTTTGACATCCGCCCAAGCAAGACGTGGAAGGAGCGGATTTTCAGGAGGGGCCCGGTGGGCCAAGCGCCGATCACCGTGTGGGGCATGTGAGGCCAGTCACGGGCCCCGCTACGCTACGAGACGATACGCCACAACCACCGCAGTCCGGACCAGCCGATCCGGCCACAGTCTCTGGAATTCGGGCGGCTAGGTTCTCCGGAACCCGCTAGGTGTATCTCAATCTCGTGTCGCGGGGCGTCGGGTTGAGGGCATAGTCACTGGCACTCAAGGCCCAGAGCGTGCCGTCCCGACTCCATCTCCTGTCCAATCCTTAGGTAGGCCTGTCGAAGGAGCTTCCACGCATGTGGCCAGAGGCCCCAGAACGGGTTGAGGTTGTCTGAGTACGCTCGCTGGCCTTAGATTCGCCGCCCACATCAGCCCGTGTGGAGCTTTGTGGGCATCGGTTGCAATGTTGCCGCTATCCGGCAGCATCTGGCGCGTCGGGCGCCCAATGTTCGGCTCGCTGGCAGGAATGCCCAGCGTGCCTCGGTTGGAGTCAGAACCTCCGAGTCCTCGGCAACCGTTGGCACGGGATTCCCGCGGCCCGGGCTAGTCGCGCCACCGTTGGGGTGCGGGCCCGTCTTCAAGCCCTACGAAGCCGGGCGAGCAGCGCATCTCCGCTCTCGCAGGTCACCAACCACTTTCCAATGTCCTTTAAGCGGTCGGTATCGGTGATTCCCTCGACTAGGTTGGCCAGTCGCTCTGCCGAGCTACTTCCGAAGCGCAGCTTTGCCATTTCCAGCAGCATCGCCACCATGGACCGTTGCATTTCAGCACGCTCTTCGGCACGCCCTTCATCCCTCATTCGGTCGGCCCATGTCCGAGGCTCTTGCTCCAGCATTTCCAGCACCTCCGTCAGATTATCGCTCACCCGCACATTCACAACCCCCAAGTCCGGCAATACCACGTGCGTAATCCACGCGGCGAAGGCGCTGGCCAGTTCCGCATGCTCTGCATCGGATGCCCATGATTGCAGCGGCGCGGCCGCCCGGCGCAGCGCTTCCGGATCCTCACACCGCTGCAGCCTCGCCAGCAGCACCGCCAGATTCTGCTCTCCGCCGGGGTCCGGCAAACGCCGCAGGTCCAGCAGATGGCAGACACGCGACAGCCAGTGCCAATAAGGCTCGCTCCCCTCCCCGGACTCTTCATCTGCGCCCGCGACGGACCACGTCCGCCGACCTGTGTACAGCGTCAGATGGAGAACCGGCGGCACTCTTGCTGCCGAGTACCCCCGTGGCGGATCGCGGCTCAGCTTCAGGCCGAGTGTCGCCACCGAATGCAGCGCCCGGAACGGCATCGTGGGATCCGGCTCGGCTTGGCATTCCAGCAGGAGGTAGGCCAAGCTGCCGTCTCGAAGCTCCATCTGCCAAGCAGCGTCCGTCAGGCGCTGGGACGAGTGCGGGCCGATTAGGTTCGCGCTGGCGGGTTTGATGCTCGCGATCTGCGCCTCGTCGAGGCCATCGAGAGGGTGCGCTCGGAGCAGATGCCGCAGGAAGTCGGCGTTCAGGGCGAACCGCTTGAGTGCCGCATCGCGCGGAACGCGCATTTCGGCGGTGAAGAGAGGAAGTCCTGGAGGCGCTGTCTCGTAGCCCGTCATCTTCGACTGAGGATTGTAGTTGAGGCTGTCTGGAGTTCCTCCGAGCCCCAAGCTACATTCGCTAACGTGCCAGCCGGCGGCGCTAGGCCGCCAAGCCTAGGGTCTAGCGGATGCCTCGCCGCGAAGACCTCTCAGCCGGGGATTGCCGCAGAACCGGCGGAATCGACCGCCGCCGCTTGCCCCTCATCTTGCTGTCGGGGCTTTCCTAAGGGGAGCCACAGAAACAACTTTCCCTTTTGGTGGCTTGGAGGAAGGGTTTGGGC
>JAPPMC010000132.1 GCA_028819235.1 Bryobacterales bacterium
GCTGGCGGTAGCCCAGCGGATGGTGGCGCCCCACCCATTGGTTCCACAGCGCCACATCCTGCGGCTCGCTCGCCGTCTGCAAGCGCACGGGGACGAGCCGGGCCAAGGGCTCCTGCAGCGGCGGCTGGGGTGCAGTGCGGTCGTCGAACTCCAGCGGCTTCTGCGGCCCCCGTCCCGCACCGCGCTTGGCCGGCAGCTCGACGATGCCCCGGCGCTGCAGTTCCTTGAGCACGCGCAGGCCGAAGCCCAGGCGCGTGGTTCCGCCGGGCGTGTGCCAGTCCATCTGCACGCACACGGTGCGCACCAGTTCGGAGCGGCTGAGGTTGGGGAAGAACTTCACGGTCTCCTGGATCTCTTCGATCTGGTGCCGGCTCAGGCGCTCGCCGCAGAACGTGGTCGAGGGCAAATTGCGGATGAGCGGGTCCATGCGGGAGCCGGCAGCAGGACGGCAACTCCAACATGGCAGATCGGCAACGCTATGTCAAGCGGGGCCGCGAATTCTCTTCAAATCCGCCGACCACTCCCAAAACCCTTCCATATGGCCGTGCTGGCGGGCTTTGCGGGCCAGAATCTCCGGATTTCTCACAAATCCTTATGCGAATGCCATTGGCAGCCCCTGGCAGGGGGGCTGGCAGCGAATTGCGGTGTCTCATCCTGGTTGGCGGAGACGGCACCGGACGCCCCCGCAACAGCCAGTGCCCGAGCCGCACCGAACAATCCCCATAGCGAAGGCCTGTGCCAGCGGTTTACCCCATCTGATTCTTTGCCCGCCGGCGCGGCCCCGAGCCTCCTTCTCTAACTCCCGGCCGCCGTCTGCCGCGCCGCCGACCAAAAAATCCTCTTCGTAAAGTGCCATCGCTGCCGACGGGCAAGAACGGGAAGTTGCTCTCACCCGCCTAGCGGACCAGAGCCCCGCACCAGGCGCTAATTGACGGCGAGCTGAAGGTGATCCTCACATCGTCCAAGTCGTTCTGGCAGAAGGCCTTCTCCGCGGGGCACTCCAAGCACGTCACCAGCACCGAGCTTAGGTTGGGCAGGTTCCGCAAGACCCGCGTCGGCAGTGCACCCAAAGCCCCGAAGACGAGCCGTTCTGTCTCCTAATCCTTGTCCATTGAGAACACGGGAAGAAGGAGAGAGAGTCCCCGGCCGCGATCATCAAGGCCTGGCTGCACCGAACAAGCTCCCCGACGGTCAGCCCGAGCATTTCTTGGAGCAGTGCAGAATGGCAATCGCATCGGGCAAGGAGCCGGCTCAGCCATCGCTCAGCCTGAATTCCGGCAGCAGTTTCGTGCGCCCACGGTGTCATCTTGGCTATCATGACCATCATATGGTCACCATCAGACGCGTTTTGCGGTTGCGAGAGTCGATGTTGCGGCCAGGTCAGAAGGAGTCGTCCGAGGGCAACAGTTGGCGGTTGCCCCTCATCGGGTGCCTTCTGGCTGCAACACTTTTTTCGGGCGGCGCGACGGGCCAGCCGGCCGGACTCTTCCGGTCGGCAGAATCGGCAGCGGCGTCCCTCGTCTCCGGTAGCGCCCCCGTCCCGGATAGCAGCCCCGACCTAAACTCGATAACCTTGCGGCGCAGGCTCGTGTCGATTGACTTTAGGCAGCTCACGCCGCCGGTTGACGTGAGCGGAGCGGCCGTTGGAGAACCCTCCCGGTCGGGGGTGCTGGGGTTGAATCTCTTCGAGGACGCTTCGTTCACGGGCCTCGTCGAGCGTGTGGCACCGACCTTCTCGGGCGGCTATTCGCTGTCGGGTCGCCTGTCCGGCGTAGATGGGGGGACGATGACGCTGGTCGTAAACGGCTCAGTGGTCGCGGGCACAGTTCGAACACCGCAGGACGTGTACCGGATCCGACCGGCGGCGGGGGGCCTGCACGTTGTCAGCCAGATCGATCGATCGCGGCTGCCCCCGCCGGACGTCCCGATTCCGCCCCAGCGAGAGAGTGGCACTGCACCGACGGAAAGCGATCCGGACAGCCCTCCGGTGCGGAGCCGATAGCGATGCGTGTCGTGGTTCGGAAACCGCCACACTCTCGCTTCGTGCTCGGGGTCGCTACCACCTTCGTGGTAGGGGCCTTGCAATTCGACGCCCTCGCCCAAGACGACGCATGGTCCGACCGAAGGGCGCTCGAGCAGTTCTACGACGAGACCCGAGGCCCGCGTTGGACAGATAGCACGAACTGGAAGACTGCCGCGCCGTTGGAAGAGTGGCAAGGCGTGTATACCGATGCCACCGGCCGGGTCATCGAACTGCAGCTCTCACATGCGGGCGTAGCGGGTCAGATTCCGCCCGTCTTGGGCAACCTGACGAAACTGAGATGGCTGTACCTAGGGGCCAATGCGCTCACTGGTCCCATCCCACCGGAGTTATCAGGCCTCGCTGAACTCGAAGTCCTGAACCTCGCGCACAACGACCTGAATGGGCCAGTCCCGGCTTGGCTGGGAAACATGCCGAGACTTACGGGGTTACAGATTCAGGAGAACGACTTGACCGGGACCATTCCCCCGGAGTTGGGAAACCTCTCGAATCTCGAGGTATTGGAACTCTCTAGCAACGAACTGCAGGGGCCGATTCCGACCGAGCTGGGAAACCTGACCAGCCTTGAGAGGCTGTACATTGATCAGAATGACTTAGTCGGGCCTGTTCCAGCATCATTGGCGAACTTGGCTGGCCTGAAGTTCCTGCGTCTCTCGTACAACTGGGGGCTCTCCGGCCAGCTTCCGTACGGCATGTCAGACCTGCCATTACTCGATGAGTTCGGCTGGGTCGTGACCGGGGCTTGCGCACCCGCGGGTTGGCGGGAATGGCTGGCGACCATCGGTTCGCTTGGGCCCTTGTGCGATGCGGAGGCCTACTCGACCATCGACATGGCGGTTTTCTACTCGCCGGCCGCTCGGGAGGAGGCGGGAGGGGCGGACCAGATTGAGGCAGCGATAGACCTGATGCTGGCTGAGACCAACGACGCTTACGTAGCAAGCGGAGTACGCCACCGCGTGGCCTTGGTGGCCCGGTCCGAAATACCGTATGTGGAGGAGGAGGCGCAGGGTGATCTGAGAAGTCTTATTGACCCGTCCGACGGACGTTTGGACGAGGTGCACGCAGTACGCGACCGGACCGGAGCCGACCTTGTGCATTTGATTGCAGGCGGCGACATCGGCGCCTGCGGCGTAGCCAAGATCCCAAGTGCCTTCGGAATTACGCACGTGAGCTGTGGCGGCATCACTTTCGCCCACGAAGTCGGGCACAACCTAGGGGTTGCCCATGACCGCTTTCGGGTCCAGGCGCAGGAGAGCGGCGCTTACTTTTCCCCCGCTTATGGCTACGTGAACCAGCGGGCGTTCGAGGTTGGCTCGGCGCGGGCGAGTCACTGGAGGACTATCATGTCCTACGAGGATCAATGCCGTTTCGTCGGCCTGCGCTGCCAGCAGCTGTTGCGATTCTCAAACTCACAGCAACACTACCTTGGCGATCGGTTGGGAGTGCCGTACGGCGCAGGCGGGTCGGCGACGACCGGCCCCGCCGACGCGGTCGCCGTCATCAACGCCATCGGCCCGTCGGTGGCGGCGTGGCGAGATCGGCCGCCCGATGCCGCGAACCGCGCGCCAGTAGTGGTGGAGGCGCTGCCGGACCGGAAACTGGCGTCAGTGGGCAGCGAACTCACGGTGCAGGTGTCGTGGGCATTCGCCGATCCGGACGGCGACCCGCTGGTGTACACGGCGTCATCCTCGGCACCGTTTGTGGCGCAGGCAGGGGTTTCAGGCGTCCGTGTGACCCTGAAGGCGGCGGGCCAGGGCGTGGCGCGAGTGCGGGTCACGGCGACCGACCCAGGTGGGCTGAGCGTGTCTCAGTTGTTCTCGACGACCGTCGAACGCGATGACGTGGCAGTGACAGACGGAGGCCCGGCCGATCGAGTGACGCTCATGACGTTCTTCAAGGCGACCGGTGGTGCGGGTTGGATCAGCAGTTCGAACTGGGGGACGACAGCCCCACTGCACGAGTGGTTCGGGGTTACGACGGACGATGCAGGCCAAATCACCGAACTGGCTATGCGAGAGAATGGCCTGACGAACTCGATCCCCCCCGTACTGGGGCGCTTGAAGAATCTTCGGCTTCTAGATTTCAGCAATAACGCGCTGACGGGGGAGATCCCCGCTGAACTAGGTAGCCTGAAGAATCTCCAAGAGATGTATCTGCAGTTCAACCGACTGGAGGGTTCGATTCCCGCTGCACTGGGGCGCTTGGAGAAACTCCGTCACTTGGTACTTTCAGCAAATGTGTTGAGCGGCACTATTCCGGTCGAGTTGGGTAACTTGGGAAATCTACAGAGCCTTTATCTCTCGGAAAACGCGTTGGTCGGCCCTATCCCCGACGATTTGGGCAATTTGGAGAGGCTGTTGTTTCTCGATCTGTCCCGCAATGACCTGAAGGGACCGGTCCCCACCGCGCTTGGGGCACTCAATCTCTGGGGAATAAGCCTGTCTCACAATTGGGGTCTGACGGGATCTCTTCCGGTGGGATGGCACGAGTCGCACATCAATGACTTGGATATATTCCTCACTCAGACGTGCGCGCCGGCCGCTTGGCGGAAGTGGTTGGCGACCATCGAGTTCTTCGGCGCTCCGTGCGGTGCGGAACCGGTGCCGGTTGATGTGGCCGTCGCCTACACGCCCGCGGCGCGCGAGGCGGCCGGCGGCTCCGCTGCGATCGAGGCTGAGATCGACTTCATGGTCGCGACGACCAACGAGATTTTGGCCGCGAGCGGCGTCCGGCAGCGCTTGGCACTCGTTGGCCGGTCCGAGGTTGACTATGCCGAGACCTCGGGAGGTCTTGATCTCGAACGCTTGGCCGACCCGTCGGACGGCCATCTGGATGAGGCGCAAGAGCTGCGTGACCGGGTCGGCGCCGACCTCTTGCATCTTCTGGTCGCAGATCCGTACGACGTTTGTGGGATCGCCAACGTCCCGGGCCCCGGCAAGGCCCCAGGTCCTTTCGGCATCACTGAGCGATCGTGCGGCGCGGAGACTTTTGCGCACGAACTCGGTCACAACATGGGGCTCCGTCATGACCGTTTCCAAGTTCAGGTTGCCGAGGGAGGTGTGTCTTTCTCACACCCAGGATACGGCTACGTCAACCAACAGGCGTCGGTGCCGACGAGCCCGCCGTCGAGCCGTTGGAGGACCATCATGGCCTATCCCGGGCATTGCAAGCGGTTCGACACCTCCTGTGTGCCTTTGCTGCGTTTCTCGAACCCGCGTCAGTACTTGGACGGGGACCCTTTGGGCATCGCTCACGGCTCGGAGGGGTCAGGGTTGACGCGTGCCGCCGATGCGGCTGCGGTCCTCGACGTGACCGGTCCGGCGGTGGCCGCGTGGCGGGTCCGGACCGTGAACCCAAACCGCCCGCCGACGGCTGTCGGTGTGCTGCCTGCGCGAAACCTGACCTTGAACCAACTGCTCGAGTTGGATGTTTCGTCGGCATTCGCGGACCCCAACGGCGACGCGTTGACCTATTCGGTGACGTCGTCTGCACCGCTGGTAGTTCCGGCGGACATGGTGGGTACCCACATCACCCTGCGGCCGGTGGGTGTCGGTCACGCCTCCATCACGGTTACGGCAACCGACTCCGGCCGTCTGCGCGGCACGCATCAGTTCCAGGTGCAAGTGGGTGGTCGCTGATTCTTCGGGAGATTTTGCAATAGGCCATGCCAGTTAGTGCTTGCGCCAAAACCCCTGCCACGACGGGCCCAGCGGCCCGCAGGTAGCGCCACCGTTCCTCTGGAATCGGGGGTGTTCGTGGAATTCAACAGCTGGTGCAATCTGCCCTTGCCCCATAAGTGCGATCAGGGCTCACCGTTTGAGGGGTCACGGGGCGGTTCGAAATAGTCTCTGAGTTCGTACGCATCGGCCATGGCTGTCAACCGGGTCCAGCCTTCCCAGATCTTCTGATGGCCCGGCGGCGCCGCGCTCTTGTAGTGTTGAACGTCACGTTGTTTGATCGTCAGAGGGCCGGTTCTCGTCAGATTGGGAGGACGCCAAGATCGGGTTGATGTTCAAATAATCCGGGAATACCAGACGGCTGCCGACTTTACCGCCCTATCTTGGCGGGAGGTTCAGCATCATCCCGTCTCTGGCCAAGCTGACGCCGCTGAAGCGGAGGGCCGCCGGGCCCCTGTGCCGAGCCGATTCCGGGCAGGCACGCTCCCGCTCCCGTCCTGCAGCCAGCTCGCCGGCCTCCAGCTGCCCGCCGGGTCCGCCGACCACTTGGCGCACTTCCCTTCGGGACCCGATTGGACCATGCTGGAGTGCGAGGCGACCGTCAAGGCCGCCTCGCGGCAAGAATGGCCTGCGCAAGTTCCCCCTTGCCAGGCCGCGGCCGGTGCGCGCCATGCAGTTGCTGTTTCCGACGGATTGCACCAGCGCTGAATATCTTAAGGGAAAGCTCTGGCTGACGGTTGAGCCGCCTGCCTGCCCGTTCTGCAAGGCCCCCTCCGGGGACTGCCAGCAGGAGCCCTGCGGGCTCGTGCGGCACGGCTTCTACGATCGGGTCGAGCCCGAGGGGACGCGCATCCGGCGCTTCCGCTGCCCAAGCACCGGCCGAACGGTCAGCCTGTTGCCGGCGTTCCTGCTCTCGCACCGCCGCGGTCGGGTGAAATCCGTCGAGGACACCGTCGCGAAGGTGGAGGGCCGGCAGCGGGAGCAGCGCGAGCGGACCGGCAAGCGCCTCGCGCAGTTCCAGCTCGCCGAATGGCTGCGGCCCGACATTGGGCTGGCCGGCGGCCTGCGCTGGCTGCGCCCGCGCCTGCAGGTCGTGCAGTTCTTCCTGCTGTGCGTGCGCAGCCTTTACCCGCAGCAGTGCCCGCCGTCGCCTGAGGCCGGCGTCTGCGAGTTCCGCGTCTTCTTCGGGACCGGGAGAGTGCTGGCCGAGCTGCGCCGGCTGGCCGAGTGCGAGCTGCACAGGCTGCCGCGCCCGCTGGGCCTGGGGCCGTTCGAGCAATGCGCAGCGGCGCTCGGAGAGCCTTTTAAACACAACTCGGGGCTAGATCCCCCGGCCCGGGGCCCGTAGGGTAGCCAGTGGATCGCGAAACGTGGTCGCGGCGGCCCCGAGGATGCAGAAAACACCCGAAAACGACCTGGCCCAGGAAGTGGCGCTGTTCCGCTACGGCCTGATTGCGGACCTGCTGCGCACCCCTGCGCGCAGCGCCGCCATGGGGGCCCTGGTGCGCGAGAAGGCCTCGCGCCGCTACCGCATCCCCGGCAGCCGCCGCGAGAGGGTCTCGGAGGGGACGCTGCGCCGCTGGATGCGCCGCTACCGCGAGGGCGGCCTGGAGGCGCTCAAGCCGCGCCGCCGCCGGGACCGCGGCCAGTCGCGGGCCATCTCCCCGCAGCTGTCCGAGCGGCTGGTGCGGCTCAAGGAGAGCCATCCGCGGCTGGGCACCGGGCGCCTGATCCGCGAGGCCTGCCGCGCCGGCCTGCTGCCACCCGGGGAGAAGCAGGCACATTCTTTTGTTGATGTTTGGGACGCTTGCCGGAGTCGATCCTTG
>JAPPMC010000182.1 GCA_028819235.1 Bryobacterales bacterium
GGTGACATCGGATTCTCCCCCTAATCCGTGTCCAAGAAAACTGGGGGCGCCCCACCGCAAGAGCGTGACGCTGTCGCTGCTGTGGCAGGAGTACAAAGGAGGCCCACCCCGAGGGGCTGCGGTACAGCTGGTTCTGGGGCCTGGGCCGGGAAGCTCGACCTGGTGATGCGCCAGGACCACCGCGCCGGCGAGAAGCTTTTCGTCGACTACGCCGGGCAGACGGTCGACCGCAAGACCGGCGAGGAGCGGGAGGCGCAGATCTTCGTGGCCGTGCTCCGGGCCTCGAGCTACACCTTCGCCGAGGCGACGTGGACGCAGACCCCTGCCGGACTGGACGGCGTCGCACATGCGCGCCTTCGAGTTCATCGGCGGCTGCCCCGAGCTCGTGATCCCCGACAATTTTGCGCTCGGGGGTCAGCCTCGCCCATCGCTACGAGCCGGACCTGAACCCGACCTATCACGACCTCGCCCGCCACTACCGCGTGGCCGTCATTGCCCGCGCGGGTGCGCGCCGAGCAGCGGCGTCCCCAGGTCGGCAGCCAACCCGGGAGAGCCCCTGCTGACGAACAGACCCTCGACAAGCTCAATGCGATGGGCCGACCCCTGCCAGCACCAGCTCCCGCACCGACGAACGTCGCCGCCCTCGGTTTTCCAGGAGCGCTTCGGCCTGCTCATCGACGCCGAGTGGACGGCCCGCGGAGAACCGTCCTAAGCCGACTTCAGCCCCCATCTTCCGGACTATCGCCCTGCATAAGTAGATCCCCTTGGTTCTCAGACGGGCTCGGGACCACCCGTTGCGCTCTCTTGAAGGTCACGTCCGCTGCGACTGGGTAGTCGATACCCTTGCCCTCCAAGAGCTCTTCAATCGTGAGCAGCTGAATACGCGGGTGCTTTCCCCACGGAGATTCATAAAAGCCAGCTGATGCGGCTTCTCTGCGCATGGGTGACGTTGGGGCCTCCAGAGCCAAGAACACTCCAATTTGAGCATTTTCACGGCTGACGACACCCACCAAGTCTCGCACCTGGGATACCGTAACGTGTCCCGCCTTTACCGAGAAAATGATTTGTTTTGTCTTTCCTGATTTACCCTCATCATGAAAGTAGAGTCGCCCGTCAATGCCACGGTCCGCCCCCTTCTTCTGTTCGACTGGTCGTGCTCTTGCTAACCCGAGAGCCCACCATTGAAATTGATACGGGTCTTGCTTCGCCAGTGCCCTGGCATCCGGCACACTAGTCGGTTCGCCGACGAGTGCGAATTGGCAATTCTCGCCAAATGAATCCCCCAGGCGATACCGGATAAGTGCGATGGCTAGGTGTGTGATGTCGATCCCAATCCAGCGCCGCCCCAGCTTCTGTGCCGCCGCGATGGTCGTGCCGCAACCGCAAAAGGGATCCAAAACAGTATCTCCTTCGTTGCTGCTGGCTCTAATGATCCGTTCTAGCAGGGCCACCGGCTTCTGAGTGGGGTAGCCAAGGCGTTCGGCGGCCTGCGAGGCGATGGGCGGTATATCTGTCCACACGTCCTGCAGGGGCACCCCGGGCATCTCGTCAAGATAGCGCTTGTACCGAGGGACCGCGCCGGGTTTGGCTTGTACCACGCGACCCGCTTTTATCAGTGCTTGCATCCGTTCATTGGAGTAGCGCCAATAGCGAGTGACACCCATGACTTCGTAGATCGGGTTACCCTTTGCCGCGCCTCCAGGACCAGTCAGGTTGTCAAGTCCGTATCGTCTGCCAGTCTTCGCTTCCCGATGTTTGTAGAACTGATCCACATATTCTCTGTCATACTCGACAAAAACCGGATTCCAGTTCCAGTTGTTGTTTTTTGTATAGAAAAGCAACACGTCATGGATGCGGCCATGCTGCCGGCGTCCCTGCTTGGTGTCGCTGTGGGCGCTAGTGCGCTTCCAAATAATCTCCGTTCTGAAATTGGCGGGTCCGAATACGGCGTCCATTAGCAATTTCAAAAAATGACTCGCGGTAGGGTCACAGTGCAAGTATAGGCTGCCGGTCGCCTTCAGCACCCGCCGCAGCTCCACTAAACGCGGCGCCATCATTGACAGGTAGGCTAGTATATCGTTTGTTCCCAACAACTTCCTAAAGGCTTGCATCGCCTCGGCTACCCGGCCGCCATCCTCGACCGTCTCTTCGTATGCACGCGCGGCTATCTCGTCCCAATGCCAAGTGTCTCCGAACGCTTTGATCTGGGACGCCGATTGCGAACCGTCCTTCTCTTGGAATAGAATGTTGTATGTCTGGTTGCTATTGAAGGGCGGATCGAGATATATTAGCTCAACGCTCTCGTCCTTAACATAGCGCCGAAGAATCTCCAGGTTGTCGCCGTAGTACAGGGAATTGAAACCCATGAATGGATCCTCACGTGTTGCGGTTGGGGGGGACCTCGGTAGTCCGACATGAAACAAGCTGGCCGCGGGCGAGCGCCGCGTGTATTGTCAACACGAATGGTGTCTGTACCCCCTGGCCTTGGTCGTCGACCTCTACCGGCTAATCTTCTTTGGCCTCAATTCGAACAGTAGCATATCCGTCTTCGGGTCTGTCATTCATGCCTTGGATTAGAGCGTGAAACGTAATTTCATTTTCTTCTCTTTCGTCGTAGCCAGAAAAACAGAGAGTAACATCAAAGTGCCAAAGATTTGAGAGCGCCATGTCTCGCATCGCATCGATAGCAACGGTGGCTTCATATGGGGCGTGGACGCTAATGACGCGGGCTTTAAAGGACTGTGCCGGCGGATTCGTTACGCCGCCGCGGCTGTGGATGGCAGTGCGTATCTCATTCAGGCGCGTTGGCACACCAACTATCTCGGAGATAACAAAACTTACATCCCACGTGCCGTTAAAGACTTCATCCGCCCGCCCTGACAGCTCGGGGTCTCCGTTGATGCGCCACTTGTCTACTTGCAGCGTGGGCTCCTCGGCACGCCCCGGCACGGGTTGCACAACCGCTTTTCGCCAAGCAAGCCAAGCAAGGACCCCGGTAAAGAACGCGGTGAAAAGGGTGCCGATAGCAACCAATACGTCAACCAATGACCCTTCCTCCCATTTTCAAGAATCATCGCGATCACGAGCCGCCGGTCCGAGCGCCCGGCCCAATCAAGCCGGGCTCGATGATCGGGTTCGTGTGGCGCTGCCCCACGAATAACCTTGGAGTTAGATTCCGTGCACCGCTTGGTAACGTTCTCGCTCCAGTGCTCGCTGTTCGTTGCTCTTCGTGCCCTCCACTCCTCGGCGGCCGATGCTTGCGATCTCGTGATGCGGGTCATCGAGCAACGCTTCAAACGCTCGACGCCATCCGGCCCACATATCGCTCTCTGGTCCTGACCAGGAGTGTGAACCACCGATCGCAGCTTGGACGAGCTCTTCGATCGTAAAGCCCTTACTGAGAGCCAAGAGCGCCTTGGCTCGCCATGCTGTCCCTTCTGGCTTGCCGGTTAGTGGTGACAAGTGGTAGGGCGCCAAGCGCGCGATTTTAAGGAGGTCGCGATAGAGCTCCAAGCTATCAGCCACTAGGTGCGTGACAAGGTTTGCGGCGTGGTATCCGGGCCATAGTGCCGCCAGAACGTCTGTGCGCTGCCTCAAGTTCAATACCGACAAGCTCTTGACCGCGACCTGTCCCAGTTCCCATGACTCCAAGGCCTCGTCCTGCCGTCCAAATTTGGACAGCAACCACTCCTTCGCCAGTCGGCTGTCCTTCGACAAAATCTCGCCGAGCCAATACTCCTCGTGCTGTGAGAACCGTGTGTCATCTGAGGGCGCCCGGAGGAGCGCCTCTCGCCATCCGGCCGGGAGTTGGCGATCATCCGCCGTCGCACGAGACTGGCCGCACCAGCAGCCGATGGCTGCTGCGACGGCGACGCGGGCATCTGCCGAAGTAAGCATCTTCTGCAGCGTAGCCGACGGTACCTCTTCTCGCAGGCACCAGAGGTCAATCTCCTGAGGGAAACTCCCCGCCGACTTCAAGGCCGTTGTCAGAAGATCCGGTGGCGGATCGGCGTGTGTCACGACGACACGCACTCCGAGTACTCGGTAGTCGTCAGTACTGAGGCAGCGTTCAGCAAGCGCCCACCAGTGCGCGTGATTCGCCGTGGCTGCCTGGAGAACGAACGGCCCCACCACATCCGCCGGGAGTCCGTGGTCGATGAAATCCGCGGCCACAGCGGTGGGATCGACAACTCGGCTGGCAAGTGCGGCACATAGGTAGGGCGACCAGCGAGGATATCGGATACCCGCGAGGTCGGCCTCTGACTCGATACGTGCAAGTGCTCGACTTATCTCCTTGCCGGAACGGTGCTCCCAGGCCTCCATAACACTCTGCGATGGGCCGGCGGCCATCACCTTGGCCGCTTCGCGTGGATCGAGTTCCTGATGCAGCACCTCGAATTCTGGGTCCAGAGTGACATCGATGCTCACGCCAACTCGGTCGCCGGTGGACTTCAGTTGATGCTGGACACCAGGATGTCCACGGGAAACATCCGCCAAGTCCTGAAGCATGCGTTCGGCGAATGCTCGCATCGCGGTTCGTATCTCATCACGAACGTGCCCATGCGGTGGCAGCCAAGGGGTCAGCCAGCGGAACGCAAGCCCCGTTAGGTCACTCCACGGTGCACGGTCTGTCTCCCGCACCACGTGAAGCACCGTTGGCCATAGCTTTTCCAGGGGTGCGATCTGATCTACGGAGAGAAGATCGTGATGGACAGTCATCGTACGCCCAGCTCCCGGATCAGTGGTGGCGTAGGCGGACATCGGGGCGAACGCGATGCACATGGCGCGAATCGCAACATTGGGATCGCCACCGTGGCACCGCCACCGGTTTGCGGCACGCAGCAAGGATGACCGTCGGTAGAGCAGATTTTGCCCTTGGCGCGACATGCCGGTTGCCCATTGGGTCAAGATGTCCAGAGGCTTGTCAGACAACGCATCCGTCCCCGGCGGGTTTTTCCGTGCGTCCACTCGGTCGAGCAGCAACGGAATCAAGCATTCAGGATTCTGCTCCAGCGCCTCGCGGCCGACAGACAACAGCTGATCTGGATGCCGCTCAACCACGTAGCGCGCCTCCGATGGTCCAAGCGACGCGTACCGTGACCAGAGGCTTGTCGACCTGTGGCCAAGTAGCCGCACGGCCACCTGTTCGAGACGGCACTCTAGGTCGGGAATCGAAGCTCCGCGAGCGCGAGCACCCATCAACGTATCGAGCGCATCATCCGTGCGCTCAACGAGCGTCATAAAGAGATCGAATGGGAGCGAACCAGCGCCGTTGAAGAATGCCCGCCGCACGAGAATCCAGCGGAAAGGGGCCGGCACAACCGCCACCGGTGCTGGCGGTCGGAACCCAGGGTTGTCATCAGTGACAATCTCGCCAATGAAGGTGCGTGACTCCTGCACGATGCCGGCTGCGCCCAGTCGAGCGAGGCCGCAGGACACATCCAAGAGAGACTTGCCAAGAGCACACGCGACTCGGTCTGGACGCACGCCAGCATCACCGCCCAAGGCGAACGGCGCCAGTAGGCGGAGCGCGTCGAAGCCGAGGATCCTGTTAAGTTGAGGAGCCAACTGGTCGACGAGTTCATCTCCGCTCACGACCCGCCGCACATCTCCGGCGAGACAGAGGTGCGCGAGCGTCGCGACAAGACCGGGTCGCTCCGGTGCCTGTCGACGAATGTAGCCGAGAAGCTCGTCCGGCCCCACGAGGCCCGTTGACTTAATGACTTGAATCATCGTATCCGCGTCGAGCAGGTTGGCGGGCGAATCGAGATCCAGCACTTCGCTGCTCCCGATCTGCAAGGCACTCTTGACTTCAGGGGCGTGACTGGGCCAACTCGTCGCGATGATTCGGACATCGGAGGCCACGTCGTGTCGAAGTTGGATGAACCGGTCGACTTGCTCGGTATTGCTATGCGCGTCGTCGATGATCACCGCTGTCGGCATCAGTTCGCGTAGATCGTTCGCGATCTGCGTGGGATCATCGCCAACCCTGAACAAAGCTTTGCCCTGTTGCACTAGACCCTGCAACAGGAACGTCTTGCCTGATCCGGGCGACCCCACTAGCAGACAATCGCCGGAACGTTCAAGCAGCCAGCGTACTACTTGTTCACGGCCCAGGATCCGATCTCCTAAAAGTGGCCGGCGTGATTTCGGGAAATGGCTCAACGCAGGTGGGTGCCCCGTCACTCCAAGGAGACGCTTGGACCAAGCCGGTTTACGGTACAACTCTTGCGCGAACCAGTCTTGGTCCGCGATTTGAACGAGCGTCACGCCCAAGCTGCCCGCTTGATCTTGTAGCGTTTTCCTCGTGCGCGATTTCACGGCTCTGGATGTCGCGAACAACGCCCGGTCCAGCTTCGGGTTCGATTGTTGTGCTCGAAGCAGGTTGCGGCGCAGGTTGCCGGTCAGATTCTTCGCAGTCGTCGAGATGAGAGGGAACGGGGTGTCCCCTCCTCTCGTGTCGGCAACCGCCCCATCAAAGCCGTGGTCGTTGCCTCCGCGAACGGGAACAAGGCCCGGCCAGACGCGCCGGAGGAGATCTGCAGCACATGCCTCGAATGCTGTCGGGTCGAGGTCAGCGTTCAGCGCGTCCAGGATCGCCTTGTGGTGGCGATCGAGCACGACGCCGCGTGTGACGGCCCGGCCCGACGAACCAGAGCGGGAGACGGCATCCAGCCGCCCGGTCGCCCAGGCGGGGATAGCAAGCTCGCCCCGTTCCCAACGGGCAAGGGTGTTCGGCACGACACCCACGGCCTGGGCCAGTGCTGCCTGCGTCAATCCGAGGCGCATCCGTAGCGCCTTCAAGTCTGTATGCGTCATTTTAGGGACACGCCGCAACGTACTATACGGACAGTATAGCACAACCAGGGTCGCTGTCGCTGGCGAGACGCGGTCCTCCCGACCCGCGAGGTTGACGCCCCCCCCTGGATCACCCGAACCTCAGATCACGATGCGCTCGATCTCGTCGACCGTCACCGTGTCCGCCGTCCGGTCGTAGAGCTTCGTCGTCTTCGGAGACGCGTGCCCCGCGATCTGCTGCGCGTGCTCGAGCGTCCCCCCGTTCGACAGGTACGCCGTGATCCCCGTCGCCCGGAACGTGTGGCAGCACGTCGAGGGCGGCAGCCCCGCGGCCGCGGCGCGCCGCTTGATCATCGCCAGCACGAGCCGCCGATCGAGCGCCCGGCCCGTCAGCCGCCGCCCCGCAGGGTCCATCGTCTGGAAGAGCGCCGCCTTCGGCTCCTCGAGCCCGCCCGCCTCGACGTAGGCGTCGAGGGCAGCCGCCGCACGGTGGTGGGCCGGCACGTCGTGCCGCTTCCCGCCCTTCTCATGGAGCCTGAGCCACGCCCGGTTCGCCTGCCCGAAGTAGTCCTGCCGCCGCATCCCCAGCACCGCGCTCACCCGCGCGAAGCTGTAGAGCATCACCGAGAGCAGCGCCCGGTCC
>JAPPMC010000081.1 GCA_028819235.1 Bryobacterales bacterium
CTCACTGGACTGCCATAGAGAATGTTAGAAACGCATCTGCCTAAGCGAAACGGAGAGCCTGCCCTAGCGCCAAAGGCGAGCGGAGGACGGGCTCATGCCGCACCTGCAGATGGGGGCAACTTGCTCGTCGGAACCGAGAATCGTCGGTGCTGCGAGAGTCTGCGCAGATTGCTGCTGGCTACCCGTAAGTGATGCTCAACCAGCCCATGGTGCGGCCAAGCTAGGGCGGTATGCGATGAAGAACGCGGCAGCAGGCGGCGCCGAGGGGCTAAAGCGCCACTTCCCAGGTAAAGGTTCGCAGTACAGTCCCTCTTGGCCTACCACCCTTGACAAAATCGAGAACCTTCGCGCTGACGTTTCCGCTCGTTGTCTGAGCCTCCGGGTGTTCCGCCCGTATGTCGGCGCACTCGGCGACTCCGTCGACCTGCATCACAAGGGCAGCAGACGCCTGCTACGCCGATGCCTCTGTCGGAAGGACCGGCCGTCGGAGGGCTCTCACACTTCTAGACGCCCCTGATTCCGTGGCACAATCACCTTCAGTCGCCTGCCGAATCTCGCGCTGGCGTGCGTGGCGAAAGGTCTGTTGTGCCGCCCTGAGGGAACCGGCCGTGCGACTCGAGACTGGCGAGTCCACCTTATCCTGCCCCCGATGTACGCTCGCCATGGAGGCTCACACAAGATGACCACACCTAAGCAGATTCCGGATGATGCGCCCGCCGCAGCCTACATTCGCCGCGCTGTCGAGTCCGCCGCATTCTACGGCAACGTGGACGAGATGCATCCGCCTGACCAGGAATGGCTGATGCATATCGCCCAACAGATTCACGACGCCCGACCAGATGACATCAGTGACGCCGAATTGCTGAGCGCAGCAGTCCTTTACCAGCAGCTCGAACTCACACAATCGCTGACACAACTCGGAAACGTGCTCACCGAAATCCAGGCCGAGCAGGCGAACGCCCGTTACTTCGAGGCCTAGCCCGCTTGGCGATGTGCCACCGCTTCTTGGGTGCCTAGTTTGCCGCCAGCGTCGCAATCACGCTTTTCAGGTGGACTTCAGGACATCCAACTGGCGAGGCCGAAGGGACTGCAATCGCCTGTACGGCTGTGCCTTGCGTCACCAGGTGACGGTTGAGCGTCTCAGCAGAATCACCGGTGGACCGCACCCCCACCAAGCCCGGGCTCGTCGATATCGCTTTGGACAGAAAAGCCTAAGTCCCGTTCACATTGGCGACGATTTACGGTACTCCATAGAGATTAGTGGCGGTTGGGGAACGCCCCCTCAGGCTTGGAGAGCTTCCATTGGCAGGGGAGGTGTGGGGACTGCTCGGGCGATTCGAGCGGGATCTCCCCCCGCCTCATGTGAACAGCTTCTACGCGCGGGCGGTCGCCGTAGTCACTGCACCATCGCTCACGCAGCAGCTTGTGGCCCCTGCCGGATTATTGGTCTGGCGGCCGATTCCAAGAGAATGTCGCCGCACGTGCGGAGGATCAGCGTGCGCCCCGCAAAGGAACCCCAGAGTAGAAGATCACGATTCGGCCAAGGTTCAACCAGTTTGATGAAGTGAGTCCCATTCCTCTCGCCATCCGTCTAAGCGTTGAAGCACCGAGGGGATTCTCGATGCCCTTGCACGGTCGATCCACTCAGGCCATCGCTGGGACACGAGAGGGTCAATGGAAGCGGCTCCCCACACTGAGCGGAACCCGAGCAACCCATCGAAGAAGACTTCAAACGGCTTGCGGTCTTCGTCCCATTGATGCCAGTGAGTGAAATCATCTCGGGCCTGACGGAGCGAATCTTCCGCCTCAACCAAGAGTTCTCCATCGCCACTGCGTCGAGCCATTGCAAACAAGATCTGACCGAGGAGGGTGAGTGCGAATGGGTGCCGATGGACCGCCACCGACTTCTCGGCATACGTCCTGGCGAGCGATAGGTCGTTTTCTTCCAAGTACCAAATGGCGCGTTGGTCCCAGAACCGCCCGTTCCATCCGTAAGGAGTCTCAAGGGACGCGTAGAACTCACCAGCGTTTTGGGGGCCACAGAGCCACCTCACGTTGCGCGCCGTGACCAACTCCCTAACGATCCTAGATGCCCTCGACCTATTCACCAGTTGGCGACGATCGACGTGAGGTGCAAGGGAATTCGCGACGCCCAATGCCAAGTGGAACCGCTCAGAAGGGGTGAAGCACTCCTGCAGAAAGAGTGACGCAACCATTCGGTGTGTCAGGAACAATCCAGATCGTTCTTTGACAATCAGACCCCTCAGTCCGCCATCGATGATTGCTGCCACTTCGCTAGGTGCCATGCCCACGACGCGGGCGACAATCGCCAGCTTCAGAGGGTGACCGAAATTGTGCGTGAGGGCAACCGGCGCAAGAACGTCCCTCTCGCGACCGCCGAGCTTTTCGAATGTCGTCTTGATCCGGTTTGCGAATCCAGGTCCCTCAGTGATTTCTGCGAGCGCGCTAAACAGTTGGCCACGGTGTTGGCGCAAGAAAAACCAATCCCTCTGCTGCCAACTCGATCTGGTGAGCTTACCGAGAAGTCCCGCGGCCTCCAGCTTAGCGACAAGCCGCCTCACATCGGGTGTAGTGAGCGTACCTAGTGCTGTTTCCGTGGGCACTATCGATGAGCCGATCTGATCGATTGCATAGCCCCGTCTTTGGTCCCGAATCGCGGCAACGATCACTAGGTGCGTGCCTCGGTGCATTGCCCGTTGAACTGTCTCTCCGACATCGGAGGCGAAGTCAGCAAGGTCATCAACCAATAGAAGAGAAGTGTGCTGTTTCGCGCTCCACCCAACGGCGCTCTCTACTTGCAATCGCTCATCACCTCGAAACAGCCACGGAGAAAAGCCAGCTTGCAGGGCATCTGACGCGATGCGGAGTAGGGCAGTGGATTTGCCGGTTCCGGGCCCGCCTGTTAGCAGGAAAACCCTCGGCTCAGGGTCGGTTGTCTTCAGGTGTTCGACGACTGCGTAGCCGACAGCCTGTGTGGCGTCTAGTTCTGCGTCGGCTTCGTGATAACGAACCACGGGCCAAGTCGGTGCCCATCCTTGGTAGAACCGGACTCGGCTGGTTTCACTGCTTGAGGCCTGCTTCTCGCGGCGCAAGTCGATGAACTGCTGCAGAAAGCCCATGTCAACAGGTCCGACTGGCGCTCCCAGAGTCTCAGCGCTGAGTGCGAGCACTCGCCGGTGCGCCTCTTCGACCTGTGTTGCGAACTGCTCCGTGGTCATATTCAGGACCTTGAGGCCGAGTTCTTCCTCAAGCCTCGATTTGTCGAAGTCTGAGCTCTCGGACAACACCACCGCTGAGGGAAACTCCTCGTTTCTTGGCACACCGCGCATGCGCTCGAAGAGGCGCCAGAAGTCAATCTCGTCAACAAGTCGAGCACCCAACACCACAAAGGGGCTTTCAGCGATGTCGTCTTCAAAGCGGTGTTGCCACGACCGAGGCGCGCTGGTGCGTTGGCCGTACGACTGCCAGTCAAGGACGACTCGCTCCAGCGCGTCGACTGCGCTTGTCCCATCAACAACGCCAGAAACGACATCGTCGATCGCCCCATGGAGGTGAACGATCTCGATGGCGTCCCTGTCGGGACGTGCACCTGCATCATGTGTTAGGTACACGGAATTGTGTGTGACCCCAGTGTCCGCAGCAGCGACCTCCATGACGTCGTCGACGTTCAGCGTCCAGATCCTCTGCCAAGGCAACCGAACTATGCGTCTGTGTCCTTCGCTTGGGCGGCAGTTGAGGAACCGTTCGCGCAGGAAACTGACCAGCCCATCAGAGTCCGTGCTGCGCAAGTACTGGAACACCGACGCCAAGGACGAGGTACTCGCCCCCTCGGGTAGAGAGAATCGCCCGTCCAACTCCTGTAGAAGCTGACCCGACGTGGGCAGCGGGCGTCCATCTCGCGACCGAGCTGAGGCGGATGCACCAGCACCTGTCAGCAAGGAGTAGTGACGGTGCGCCAAGCCTTCGGCGATGGACGCGATCAAGTCCGATTCCATCGCAGGATTGTACAACTCCTCTCTCACCTCGCATGGCTAAACGTCGCACCCTCTCAACTGCGTCATCTGAGAATCCGAGAGGCACAACACCGCATCTTGGCGAGTGGCGGCCGACTCGCATGCGTGATTCACCCTCGGCCGAAGAGATACTGGCCTGTTGCCCGACCTCGTACGTTGCGGCCTGACCGCCCGCATCGGTCGGTTTCGCATCTACCGTCACGTCGAGCACCGGTCGGATGATCCAACAAGCTGCTGAGCTACGGATAGCAGGTGACAGAGTCGGCGATGATGGACGGCTGAGCGCAGAGTCTGTAGAAACGGCCACTGAGACCTGTCGGTGCAAGGGTGCTGACGCTGAGAGTGCGGTTCGTCATCTGAGGCTGGCCGCGGGCGGTTCGGCTGTGCGGCGGCCGCCTGGAGGTTGGCCGGGCGGGTGAGGTTGTATGCGGCGGTCAGTTCGAGCTAGAGCCTGTTGTGGGCACGGCCGAGGTAGCGCAGCTTGCCGTCGGCGCCGACCGTCTGGTCCAGTCGAAGACTTCCTCGACCAGCTTGCCCAGGCGCTGGCGGTAGCTGGGGTGTCGGGTCGTACGACCGTCGATCGCGCTGCGTCCCCCACGCTCGTTCCGGGCCACATGAGGCGTAAGGCCGAGGCGTCGCAGGTCCCAGACGAAGCTGCGCGTGTTGTATGCACGGTCGGCACCGACCGCGGCCAGCCTCGTGACGGTGCGTTCCAGCATCAATGGAGCTGGCTTGCGTTCGGCGTGCCCGTCGGCTTCAGTCAGTTCGACATTGACGACTAGATCGTGACAGTTTCGGTCAGCACATGACCCAGGTAGCAGAGTCGCGCCGCCTGCCGCTTACCCTTGCGGTAGAGCCGCGCCTCGGGATCGTTGGTCGACTGATCCGCCTCGCGACGGCCGCCGTCGCCGCCAGTCGAGCTCCCGCTTGCGCCGCTCGCCGCAGGGCGAATCGGCCGCGGAGAGAACAGGCAAATGACTCCGATCAACCGTCGCTCCATTCCAGCCTCCGCCGCTCGACCCTTAGCCAGTCCAGGGTGCAGCGTGCCGACCTGCGTTCCGCCCAAGCCGCGAGCCACTACACGACCAGCTCCGCCGCCGCACCGTAGACGTGCTCCCCGCCCGCTTCCATCCGCTCGGTGAGCAGCTCGGGTATGACGCGGCGAGGAGCGACCCAGTTTCCTTCTGACTCCCTTACGATCCGACTTCATTCTCTCCAGTGGTCCCCTCTGGGAGTCAGCACCTCGGCTCGTCGTTCTTCGAACTCGCGCTGCATCTGGCGTCCCAGTTCCTCCTCCCCGCCAAAGCGCCCCAAGGTGACAACGCGTCCGGCCCAGTGCAAGGGCTCAGTCCAAAGACGCTGACGACGCAGCTGGCGCAGTCGGTGCTCACGCAGCAGCAGCTCGCTTGCCCGGCTCACACCGTCCCAAGGGGGAGGAGTCGGGAAGCAGGGTCAGCCGGCGATCGTCGATCAGTTGGATCTCCAAGCGCAGCAACCGATCCGTCGTCCCAAAGCAGGCCAGGGTGTGGGGAGGCTTCTCCAGCGCGCGTAGCGCCCGCCGCCACTCTGCCACCACGGGCAGCGCCGCGCCGAAAACCTCGCCGTCGTCGGGCAAGGGCTCGACCGGGACCAACTCCGGATGAGGGCGAGGCGGGGCTTCGGCACCGCCCCCCGTCCTTCCCGTCAGAGTCCCGTCGAAAGTCCAACTGCCGTTCCAGGGTGCGTATGTCCTCCTCCGCCTTGCCTAAGTCAGCGTCGGTGAACTCGGTCCACTCCTTGAGTTCTTACTCCAGCGTGGCGAGGCGGCGTTCCAGCTGGTCCACTCTGCTGGCCGCCGTCCCCTTCCGAGATGCAGAGGGCTCCTGTCCCTCGGGCTCAGCTGGTTCCTCCGCCTGTTGAGCACGCCGTCGGTCGCATTCGTCCAACAGCGGCTCGGTCATCCTGCTGCTCAGGTACCGGTCGGCCAGGGTCGGCCGGATAATGCGTTCACTCTCGGTGCTGCGCCGCCAACCGACTTGCTCGATCAGGCGCCCGTCGCCCCGCCCCACCGCCCCAACGTCAACCCTCGAAGCAGCCAGTGCAAGCACCACGTCAGCGGAATCTGCCAGCGCAGTCGCCTGAGCGCTCGCCGCCGCCACTCCACTTCCCGTTCGCGCCGCCGCTCGCCCCAGGGCGCGTCGGCCGGGGGCGGGGTCAATCCGAACACGCCGACCAGCCGAAGCTCCAACTCTAGCCGCCGCCGCTCCGCCCGAAGCCATCCCAGGGTGTAGCGCACCCGCTTGCGTACGGCCCAGGCCTCGCGCCACTCGACGACCGTCTCCGCCGCCGCTCCGTAGACCTGCTCCTCACCCGGTTCCGCGGCCTCTGTGATCAGCTCGGGGAAGACGCGGCGGGGCGCCTGCACGACACCTTGTGGCTGGTCGATGTGGTCATCCACACCGTCCACATCGTCACCGTCACCTTCACCCCTGCGGCCCAGCTCCTGTGTGGCTTGCCCCTCGACCACCTCCACCCGCTCGCGCAGTGAGGCCACCTCCGCCCGCAAGGCTTCGACCTCCTGTCGCCAGTCATGCCCAGGCTCCTGTAGGCGGGCCTCCTCCCCACCCCCCGCCAGCCCAGTCGCGGGAACGTCGGGCTCTCCCTCAAACGCCTGATCCTCCCGTTCATCAGATTGCTCAGTCTGTTCGCGCAGGTACTTCTCCAGCGCCTGGCGCATCCGCCGGCTGACGTGCCGCTCTTCGAGACACTTAGCCGCCGTGCGGTAGTTAACGCCCAACCGCTCGCCCGCCTCGACGATGCCCTCGCGCTTGACCAGCAGGTCCAGCGCCCGGAGTAAGACGTCGTCGCTGGGAGCCCCCTCTCGTCCCCGTCGGCTCACCCTGCCCCTCCCCGCCTGTTGCCAGGAACACATGCCGCAGGTGTCCGCGAGGTGTCCCGCACCCCGTCCCACCCCCGGACAACCCGGCCAACACCGCAATCTGAGTGCAATCTCACTGCAATTTCACTGCAATCCGGGGGGAAGGTGCCCTTGCGCCCCACTGCTCGCGATTCACGTCCGGTAGGAGGCACGAAGTCCAGCCCAGGACTGGACATCCAGCCCCGATTGCACTCTGCAATCGAGTCCGGATTCCTGTACACGCCCCCGACTGCAATCGAGGGCCTCAGGCTGTCCGCACAGCACCAGGGTGTTGCAGGCAACACTCCCGTCCGGCCCCGATCAATCACTTGCCGTACCGACGCGCGCGCCCTACCGAACTCCGAACTAGTGCACTACATAGAGAGGATAGCCGACGGAATGCGGGGGCCGAACGATGACCAGATGAGGAACACCGGACACCCATCGTCGCGGTTTCCGCGACCACCACGAACGGACATGAAGATGAGA
>JAPPMC010000111.1 GCA_028819235.1 Bryobacterales bacterium
AGGGTCCGGTTTGCCCATATATAAGGAGCACGAAGGGTTTTGGCGCAAGCACGAGTTAGCGAAGGCAAACCGCGACTACTTGCGGGGTCTGTACGGAATCATCAAGGGCAGCGCCCGCCACGTCCGCTTCGTCTTCGTCACCGGGATCACCATGTTCTCCAAGGTGAGCCTGTTCTCCGGTCTCAACAATCTGGAAGACATCAGCCTAGACCCGCAGTACGCCACGCTCTGCGGCTACACCGAAAGGGAATTGGAGACCGTGTTTGCGCTGGAGCTGCTCGGGATCGACCGGGACGAGATCCGGACTCGGTACTACGGCTACCGCTGGCAGGGCGAGGAGACTGTCTACAACCCGTTCGATGTGCTGTTGCTGTTAAAGAAGCGTGTGTTTCGTTCGTGGTGGTTCGAGACCGGCAGCCCTGACTTCCTGTACCGGTTGATTGTCGAGCGTGGGATGAATCCGATCGAATTGGAACACCGCCCGATCGATGCCGAGCGGCTGGCCAACTTCGATGTGGGGGACATTGACCTGATGGCGCTGATGTTCCAGGCGGGTTACTTGACCATTGGCGGCGAAGAACGTGCGGGAGCTGACACGTTCTACGCGCTGGAATACCCGAACTTGGAGGTCCGTCGGAGTTTCAGCAAGGGCTTCCTGTCCCACTTGGGCCAGCGGGAGGCTGCGACGGAGGCGAACGCGTTGCTGGTGCTGCTGGCGAGGCTTGATTTCCGGGGCTTCGGCGAGCGGCTTCAGGCGTATCTGGCGGGACTTCCGTACCAATGGCTTGGCGCAGGGAAGCTGGGGGAGTATGAGGCGCACTACGCGGCGATGCTGTACTTAGCGTTCAGTGCGGTGGGTTCGGACGTTCGGGTGGAGGATGCCTCGAGCCGCGGCCGTGCGGACATGGTGCTGCTCCATGGTGGGCGTGTGTACGTGCTCGAGTTCAAGATGGCCCGTGACAGGGAGGGTGTAGATGCGGCCATGGACCGGGCGTTGTCGCAAATGCGGGAGCGTGGATATGGGGAAAGGTACCGTGCGCGAGGCGAGCCGATTCACCTAGTGGGTGTAGTCTTCGGCCGAGAGGAGCGCAATCTGCTCGCGGTCGAGGCCGAGCACTGCTGAAGGACCAGTCTGGTGCCGGCGGCCTCCGCTTGCTGGTTGTCCAATCCGCACAGGTGGTCGCCGGAAGTTCGGGGTGGTTTGAGTGTGGTGCCCTCGAGCCAGCGCGGAAGGCCCGAGAATGCGCCTCGTGCCACGTCCAAGGCCGAGTGCATTCTAGGGCTTGGCAGACCGGCTCCGACGATCGGTACGGTTTTCGCGCCTTCCACTCAGAAGCTTTCCGGTACAGCCGCTGTGGGACGCGATCGCCAGGGTCCGCATTACACAGGTCCCGGACGACTCAAGGGGGCTGATGATCGCATGACGGTCCCGCGTCTCGCACGGTGAGCGCGCGTACGCGCGCGTCATTCGTGCGGGACCGGAGGCGTGGATCGGGAAGACCGGAAGCCGCGCGGACGCTGGGTTGGAGCGACGCTTACCGGTCCGACAGCACTTCCACCGTAGTCGACTGCGGAGCAACCGGCCACGCTGCCGACCGCGCCCGCCCAAGAGCCTGGATGGCACACGGCATGTTATCGACCGCCTTTATTACGGGGCTGCAGGGGTTTCCCAAGCTAAAGACGTCCTATAGCACAGGGCTTGGCCTCGGAGAGCAAGGCCCGGGCAGGTCCGCGCGGAGAAACGGAGCCCCAGACATTCAGCCCGTACTGCTCTAGGAACTGCCGGACTTGGCGAGGTTGACCGCCGCAAACCGCGCCCAGACCGGGAGCGGCTCCAACCGGCTGCAGTGCAGAGACAACCGAGAAGCCATGCCCAGGAGTGCCGAGAGGTCCCGAAGACCTTCCCCGGACCGGCTTGCCAGTGCGAGCACTGCCGAAGGCTGACGTCCCCTTGCCACGAGCCGGTGGCCGCACTGCTGCGATTCAGCATGCGAACGGACTTGCGGCTGCACGTGGATCTCGAAATCCGGAGCGCACCGCTCCCGATCAAGTGCACGACCAAGAAGAGCGGGATTCCTCACACTCTTGTCTGCACCAAAGACTCTGCCGATTACATCCGACGGGTAAGCTGGCAGCGAAAGGACATCGCCCAGATGATGTTCCTGCTCTTGGCCGCGCCCGCGGCCAACATTCCTTGGGTCACCGCAGTAGCTGCCCGATTGCGCCTGGCGATCCGAAGAGCGGCGGAGTAGGGCTTCAGGCCTCCCGCAGCCGCTGGTCGGCGAACATGCATCACCCGACTGCCCGGGGGCGGTGGCCAGATCGGGTCGCATCGGCGTCTCGTGATTGACAGGGATGGCATCGTTAACCGATCTGGTATCGTGTTGCGGAAATCCATGGGACTCGGAAAAACGCAAGCAACCGTGCGAATCGGGGCTATTGCCGCCTTCTTGTTCTCGGCTATCCTGCCCGTCGCGGCAGACGTTGGGCCCGACTGCTCGGATCGACGCATCTCGGCCAAGGCCATATCAACTGCGGATGACATTCAGGCGTTTGTGGAGTGCGCGGCCGAGTACGTGCGCCAGCACGGAACTAAGGAAGCCCACCGGGCCTTTGTTGAAGATGAGCGCTGGTACTACGGCCCCATCTACATCTTCGTGACCGGAGTGGGCGAGACCGGCAACGACACGCGCACCTACGTGTTCCCTCCCGAGCGACATGTCGAGGGGAATTTCCGCGGACCGGTGGTCGACAGGTTCGGCACCGACTATTACGCTGAGGCACATCGGATCCTGTCCGTCGTCGATGCGGGCTGGATCTACTACGCCTTCACCAACTACAACACCGGACTAGACGAGCCAAAGCGCTCCTACCTTGTCGAGATCGACTGGAACGGCGAGCGGGCCGTGGTTGGTGCCGGCTACTACGCGAACGACCTTCCCGGCACGTGCGAGTCTGAGACGGTCAACGCCGGTCAGCTCTCGGCCGCGCCCACGGACAAGAACCTGCAGGAGTTCGTTCGGTGCGCCGCGCTGATGGTCGAGTCGAAGGGTTACTTTGCGAAGCACGAACTGCAGGACGATCCACGGTGGCGGGACGACTCCTCCTATGTCTACGTCATGGACATGATGGGCAACCAGCTCATGACGTCTAACCGGCTTAGCGTCGGGGGAAGGATTCGCCACGAGTGGGGTGAGGACGGGAGGATCCTTGATCCATTCGGCGGCCGCGATGTGCTCTCGATCGGCGACACTTTTGGTGAGTCGTTCATCTACTACAACCACGTCAATCCTGTCACCTTGCGTCAGGAGAAGAAGGTTGGCATGCTCAAGCGGGTCGTGTCCCAGGGTGTGCCAGTGTTGGTGGGCTCTGGATACTACCCCTCCCTTGGCGAGGCGGCGCAAGACCCCCGTTGCGAGGACGACTACATCGCGGCCCGAGCAGTTCGAACGCGGCGGGATCTCCGGGCTCTGGTGAACTGCGCGGCGGAGTACATCTCGGAGCGAGGACCGGAAGAGGCCTATCGATCGTTCCACGAAGATCCCCGCTGGGACGACGAGAATTCCTATGTCTTCGTTCGCCTTCTAGAACGCGAGGGAGTACGGTCGCAGTTGGCCGCATACCCTCCCGATGCGACCCGGGAGGGCATCCCCGGGGAAGCGCTCCACGACGTTCCGCCAGGAGTTACCGGCGACTATCTGCGAGAGCTTCACCGCCTCACAGACGATTTCGACTCGGGTTGGATCCACTACTACTTCACGAACTGGGAGACCGGGACGATTGAGCCGAAGACCACATATCTCGTGGAGGTCGACTGGCACGGTCAGGCCGCCGTGGCGGCTGCCGGAATCATCGAGCCAGATCTCCCCGGTACCTGTTATGAAGCGCAGGTCAATGCCGCCGCCCTCGAAGCAAACCAGACCCCGTCCAACCTCATGGCCTTCGTTCGCTGCGCTGCCTTTGAGGTCGAGGATTGGGGGCACTTTGCCGCGCCGATCCTCTCTCGCAGCTCCCGGTGGAAGAGCCCGGGGAGCCACGTAGTCGCAATCGACGTCGCTTCGAACGATGTCCTGTTCAGCGGTGAGGAGTACTCCGTCCCGTTCGCGAGTTTCCTCCAGCACGCTTTCGGTCCCAGGGACGTTGTCCGCATGGTGGATGTCTTCGGTGAAGCGTATTGGTACTACGCGCCCCCGGGCGGGGCCCCGGAGATCGCCTTCATGAAGCGAGCCCTCGTCCACGGACAGTCTGTCCTCGTAGGCTCCTCCTACCGGCTTCCGCCGAGGCCCCCTATTCCTTGACGCGATCCCAGCCTGTGAATCCGCTTCGCCCCATCCGGCGAACTTCGGGTCGATCGCTGCCGAGAGGCCTCGGCTTAGCGCTCGGACATGCAGGTCGGCGTGGCTTCTCGCCACCGGATCCCGTTTGGACGGCGGTGTGTATACTGCTTTCGGGCTTCGAGCAGGTCGCTTGGCGAGAGGGGCCCGCACAGTGACGACATTGGGCTGGGGAATGGGCAAGCAAGTCTGGAGGGCGTCGATGTCCGCCTCGTCCATCTTGGCCTTGCTGATCGCAGCTTCAGTATCAGCGCAACTGCCGGGTCAGTTCGTCTCCCAGCGAACGCCAGACGGGGATCCTGACCTCGACGGCATCTGGCAGGCGCTCGGATCGGCCCACTGGGATCTTGAGGCGCATGCCGCGCGGCATGGCCCTGTTGAGGCTTTGGGCGCACTTGGCGCAATACCTGCAGGGCTCAGCGTGGTTGAGGGCGGCACTATCCCATATCAGGACTGGGCCCTGGAGAGGCGCGACGAGAACCGTTCCGACTGGCTGAAGCGGGATCCCGCGGTCAAGTGCTTCATGCCGGGGATCCCAAGGGCCACCTACATGCCGTTCCCGTTCCAGATAGTGCAGACGCCGAAGACGATCCTGTTCGCGTACGAGTTCGCCAGCACGAGCAGGGTGGTGAGATTGGACCGTCCGGGATCGGAGGCGCTGGCAGCGTCTTGGATGGGCTATGGCGTCGGGCGATGGGAGGGCCAGACTCTGGTGGTCGAGGTGACCGCCCAGATGCCTGACACTTGGTTCGACAGCTCCGGGAACTTCCACAGCGAAGAGCTTCGTGTCGAGGAGCGCTACACGCCCGCCGGGCCGAACCTGCTTTGGTATGAGGCCACGATTGAGGATCCCCAGGTTTTCACCCGGCCTTGGAAGATACGCATGCCGCTGTACCGCCGGCAGGAACCCAATGCGCAGATACTGGAGTTCAAGTGCGTGCCATTCGCCGAGGGGGCGGTCTACGGGCATCTGACGCGAGGCGAGCCCGCCGCTGGAGAACGGGCTTCCCAGCCGTCAGGCGCCACGGGGCAAGAGTAGGGAGGTGCCGTAGTATGTCCGCTCGCAGGAACGCCAAGAGATTCGGGGCGCCTTCCGTAGGAAGGGCTCTAGCGGCGGTCGCCGCCGCTTGTGCAATGACGTTGGCGGCGGGTGCGGAAGAGACGCCTAGGACAAGCTGGGGGGCGCCAGACCTGCAGGGCACCTGGGACTTCCGCTCGATCACGCCGTTCGAGCGGCCCGCCGAATTCAAGGATAAGGAGTTCTTGAACACAGAGGAGATCGCCGCTTGGGAGGAGCGCACCCTCAAGGCTCGAGAGGAGCGGAGGGAGCGGCCGCCGAGCGAGGGCCAGAGCGACGTGGACGTGGGCTACAACGCCTTCTGGCTGGACCGTGGCGAGCACATGACCGGCACCATGCGCACTTCCCTCGTCGTGGACCCTCCCGACGGGAGGCTTCCCGCGCTGACGGAGCTTGCGAAGCGCCGGTCGGCGGAGCGTTACGCACGCTGGGGCGCGGTCCCGGACGGCCCGGAAGACCGCAATCCCTTAGAGCGCTGCATCATGGGCTTCAACTCCGGACCTCCGATGAATCCAGGAGCGTACAACAACTTCCTCGAGATCTTCCAAACCCCCAACCACATCGCCTTCCTCAACGAGATGATCAATGACCACCGAATCGTGCCGTTGGACGGGCGGCCACACGTGCCGGACGACGTGAGGCTATGGAAGGGCGATTCTCGCGGGCAGTGGGAAGGCGACACTCTGGTCGTAACGACCAAGAACTTCACGGAACACACCAACTTCCGCGGCTCCGGCCCCAACATGGTCTTGGTCGAGCGCTTCACCCGCAATTCGCCGGAGACGTTGCTCTACGAGTACACGGTCACGGATCCGGAGTCCTTCGAAGCGCCTTGGTCCGTCGCTGTGGAGATGAAGCGGACTTCTGACCCGCTTCTGGAGTATGCCTGCCACGAGGGGAATCGTGCCATGACCCTGATGCTCTCCGGTGCCCGCGCCCGGGAGGAGGCAGGCACGCAAACGAACGACTGGCTGGCGAGCTGGTACGGCGGCGCAAAGGCCGTGGAAGAAGCCGAAGAGCGGCTGAAAAAGGAAGCCGAAGAGGCAGAAAAGCCCTGAGTCAGGGCCGTGGCGGCTCGCTGGGGTCGGCCCCGTCTCTGGGTGCCCCGGTTCCCGAGGAGCCCATGAAGATCTTGCGGCCGTCGGCAAACGTTATGTCGCGACCGCTGCCCTTGCACGTGGGATTGCAGAGCTTGTCCTTGCTCTGGTAGCCCCGAACAATGACCGGGGTTCCGGGCAGCAGCAGCGTCCGTGTCAGCCCCCTGCGCAGCAGCGTGTTCGGAGTTCCGGCTTCAAGCTCCCATGTCAGGGTGGCCCCGTCAGCCCGCTCGATCTGCACGTGTACCCAAGCATGGGGATTGATCCACTCGACCTTGACGACCTTGCCCGTAATGCGGATTGGTGCGTTCGCGTCAAACTCGGCGGAGAATGCGTGGTGTGCGTGTCCGGGATGGAGTGCCGTGAGCGCGGTGGCCAGCAGCGCGGCGGCTGCGATGTTGCGAATCATCTTCCGGCTCCTTTCTCGCCCTGTAAGGGCCGCATTGAGTATACGGCGGACTGGCGGGCTACTCGCGGCCGGAGGCATTCCTGTCGGCGGTCGCCCTTGAGATTATGTACTGCCGGATCAGCTCTGTCTGGTCCTCGTCGAGATCCGCCGCGAAGCTGTCCATGCCCAGCTTCGCGAGCAGGCCATCGCGGACTACCGACTGGAAGGCCGCGTGCGTGGCGCGGCTCATGAGGCGCAGGTCGGCGTTGCGGTAGCCCCTCGCGCGGGATCCGTGACAGGAGGAGCAGTACTGGTGGTACAGCTGTTCTCCTTCCGCGAGCTCGTTGGCTGACGCGGTCAGGGGCGGCTGCTCGGGGATCGTTCGGTCCCGTCGTGGAGGCGCGGGAATTCGAGCAGACGAACCCAATGCGAACGCGAGGATCTTGCCCTGCTGGTGGAAGTCGTAGCTGGTGCTCGCGCCAAAACCCCTGCCACGACGGGCCCGGCGGCCCACTGGTA
>JAPPMC010000178.1 GCA_028819235.1 Bryobacterales bacterium
GGCGGCCCGCAGTGCCCGATTCCTCGTCCTCATTGGTTTCATTTGCTACGTTCGGGTCAACGCGTGGCCCAGACCGGCGACTCGTTCGTCCCGCTGCTGGTCAGTTGCCGCAGCTGCGTTCCGTCCGCGCGCATCGTCCAGATCTGGACCGAACCCAGTCGGTCCGACGAGAACGCGATGTGCGTGCCGCTCGGCGAGAAGAACGGATGTTCGTTGCGCCCGGCGCTGTGCGTTAGCTGGGTGTACTGCCGACTTGCCACGTCCACTAGGAAGATGTTGTAGTTGCCGATCTCGTAGCCCCTCGTCCACGTGAACGCCAGCCGCTCCCCGCTCGGGTCCCACGAGGGCTGCACGGCGTCGCCCCCGCCCCGAACCAGCGCCCGGCGATTCGCGCCGTCGGTGTCCATCAGGTATACCTGTGGCGTTCCGGAAGCTCCCGACACGAACGCGATCTGGGAGCCTGTCTGCGGATTGATCGTAGGGTGCACGTCGATCGAGCGCGAGTAGGAGACGCGGCGAAGGTTCCCGCCGTTCAGGTCGGCTTGGTAAATCTGGCTCTGGCCTGAGGTCGTGGAGGCGAAATAGATCGACGAATTGTCGGGGGCAAAGCTTGGCGTGGTGTTCATTGACGCGTCCTGGTTGTAGAAGGGCAGCCGCCGGCCGGTCTCAAGGGAATGCAAGAAGATCTTGGGCAGGCCCTCGTCGGCGTATGTGGTGAACGCGATGCGTCGGCCGTCCGGGGAGATGGCCGGTGTCAGGCACAGATTGCGGTAGTTGGTGATGCGCTCCTTGTTGCTGCCGTCGTAGTCCATCGCCCAGATTTCCTTCGTGTCCGTGCCATCCTCCCGGTGCACGTAATAGATCCGTGTTCCCGCGAGGCCTTGGCCCAAGCCAAGGTTCATCAGGATGTCCCGGGCGAAGTCGAAAGCCATCTGGCGGGCGCCGGTCCGTGTTTCCGTCGTGTAGTAGCGCTTGCCGAAGACATACGAGGCCTCGGCGGTCTCCTGCGTCACGTCCGCGACGTAGCCCTGCAGGACCAGGCGGTCGTCGGCCTCTTCGATTTGGCCATAGACAAGGTAGTGGGCCACCACGGGGGCATCTGCCCAGCCGCGCATCCACAGGCCCCTCGCGCCAGGGTTCTCAGGCATTCCGGAGGGGTCGATGATCAGGTCCTCCGGCCCGCGCGGAGCACTGCGCGGGTAGAAGCTGCGCGGGACGATGTCGAGCCGCCCGGAGGCTTCAAGGGCCTTCCAGACCTCGTCGTTGAATCGGCCAACCGTCGTGTCGGCGTCGATCGGCCCCCGGATCTCCGGCAGGGCGATGCGCGGGTCGCGCTGCTGTTCTGTCAGCTCGATTATCACGTCGGGCCGCGTTTGGCCGCCAAGTGCGGATGCGAGCGCGGTTAGCGCCGCGAGAGCGAGGAGTCGTCGGTTGCGCATGTTCTGTCCCTCGTCATGCCGCGTGCCGGGACGCGGTCACTCAAGCCGGAAGTGCATCTCGATCATGATCGCCCCGCGTCCCAGACCCGGGGGAAGGGGCCGGACGGGGCTCGCATTGTTTACGGCGCGGACCGCCGAATAGTCCAGCGAGCGGTTTGCGCTCGACTCAGCGATGGTGACGCGGTCAATCGCTCCGCTGCGCTGGATTCTGAAGGTGACGACGACCGGCCTCGACGATCCCCCGGACACCTGTCCAAGGGTCCTGCGCCACTCCTCGCCGATGGCCCGCTGAAGGATTTGGGCGTACCAGCCGAAGCGCGCCCCGAAGGGCCCCCCCTTGGAGCCCCCAAAGCCGATCGCGCCCCCCTGCGTCGCTCGGTAAAGGCCGCTGCTCAGCGCCGCGCCGCGAGATGACCTCAGTTCATTGGCCATGGTCGGACCGGCGCTGCGTTGGCCGACGGACCGCTCCTGCTGCTTCTCGGCGGGCCGGCGCGTCGGGGCTGGGGCGGCTTCCGGCGGCGCCTCCGGTTCTGGAGGTTCGGGCTGGGCGATCTCGGTGGAGGACCGGAAGCTGTCCGGAGCCGGGACGTTGTGGCGGCTGGGGCTGGCCAGCGGGTTGGGCTGGTTGGCCGGCGCAACGTTGATCGGAACGCTGCCGACCGCGACGATCCCGCCACCGCCCGCCGCATCGGGAGAGCCCAGTTGGATCGTGGGGTTCAGCAGGCCCCAGACGAGGCCCGCGAGCAGCAGAGCTCCGTGGCACCCGGTGGAGACGAGCAGCGGTCCTCGAAGCTCCTCTCGTCCAGCCCCGCGCTCCCCTGTCGCCATGAGACCCCCGCGGCCCTCAGCGCCGTCCACGCGGGTCCCTGGACAGGGGCTTCGTGACGACGTTCACGTTGACCCTGTTCACGCCGCACTCGGCGATCACGGGCGCCACCACCTCCCAAGGGGTCGTGCGGTGCGCCCGAAGGTAGATGCCCGGTCGGTCGGGGTTCTTGGCCTTCGCGAGTTCGGCGATGTCGTACACGCTGACCGGGTCGCTGCCGAAGAACAGCTCGCCCTTGGACGTGATGTTGACGTAGGCGAAGTCCTTGTCGGTCGTGACAACCTCGCGTGTGCGTGGGACGTCGATCTCGAGCCCGAACTCGACCACGCCCGCCGTGATCATGAAGATGATCAGCAGGACTAGGACGACATCGACGAAAGGCGTGACATTGATCTCTGCGATCGCGTCGTCCGATTGGTCAGGATCGCTCAGCTGAGCCGCCATCTGTCGCTCCGTAGTCCCGTTCCGCCAAGTTGTGGAACTCTAGGCCGAAGTCCTGCATGCGCCTGCGGATCTCGCGTACGCGCCCCGCATACACGTTGTAGAACATCAGCGCCGGGATCGCCGTGAACAGCCCTAGCGCAGTTGCGAGCAGCGCTTCGGCTATCCCCGGGGCCACTGCCCTCAGTGTCGCCCCACTGCTGGTTCCGAGGCCCCGGAAGGCCTCGAGCACGCCCCAGACTGTACCGAACAGCCCGATGAAGGGTGCCGACGAGGCGGTCGTTGCCAGCAGGCGCAGATTGGACTGCAGCCGCCTGGTCTCACGGCTCACTGACAGGGCAAGCGTGCGCTCAAGCGCAGCTGGGCTGCGCAGGCTCCCGCCGCTGTTCACCTGCCGCGCCACCTCCTTGTAGCCATGCTGAAACACCCGCAGCAGCGGTGCCCGCGGGTATTGGGCCGACGCCGTGTTGATCTCGGGGAGGCTGCGAGCCTTTCGGAACATCCGGCGGAAGGACCGGTCCGAGGCCTCCGAGCCCGACAGCAACCGGTGCTTGGAGATCGCCAGCGCCCACGAGAGCACGGACATTACCGCAAGGATGGCGAAGACCACCAGCCCGACCGGCCCGACTTCGCCCAACAGGCCCAGCAGGGTCGACTGTTCCACCGCCGCCGCGACTTCCTCCGCTGCCGAGGGGGCACCCTCGGCAGCATCTTCTGGCACGGCCTGCAACAGCAGAGCTAGTGGAGGTAAGAACTGCAACTCTGCCCCTTGGCAACTTCGCGGACTGCCGCCCCGTGCGAGCGAGATTCCTGCAACAGTTACACTATACCTTGCGTAGTCCGGTACGACGACACCAACAGGTTGCGTACCGGTTGCCCGGATGCGGTTTTCTCGCCGCCCGGCAGGTCTTGCGTGCGCGAGCCACTTGGTGCTTAGACGCACGGGCACCGTGGGACGTTTCGAGGGCATTGGCTTGACCGGCTCTGAGTATCCTAGGGATCGGCGGCGCCCCCGGCGCGCGTGCGCCCCCGCCCTCTCCGCGCGCACTCGGTGAGCTCCGCCCGTGGCTGGGCATGCTCTTGGACCTGCAGCTTGAGCAATACGCAGTCGTTGAGCGGGTGCGCGTGGAGTTCCATCCGGGGCTCAATCTGCTCACGGGAGAGACCGGCAGCGGGAAGTCGATCGTCGTCGGTGCGCTGTCCCTGCTCTTCGGTGCCCGCGCCAGCGCGGACGTTGTCCGTCGAGGCGCCCGCAGGGCGCGGATCTGCGGTACGTTCGACGTTCCTCCAGGAGCGTCGTTCTTGGAGAGGCTGGATCGCGCTGGCATCGATCCCGACCCGGAAGAGCTGGTCATAGAGCGCCATGTGCTAGCAACCGGAAGGAGCCGTGCGTACGTCAACGGCTCGCCCGCAACGCTTGCGCTTCTTGGCGACCTTGCGAGTCGCTTGGGGGACATCCACGGGCAGCACGAACAGCAGAACCTGCGCTCGGCGGCCCAGCAGCTTGCCATGGTGGACGCCTACGCTGGCCTTGGCGAGGCAGTCGCACGCCTTGGCGAGTCCTATCGCCGATGGCAGTCGTGCAGCCAGCAGCTCGACCAGCTCAAGTCAGAAGAGCAAGACCGCCTGCGCAGCGAGGACCTCCTTCGGCATCAGGCCGGCGAACTCGAGGCGGCAGCCGTCGAGCCGGAGGAGGACACAGAGCTCAAACAGGAGAGGGACCGCCTCGCGAATGCCGAGAGGCTGCGCATCCACGCCCATGAGGCGTACGACGCGCTGTACGACTCGGCCCGCTCAGCCGCCGCCCGGCTCAAGTCGGCGACGGATGCCCTGACCGCGGTGGCAGAAGCGGATCCGGCTCTGGCGGGCCATGTCGACTCTTTGGAGGACGCACGGAGCGCGGTCGAGGATGTCGCGTACGATCTTCGCGGTTATCTTGGGTCGCTCCGCGCGGACCCGGCGAGGCTCGAGGAAGTCGAGGATCGCCTCGCCCATCTGGAGCGGCTGAAGCGCAAGTACGGGCCCCGCTTGGAAGACGTGCTGGCGTTTCAGGTGCGGGTCCGGGAACAGTTGGCGGGCCTGGAATCCGCCGGCGAGACGATCGCTAGGGTGGAGGCCCAGTTGGGCGCGGCCTCCGCCGAGTACGAGAGCCTGTCGGACAGCGTCTCGCGTCGGCGCAGGAAGGCGGCGGAACAGCTCGCCAGAAGGACCGGTGACCAGCTTGCCGCCCTGGCCCTCCGGAGTTCGACCTTCCTCGTCCGGTTGGACGAGCTGGGATCTTGGGGGCCAAAGGGCCGCGACAAGGTCTCGCTTCACTTTTCGGCCAATCCCGGACAGCCGCCGCGGCCGCTCGCGCAGGCGGCCTCTGGCGGCGAGCTCTCACGGGTTGCGCTGGCGCTCAAGACCACCCTGCAGCAGAATGCTGCGCACGGGGAGTACCGACGCGCGCTCGTCTTTGACGAGGTCGATTCGGGAGTCGGGGGCCAGGTGGCGGAGGCAATCGGCCGACGCTTGCACGGGCTGGCCGAGGGGAGCCAAGTGCTGTGTGTCACGCACCTGCCGCAGGTGGCCTGCTTCGCGGACGCCCACTATCGAGTGGTGAAGACGGCATCCGACGATTCGACGACCGCGACCGTACTAGAGCTGGGCGAAACGGAGCGAGTCGATGAGCTTGCCCGCATGCTGTCCGGCGCGGAGGTCACACCGGCGGCGCTCGAAAACGCCAGGGAGCTGCTGCGTGGGCGGGACCGCATGGCCGGAACGGCTGGTGCTGCTTCCCGGCGGGGACTCTTCGGCGACTAGCAGTGAACTTCGGGCCCTTCCGCCCGTTGAAGCGCGGAGCCCCCTCGCGATTGGCCGGTGCGTGCGTCCTCACGCGGCGCACGCCAGGCTCGACTGAAGCGAACCAGCCGAGGCTCTATCGGGCTGTTCACCCAACCAGGCTCTTCACCACGGCGACCAGCATCCCGCCGTAGGCAGCCGCGCAAGCGACCAGCGCGAGCCTGCGCCAGAGTGGGGGACGCATCTCTCTCGGGAGCAGGCGCGTGTTGACCAGCACGAGTTGGATGCTCGAGATGGCCAACACCAGGCCGGCAGTATTCCCGAGCCATTTCATCAAGTCCATCGCCGTCCCCCAATGCACCGCTACCGCGAACCAAGCCGTGCAGCCGAGAAACAGGGCGTAGTAGAGGGTCCGAGCGTGGTTCCTCGCTAGGCCGCGGATAGCAGGGCTCCCGGCCCATGCGATGTCCGTCAGCATTCGGACAAGAATCTCCGTGTTCCCCAAGTGCGTGGAGAACATCACCCAGAAGCCGTTCAGCAGGGCGAGCAGCCAGAACCCTTGCCAGACGTTCCGCGCTAGGTACTCTGCTTGGTAAGCGCCGGCACCGATCTGGGACAGGTCCGTCCCATGCGGCACGACGCTGGCCATCAAGTTCACGTTCAGGAACATCCCGACAAAGCACCCGACCGCCCACAAGCCCACTTGGTCCGCCTTGGCGTACCGCCACCACCGCTTCCATCTGCGAAGGTTGGCGGCGCTAGGCCGGAAGACGCTGCCGGTCGCAGCCACCTCAACATCCAGCCCGCTCGTCGCGGACGCAATGGCCCCGGAGTGCGCGGCCATGCCGAAACCCTTGTCCCGGAACCAGTTGGAAATCGCCAGGTTTCCGAACCCTCCTGCGCCGGCCGAGGCGGCCAGTGCCCCTATCAGGGCCAAGTCAACCCCGTCCGGCAGGCCCCCGACCGAGAAGAAGCCGCCCAGCGTCGCTGCCCAGTCCTCTAGCGGCACGAACGCGATGTTCACGAATGCCAGGAATCCAAATATGAACGCGACCATCGCCCAAGAGATGCGCTCCAGAGTCCGCTCGACCGTTTCTCCGAACAGCAGCAGGACGAGGGCGAGAGCGATGACGCCGTAGGTCGCGATCAGCACTTCTCCGCTGTCGTCCGTCCCCGGCATGCGCCCGGCGAACGTCGCGAAGACGGTGGCAGCAGTCCCCGCCGCGAGAGCAGGCCAGCCGACCTGGGCCACACACAGGATCGCGTATAGCGGCGCCCAGAGTCGAGGGCCCGGCCGAAGGCGCATGAAGCCGGTCACGGCGGGCTCGCCCGTACACATTGTGTAGCGGATGGCTTCGAGGTTGAACAGCAGCTGCAGGATGATCGCAAGAGTCGAGATCCAGAGCAGGTTGCGGCCGTACTGCACAGCGATTGCGGGACCGACGAGCCACTCGCCGCCGCCGATGGAAGACGCCAGCAGGATCGCGCCCGGACCAATCACCCGGAAGAGATTCCGCATCGAGAAGGGAGGAGGGCTCGGCAGCTCTCGCACTTCCCAAGCCGGCAGGGCTTTCATGTGGTTCTCTCCGCTTTCCGCCGGTGGGCGCCTGCCTTCAGGTTTTGCAGTCCATGAACCAACAACGTACAGTGCCGATTTCCCCGAGAACTACTCTCGAACGGCGGATCGTCAATCACCCGTGTGTGTCGAGGCCTGCGTTCACTCTCGGCCGCTGTCACGTCAGGAGCTTGCGGTATTCCACCAGAGACGAATTGCCGACGATATCCAAGATTCGGACCGACATCTCGTCCCCGTAGGCATCCGTCAGCCGCAGCGCCCTCCCCATCCGAAAGTGCACGGGTTGCTGCCGGCCCTGCTCGATTGCAATGTTGTCAGCATACAGATAGGCTCTGCCGTGAGTGTCCAGGATCGGATTGAGACAACCGTGCAGACCGGGCAGATTCCCCTCACTCCGAGGGAAGATTGCCGATCCGCCATCTGGCAGGGGAGATAGCTCGACGAAGCAGCCTCCTTGCTGCGGAATCCAGTTCCGCTCCAACTTGCCGCAATACCCGAGCGCGGCTGCGTAGACCCTCAGTGGAAGGTGCGTGCTGTGGAGATCGAAGTTGGCGTCGCCTGCTTCGTCGGTCGTTGCCCGCCTCCAAGTCTTGTTGGGGTAGATCACCAGGACTTCGACTCCTGGCAGCGGTTCCCCATCGTGATACACGCCCACCGTCGCGTCTGCCGGCGTGAATCGCAGCTTGGCCGCGGGAATAGTCAGCAACACGTTGGACTGATCGACTACCTCGAACGTAGGCAAGACGCCCGCCGTCTCCTGTGTCTCCCTCAGAATGATGGTCACGCCGTCGCCCCTGCGTTCCATCAGGAACCGGCGATGATCCGATCCGGGCATGTTGCCGACAGCGATCCGACCGAAGACTGAGGCAAGGGCCTCGTTTCGGGTCGCCTGACTGGCTTCAAGGGCTCCGACCGTCATGCCGTTTGGCAATTCGCCTGGCGAGTCAATCTCAAGCCGGTCGGAGAACATGGACACTCGGATCTGCCGAGCGGCGACCGAATAGTCTCGGTGCACGACGGCGTTGACGATAGCCTCGAAGACTGCGGCCGCGCTGTATTGAGGCATTTCTTCACGTGCAGGGGTCTTCCTCGCCGCCACGCGCATGTTTCGAGCGACGAATCGCGTCGCCTCCGCTATCTGCCGTTGCAGCGGGCCAGTGATCTCTTGGCCGTCGAGCTGGCCGGAGGCACGGTGCTTGCCTCGATAGCAGGTTGCCATGATCCTTGCGCAGGCCAGGACGTCGTGCGGATTCTCCGTACACAGCAGCACTCCCGCAACTGTGGCCCTCAGCGCGCCGGTTTCGTCGCGGCTTAAGAGGCCCAAGTTGGTCAGTCCTCGGAGCGGGTCGGCTGCCGCGGTTGCGCTGAGTAGGGGTTCCCACAATCGTTCGCTAAGTGTTGCTGCACCTGTGCCCACGAGCGGCTGCCTATCGAACCACAGGTACCGGGATTGGGCCCGTCGTTGTGCGAGCCGCAGCCGTTCATCGCCCGTCATTTGACGCTTGCTTGCGCCAACTCGAATGAAGCTTCGGCCGTTCCGCTGAAAGAGCGAGTCACCCTTTGGCACTCCCACGGCCACGAGCGCCCGACCATCAAGCTCCCGATGGAAGACCTCGATTCGCAGGGCCGGGTCAACGCTGTCCGTGCTCACTTCGGTCAGCAGCCCGCTGAGCGAGGTCAGTTGCCGGCGGGACATCCCTTGGATCTCGCCATCGTCGGTCACGCCGCACAGGAGGATGCCTCCCTCGGCGTTGGCGAATGCGATCATCTCGTCCGCCAAGTCGGCGCGCGAGGGGCGCGTGGGACGGTCTCCAGAGAACTCGACCTGCTTGAATTCCCATCGGCTGTCCTCGCCAATGCGCAATCGCTGGCGAATCTCCTCGTCTCGCAGTGTCATGGGAGCTCGGCCCGTTCCACCCATCTTGAGAGTGCCACGTCAGCGCTGGTTGGGCAAATGTGCAAGATGTGCGATCGCTGGGCCAGCGGTGGCCAGCCAGTGTGGCCGATTCGGGCCAACACCGATGAGGAGGATCGATGTAGGCAGGTCGCCGCGCTTGCCGCCCCGTCGCTCCACCTGAGGCGACGGCTTGGAGCCGCGCTGCAGTCGCGGCGGTCTTCTGGCTTGGCCGGAATCCGCAGCTAGGCCTGATCGCCAGGCTGTCCCGCTCGGTCCTCGTCACGGAAGGCCGCAGTCGACCGGTTTCGCTCGAACGTGGTCCGGCGGACGGCATCTGGCGATGCGCTCGGCTTCGGCCCTATTCCCGAACCACCCAGATCGGTGACGACCAAGCAATCTCATCGTTGTCCTGCAGCGCGCGCACGTAGTAAAAGTTCTGCCCTTGCCGCGATTCTCGATCGGTGAACTCGAACCGCGCTTCATCCGAGTCGGGATTGGCCGTGTAGATGACCTCGTTGTTGCGGATCAGCGTGATCTTCCGAATCTTCGCTGTTCCCAGGACCTCCGCACGAATCTTCGGGATTCCCCTGGTGACACGGATCTCGTCGCCCATGAATGCCTCGCCGATGCGGAAATCCACGATGATATTGTCCGTGGCGGCGTATGTGTGGCGCTGCTTGATGGCATCGAACACGTCCTCGCGCGACGTCCCCTCTGCGTACACCATTGCGTAGGACATGTGGGTTGAAAGGTGGTCGGAGCTCGCGATGACACCCAGCCGGTGGCCCTTGTCCCAAGCGGCGGCCACCATGCCCTCGGTGTGGATCTCTTCGAGCATCGCGGAACTCTCCGAGGGGTAGTCATCCCCTTGGTCTGTAAAGGGGCAACCGACGCATTCGTAGCTGTAGCGGTCCCCTTGGAAGATCTCGACAACCGGCTCCAGTTCGGGGTCGTGCTCTCTCCAGTCCGTGCCCATGTTCGTCGCTGATGTGTGAGAGATGGCCAGACCGCCCGTGCGACGGATCTCCTCGTACAGCAACTCTGTGTCGCCCTCGATCACCGGCCCGATGCCGTTGTGCCGCTGCATGTACTCCTCAGGCCTGACGAAGAATGGGACGTTCTGCACGCCTCGCTTGGTGTGGAAGATGTTGCGGTGCCCGTTGGGAAACCGGGCCGACCGCTCGTAGCCGAACAGCGATGCGTAGGCCTCGGTGTGGAACAGGTCGGCGGCCTTCTCCGTCAGCCACCACCAGTAAGTCCGGTCGGCGCCGTACTGATGGTCCGAGATGAACCCCCAGTCCATTGCCGCGGCATCCAACATGTAGCGGTAAAAGTCCAAGATCGAGCCATCTGGGGACCCACGCAGGTCCATCGAGAGTTCCGTGTGCCTATGCGTGTCGCCGCGCAGGATTCGAAGCTGCTTCCCGCCGAGACGGACGCGGTGGCCACGGATCCTCTGAACGTCCTGTGCTTCGTTGGGGTGGGCAGTGGGACGCCCTTCCACCAAAGATTTCCGATCCTGAAGATCCGGCGCGGAGGGTTCGCTGCCGGGAATGAACCGGCCTGCGTACACGTTTTCGATGACCGTTTCCTCCGGCAGATTGACCATCACCGAGAAAGTGGGATGCCCGTCCCTCGGCCACGCGATCCACAGGCCGTCCTGCGCCGGCGCTGCGGAAGCGAACATGCTGGCCCGGCCACGGCTGTAGGGGACCATCGCCGGCTCGCTCCACCCGTCGCTGGTCAGGGTCGTGACAAAGAACCGCCAGTAGTCCGCCAAGCGCCGGCCCTGCCGATTCCGGATCAGCAAGTGCAGGCGGCCCTGATCGTCGAACGCCAGCCTTCCGTAGTGGTGCAGCTCTCCTTCGTCCGGCACGTATGCCTTGACGCCCCGCTCCATCGATAGCGGCGGAGCCATCCCCAGCTTCTTCTCACCGGCGTAGGCCGCTACCTCGACAAACCGCTCGTCGTAGATTGGGTAACCCGGAGCCGTTCCGACCTTGTCGAGCCGGCCCTGGTCCTTGGCCCAGTTCACCCGGCCCACCTCGTAGCTCACCCAGATGCGGTCCCGAATGTCGACGGCCAGATCTGGCCGGGCCTCGAGCCGCTCCGTGGCCGCGACTTCAACGACAGGTCCGAGCTTGCCGTCCGCCACCGAGCGCATCCGCACGTCGTACCGGCCCTTGTCGTAGGTGTCCCAAGCGACGTGCGCGACCCCCGTCGAGTCCACCGCGACCGCCGGTTCCCAGTCGTTTCGGCCGCTCGCGCTGACCTTGGTCTCCTCGCTCCATCCCCCGGGGCCGAACACCATGTGGTAGATATCCGACTGACCTCCGCGGAAGGCTTGCCAGGCAATGTGGATGCGCCCGTCCCGGAACGCCACGTCATGGTCGAAGTCCGACCCGCGGCTGGTGGTCAGGCGCTCGAGTCGTCCAAACGTCCTGCCGTCGTACCAACGGGCGAATAGGTCGAAGTTGCCTTCGACCTGCTGCGACCACACGACCCATAGCCTCTCGTCGCCGTCGAAGGCCAGACGGGGCCTCCACACGTCCCCGGTCACCCCCGGGACTTGGGTCCATGTAGCCCAGCGATCGCTGGAGGTGTCGTATTTGGCAAGGCGGATCTCGTCGCGGTAGCCGTCATAGCTCGACCAAGCGAGCCATGCTTCCGAACGGTCTTCCGGGTTCGTGACAATGTCGGGGAAGTCGTCCGAGCGCGTGTCCTCCGTCATCCGCATGACCTCGATGATGCGCGGGTCGAGCGGCGGTTCGGGTTCCGGATCCCGCGGCTCCATGAACGGCTCCGAGTCACCGAGATCTGGGATGTTCTCGCGCGCCACTTCGTGCTGCGCCGGTGCGTCCGGCCGTAGCCTTCCCGGCTGGGCATCGTTGGGCTGTCCGAGCATCTGGGTAAGACACCCCAGAACCATGAGCGAGGCGACCAGGAGCTTGCGCAGATCGCAACCAGGCTGGCAGGTGGGGGCGTGCTGAGGGGACATGCTGCGGGGATGGTCCGGCATGCGCCTCGGCGCCGGGACCGCCCTGATCGGCCCGATTCTACCGAAGCGGTCCCTGCCGACCCGCTCTGGCGCTAGGTGGGTCTCGAACGGCCGGGCTTCGCCGCCGCCCGCCCAGCCCGGTAGGCCACCGCCGCCCGCAGCGTCACACGGCCGACCGGTGTCGGCCGCTGCGGTGTCGTACTACAATCTCGCTTCGCAGGCGATTCCCGCCATGTTGAGCGCTACTGACTTGGACGCCGTCCGTGCGATCGCCGCCGAGGCGGGCGACGCGATCATGGAGGTCTATGCCGGAGCGTTCAGCGTCCGGCGCAAGGACGACGCATCTCCGCTCACCGCGGCCGACCTGGCTGCGCATCGGATCATCACCAACGGCCTGCGAGCCGAGTTCCCGGACGTGCCGGTTCTTTCCGAAGAGGAGTCCAATCTCGCCCCGTGGCAGATCCGAAAGCGCTGGGAGCGGTACTTCTTGGTGGATCCGTTGGACGGCACAAAGGAGTTTGTTCAGCGCAACGGCCAGTTCACGGTGAACATCGCCTTCATCGAAGGCGGGCGCCCGACCGCGGGCGTCGTCCGCGCTCCTGCGTCGGAACTCACCTATTGGGGCCGAGCCAGCGGTGGTGCCTGCAAGGAGTCCGCAGAGGACGGAGTGCAGTCGATTGCCTGCGATCCCGTCCCGAGTTGCGGCAAGGTTCGGGTTATCGGCAGCCGCTCGCATTCTTCTCCGGCCACGGAGAAGTTCGTCGAGCGCTTGCGGGCCCGGTTCGAAGAGATCGCGTTTCTGGCGGTCGGGAGTTCCATAAAGATCTGCATGGTCGCCGAGGGAGCTGCGGACATCTATCCTCGGCTGGCGCCAACCATGGAGTGGGACACGGCTGCGGCCCACGCAGTGCTGGCCGCGGCCGGAGGGCGGCTCATCGACCACAGCACGGGGCGTGAACTGATGTACAACTACAAGGAGGACCTGCGCAACCGCTGGTTCATCGCCCACGGGCCCGGTTGGCAGCACGAGACTCCGTGACGCCCCAATCCTCGCGATTCCCCCTGCGCGGATTGGAAGCGCTTCCCGTCCGGGATGCCCTCGGCCTCATTCTGGAAGAGCTGGATGCCGACACGGGAACAGTGCACAAGTTGCGCGCCGACGGCCTTCTCCACCTTGAAGCGCACTTCGGCGAAATTCCGGCCCAACTGCTTCCGGTCATCGCTCGGATCCCTGTCGGCAAGGGCATGGCGGGAGTGGCCGCCGAGCGGCTAGAGCCTGTGCAGACGTGCAACCTCCAAGAGGACTCCGCCGGTGTAGTTCGCCCGGGAGCGAAGGCGACCGGCATGCGCGGTTCGTTGTGCGTGCCTATGATGAATGGCGGACGCTTGGCGGGTGTGCTCGGTGTTGCCGTAGGCCGTGAAAGGGAGTTCAGCGACGCCGAGACCGCTTGGCTTCTGGCCGTGGGTGAAGTCTTGGCCGCTTCGGATGGAGAGTGATGGCTGCGCAACTCGTCAGTCTTGATCCCCGCAAGATCCCGGCCAACCCGTGGATCCACCTCCATCCCAAGGACAACGTGGCCGTCGCGCGCCTGCAGATCCCGGCCGGGGCTGAGATTGCGTTCGAGGGCGGTGCGGTCAGGACGCTCCAAACAATCTCGCCCGGGCACAAGCTGGCGCTTCGGCCCATCGCCAAGGGGGCAATGGTCTTCAAGTACGGCGAAGAGATCGGACGCGCCGCTGAGGACCTTCCGGCCGGCACGTGGGTCCACACCCACAACCTCCTCTTCGACATCAATGAGCGCTCGTACGAGTTCGGGACCTCCCCCGTGGAATTGGGCGACCTGCCTGAGCCCGGCCGAACGACCTTTATGGGCTATCCCCGCGCCGATGGCCGGGCCGGCACGCGGAACTATGTCGCCATCGTCGGCGCCAGCAATTGCGCGGCCTATGCGACGGAGCGCATCGCGGCCGCGTTTCGGGAAGAGAGTTTCGCCGGCACTGGCGTAGACGGCGTCGTGGCCCTGCCCCACGCCGACGGCTGCGGCCAAGCGGAGGGGGCTGACACGGACCTACTGCGGCGGACACTCGACGGTCTCGCGGATCATCCCAACATCGCTGCCGCCGTCGTTGTCGGGCTTGGCTGCGAAGTCAACCAGATCGGGTACTACCTTCGGCCTGAGGTGACTCTCCCGGGAATGCCGCAGCGGCGCGGTCTGACGCTGCAGGAAAGCGGGGGCACGCGCCGGGCAGTTGAAGACGGGGTGCGCGCCGTTCGTGAGCTCATCGACAGCGCGGGGCGTCTGGACCGGCAGCCCTGCCCCGTGTCGAAGATCGCCATCTCTCTCGAGTGCGGTGGTTCGGACGCCTTCTCGGGCATCACGGCTAACCCAGGAGTAGGTTACTGCTCCGACCTTGTCGTCAAGCAGGGCGGGACGGCTTGCCTCGGCGAGACCACAGAGATCTGGGGCGCGGAACACTTGCTGACCCGACGGTCGGCCAGCCCGGAGGTCGGCCGCAGGCTCTTGGAGATGCTCGATTGGTACTTCGACTATGTGCGGAGGTTCAGCGACTCCGTCACTTTCAACGCCAATCCGTCGCCTGGCAATATGGCCGGCGGGATCACGAACATAGCCGAGAAGTCGCTCGGTGCCGTAGCGAAGGGTGGCCACTCCACGCTCAGCGCGGTGTACGACTACGCCGAGCGGATCACCCAAGGCGGCTTCGTGTTCATGAACAGCCCCGGCTATGACCCGGCTTCGGTAACTGGCATGGTAGCCGGGGGGTGCAACATCTGCCTGTTCACTACCGGCCGCGGCAGCTGCTTCGGTTTCGCGACCGCGCCCGTGATCAAGGTTGCCTCGAACTCGGTGACTGCCCGGCACATGGACGAGGACATGGACATAAATGCTGGCACCGTGGCCGATGGCCAAGAAACGATCGCGGAGTTGGGGTCCCGCATGTACGACACCCTCTTGGAAGTGGCTTCCGGACGCAAGACCTGCAGCGAGCTGGCGGGTCATCGGGAGATGATGACCTGGCGGATCGGGCCAACGCTGTAAGGCGATTCGGGGCGTGACCCTCCGCACAGGGCCACGACCCGTTACCATGGTCTCGAGGGGCCGGGGTAGCTCAGGCGGTTAGAGCGACGGACTCATAACCCGTAGGTCGGCGGTTCAAGTCCGCCCCCCGGTACCACCTCTCCCCCGAGTTCCCGGCTGCTTCCGCTATGCTCGTTTGCGTGCGGACCCGGATGGCCCTTCCGCTCGTCCTACTGGCTGCCGCCCTGAGTGCTACCGCGCCCTGCCCCAGCCTTGCCGCCAATCCCACGGTGACCCTCTCGACCTCGATGGGCGAGGTGCGGATCGAGCTCTTTCCGGAACTGGCCCCTAGGACCGTCGCCAATTTCCTTGCATACGTGCGCTCCGGATTCTACGACGACACGGTCTTCCACCGCGTGATCGAGGGGTTCGTGGTTCAGGGAGGGGGTTTCACGCCGGAACTGGTGCCGAAGCCCACTCGCAAACCCGTGCGGATAGAAACCAAGAACGGACTACAGAACGACCGCGGCACCGTCGCCATGGCCCGCCAGGAAGGCCGGAACACGGCCACGTCTCAGTTCTTCGTCAATCTTCAGCCGAATGCAGCCCTTGATCGCGGCGCAATAGGGTACGGCTACACGGTCTTCGGTCGAGTGGTGGAGGGGATGGATGTCGTGGACCGGATCTCCCGGGTGCAGACCAGCCGGAGGGGCCCGATGGAGGATGTTCCGATCCTGCCCGTGTTCTTGGAGTCCGCCAAGGTAGATCCGTAGGGCGGGGCAGGGCGCTTTCGCTGGGGTACCCTCTGAATCAACGGCTCCCGATTGGCGAGTGTCGATCGGGAATGGCCCGGGGCCGCGGAGAATCAGCCGAACGGCCGACGGGCGTGCCTAGTCAAGCAGTGCTGGACTGGCCGGTGCGCGCAGAGCGATACAGAGTTTCCGGCGAGAGCCGGGTTCACTCCAATGGCACGTCGCTGAAGGCGCCTGTCAGGGGCACCACCTCGGCGCCGGGCGGTGCCTCGAACTCGAAAAGGTCCGCGGCCAAACTCGGATTGGGCCGCTCCCCGGAGAACTCGTAGACGTTCACCGACTCGTCGCGCCCGACGATGCGGATGCCGGTGATCCCGAAGCCCTCCGGGTCGAAGTCGAACTCGACGCGCCGGTAGACGTCTCTGGCGCTGCGGCCGTCGCCTATGAGCATCGGCTTCCCCTGTGCCTCCTCCACGCGCAGGTTCCGGAACATCCGCCTGAGCCGCATGCGGCCCAGCAGGAACGACAGCGGCGCCCGCAGGTCGGTCATGGCCTCCAGTTCCACCTGTCGAACTTGGTTGGAGTTGGGGTTGTACATGCGGAATATCGTGCCGTCGCTGATGGCAATCTTGCCCTCCGGCCGCGCGTAGTCCCAGCGCATCTTTCCTGGGCGCTGCAAATACAGGGTGCCCGACTCGGTCATTCGGCGCTGCCCGCCATACTCAACGGCCTGCTCGAAGCCCATCTGCAGGGAACTCAGTCTGTTGTAGTGGCGCTCAATGCCATCGATCACGCGGTTGAGGTTCAGGGATTGGGCGGATAGGACCGCTCCAGTTCCGAGCAAGAGGAGTCCGCAGCGCAGGGAGGTGCACAAGTTCATGGTCTAAGGGGAGCAGGGCCATGCCTAGGGCGGCCCTTCAAACCTCAGTATAGGGTTCGGCCTCGAGCCTCAGTCCCGGAACAGCCTGCGTATGCCGCGCGTTGCCTGCCGGATGCGCTGGACGTTCTCGACGAGCGCGAATCGCACGCTGTCATCCCCGGCCGGCCCGAAGCCGACTCCCGGCGAAACGGCGACGAGTGCCCGGTGCAGCAGGAGCTTTGAAAACTCGAGTGAACCCGACCACGAGTAGCGTTCCGGGATCTTGGCCCAGACAAACATGGTCGCCTTGGGCGGGGGAATGTGCCATCCTCCCTGTCCGAGGCCGTCGATCAGGGCATCACGCCGCCGTTGGTACATCGCGGCGTTTTCGCCGGTAGCCGCCTCGCAGTGGCGTAGCGCAATGATGGCGGCGATCTGTATCGGCTGGAACATCCCGTAGTCGAGGTAGCTCTTGATGCGGGCCAGGGCATGGATCATCTTGGGGTTGCCGACGCAGAAGCCGACTCGCCATCCGGGCATGCTGTACCCCTTGGACATGGAGAAGATCTCCACGCCGACCTCCTTTGCGCCCGGCACCTGCATCAGTGACGGGGCACGGTAGCCGTCGAAGACGATGTCGGCGTAGGCGAAGTCGTGCACCAGCATCGTGCCGTGCTTGTGGGCAAGGCTCACGAGGGCTTCGAAGAACGACCGGTCGACGCACTGCGTTGTCGGGTTGTGCGGGAACGACGTGAGGATCATGGTTGGCTTGCGGCCAGGCTTGGCGAACAAGTCGTGCACCCTTGAGAGGAATTCCTCTGGCGACGGCATAGGGATGGCGATCTGCCTCCCTTCGGCCATCACCACCCCCCACTGGTGGATCGGGTAGGAGGGGTCGGGCATCACGACACCGTCTCCAGGGCCAATGGCGGCGAACGTAAGGTGCGCCAAGGCATCCTTGGAGCCCATCGTGGCGATCGCCTCCGTCTCGTAGTCAAGCGACACTCCGAACTTGGCCTTATACCGCTTGCAGATTTCCTCACGGAGGCGGGGAATGCCCTTCGACAGCGAGTAGCGGTGGTTGCGCTTGTCCTGAGCGGCCTCCGTGAGCTTGTCGACCACCGGCTGGGGCGTAGCGCCGTTGGGGTTTCCCATGCCAAGGTCGATCACGTCCAGCCCTGCCCGGCGGGCCTTGGCGCGCATGCTGTTGATCTCCGCGAAGACATACTTCGGGAGTTGCGCGATGCGGTGGAAGGGTTCGTCGTCGAAGATCCCCATGGCTCACTCCATTTTCTCAGAGACCACCTGCTTTGGGCGCATCTCCGGAGTCCGGCGTGCGCGCAAGCCAGCCGACGGGCCGACTCGTGCTGGGCCGCAGCCGGACTACACCCCCAAGCTGCACCGCGGCCACCAGCCTCGCCTTGACTTAGACCAGTGCCACCCACCCTCCGCCTTAGGACGACAATCAGACTCTCGGGACCTTAATCCGCTCGAAAGCAGGTCGTTTTCTGCTTCCCGTGGGGCATTCCAAGCAATCGCACAGGGCAGGTGTTCCGAAGACCGCGGGGCGAACGCATGCGCAAGCTTCCCAGTGTGGGCGGAGCACGCTCGGGACGAGAGTGCGGTTGTGATCTGTTCTGGGACGGACTTCGGATGACGCAGTGAGCAAGGGAGGCGGGCCTCCAGCATGAGGTCACCCTAAAGGCCTGTTGGCGCGAACGTCCGAGCAGCCCGGGCAACTAGTCAGTGTCGTGCCCGACGACTTCGATCAAGTCCCAGAATGCCAGAATGGCGGACCGGCTACCCCTTGCGGGCTCGATCTCGTGCAAAATGCCGCCTTGCCGCATTCTCTGCAAGATTCGGTGTGCTGTGGGCTGCGGAATCACGGCTATGCCGAAGAAGTCCGCGGCCCTGAAGATCGGCTTCTGGAAAATGGCGTCCAATGCATGAATGGCGTACGGTGAGCGGGTGACTTTGGAAACCCGCGGCTTTGTCGTTTCGTAGAGATTCAAAATCCCGCGTGTCTTCGCCAAGTTCCGCTCGGCCTGGCTCCGTACGGCGGCCAGAAAGAACTTGCACCAGCCGGTCCAGTCCCCGTCGCGCGAGACGGCGAGCAGGCGGTCGTAGTAGACTTCTCGATTCGCTTCCAAGTACGCACTGATGTAGAAGACGGGTCTCTGGATCAGCTTGCGCTTCCACAGGAACAGAGGTACGAGCATGCGCCCGAGGCGGCCGTTCCCGTCCAAGAAAGGGTGCAGCGCCTCAAACTCTGCGTGCAGGACCGCCGTCTGCACGAGCGTGTCGGGTGTGTCCTGATGAACGTAGCGTTCCCACCGGCTTACCGCGTGAGGCAGTTCTTGCGCATCGATGGGAACGTAGGTCGCTTCGTCAATCGTGCATCCGGGACTTCCGATCCAGTTTGGCAGGCGGCGATATGTCCCGGGCGCCTTGCCCTGTCCTCGCACGCCCGAGAGTAAGACCTTGTGTGCTGCGCAGACGACCCGGCTTGACAGAGGGAGCCGCGCAAGCATGTTCTCGGCCTTCTTCATCGCGAGTAGATAGTTCCCGATCTCTTGGGCATCATCCCGGAGGCCGCGCGTCGAAGCATGTGCTCCGGCCTCGATTCTGAGGACATCACTCACCGACGCCTGAGTGCCCTCGATGCGAGATGAGAGAACTGCCTCGTCGATCGTGAGGGGGGCCAGCAAGACATCCGCATTGGGTACAGCTGCTAGCATGCCGTCAAATCGTGCCACGGCGGCGGCGGCCGGCCCTAGGAATGGGACGAGACCGGGCCAGTCAAGGTGGTCCTCAGGCGGAAAGCAGGAGTAGTTGTAGTGCACTGGTGGCATGTTCGGCGGCCTCCTACCTACCCTCCATCTTCGAGCGAAGTTTGGTCACAGGTTCTCGGGGCAACCATCGCACAGAACGGACGCGAGATGCCCCAGAGCGCTTGCGCCAGCCGATTGGCTGCTCCTCAGGACCCACATGCAGAGCTGTTGCCCCTACGTTTAGTGGTGCTCACAACGCTAGCAGCGGCAGGACTCGCTTCTCACTTATCGGGATCCGTGATTGACAATCCGCATTGTCTCTCACAGGCGATGCACAACGGCGCTACCCACTCATGCACCTAGCCCTATGAGACACAACAGAGCACGCTTCGCTGCACGGCGGACTGTTGTCGGTGCTCCCAAGCGCATCGGAGTCGGCCTACCGCCAGACTTGCTATCGCTTCCGACGTTGTGTGGGAGACTACCCGATTTGTCTATCACCAATGATGGACGATCCGAGTTGTATCTCACTTCCAGTGATGTGTGAGAGACAACGGCGGTTCCCCACCGACTGCGTACAGCGTGGCCTCAGTGCACTGAACGTTCGCCGATGCTCTCGGAGTGGCCACCAGAAGCCATACTGACCGTGCGAGGATGCATCTACAGCCACGTTCACGATCGTTCGCTCGGGTGCTCCGATTCGTATCGCCTCCGTAACTGCTCGACCCGTCTGCGACTTACGCCAAAGGTCAACAGGACACGAAGGCATCGAGACGTTGATCCCACTTCGATCGTCCCGCAATCGGGACCCAGTCCGAGTTCAATGTCATTGACGAAACCTAGCGGCGACCGTCGTTCGCCGACACGACACTTCCGTTCGCGCGCATGTCGGCCAGCAAGGCATCGGGCGTACGCATGGCGGCTGCAGGATTGCCACAAAGGACCGACCCTGTGCCGCGGTGGAGCAACCGCAGGACTGCAAACACATGTGCAGCGGAACCTAGGACATCGCTGCAGGTCTCTCGCCATCACTGAACATGGAGCCAATCCACCGTCACACGGAACGGCCCGTGAAGACTGCCCGCAGTATGAGCCGGGTTCGGTCACAGGTTCTCGTGGCAACCATCGCACAGAGCGGCCACGCGATGCCCCACAGCGTCTGCGCCGGCCGATCGGCTGCTCCCGTGGACCCGAATGCAGAGCTGTTGCCCGTACGCCCGAAAGTGCCCACGATGCTAGCGGCGGCAGGATTCGCTTCTCACTTTTCGGGATCTGTGATTGACAATCCACTTTGTCTCTCACCGACGATGCACAACGGCGCTTCTCACTCATGGATCTGGCCATATGAGGCACAACAGACCACAGATCGCCGCACGGGCGGACTGTTGCCGGAGTTCCCGTCCGCATCCGAGCCGGCCAACCGCCAGACTTGCCATCGATTCCGATGGCCTGTGGGAGACTACCCGATTTGTCTATCACCACTGATGGACAATCCCAGTTGTATCTCACATCCGATGTCTTGTGAGAGACAACGGCAGTTCCCCGACCTGCGGCCCCCAGCGCTGTCTTGGCGCTGAGAACGTTCGTCGACGTTCCCCAAGACCGTCACCCGATGGCAAATTGACCGTGCGACGATACACCTGCACCCACGTTCAGGACCACTCTGCCGGGCGCTCCGCTTCGTATCGCCGCCGCAACTGCTCAACCCGCCTGCGGTTCACGCCAAGGTCAAACAGGCACCAGGGACACCTGGACGCTGAGCGCACGTCGATTGTCCCGCCATCGGGGCCGAGTCGGAATGCAATGTCATCGACAAAGCCTAGCGGCGACCGCCATTCCGCTTGTACGCGACCACTGGTCGCCGACACGACCCTCGTTCGCGGCATGTCGGCCAGCAATGCTTCAAGCCTGCGCATGGCGGCTGCGGGATCGCGACGGATGGGAAATGGATCGACCCTGTGCCGAGGAGGGGCATCCGCGTGGCTGCACACGCAAGTGAAGCGGAATCTGGGACATGGCTGCAGATCTTCCGCCATCGCTAAATCTCCACTCTATCCGCCGTCATACGGGACGCCCGGTACTGGCTGCCTGCACTGCCACAGCGAATTGCAGCAGGCTGGTAGTCGCAAGGTGCTGGGCACCATCCGTCATCGGCCGCCCGTTGGACCAGATGCCAGCCAAGGCCCTATCTGGATTCTAGGAGCGTTTCGGAAGAGCGGACAGGGATGACGATCATTCCATGAAGTACGGGCTTCGGGGCGATATCGAAGGTGGCATCTGGGACGGAGACTCGGCCTAGCCTCAAGCGGCATGCGCGGGCCGCGGCTGCTTGCTACGCAATACTGCATATGCCCAGTTTCAACCACGCCGCCGCCGACCTGCCAGCCGGCGCCCTTGACCGCCCAGGGCTATCCATTGCGAAGAGGGGACTCAAGCGTCGCAGCCAGAACGCCAACACCGGCCTCGACGGGCAGAATCTCATTCCCGCCTGCGTGGATGACTCTAAGGACAGTGGCCCGAACACGCGTGACTAGACTGGTACGCAGATGACGGTTGGGACCATGGTTCCCCAGATCCGCGGGGCAGCAGGACGCGCGCCACTGTCACACAGCCCTATAGATCTGACGCAGAGCGGAGGGGCAATTCTGCAGGACACGGAATTGCCGGCCAGTCACCCGAAACGGCAGTCCAGAGCGGGCCGATTCTTCGCTGCCGCATTGGCGTTGGTGATCTGCCTGAGTGCACCCCGACTGGCGGCGCAGTCCGGCACGACGACCGGGGTGATTCGCGGAACGGTCAGGGACCAGCTCGGAGCGCCGATGGCAGGGGCAACCGTGTCCATCCAGCATCGCGAAACGGACCTGAGGACGACGGTCGACACGTCCTCTTACGGGACCTTCGTTCGAACCCTCCTGCCCCCCGGCACCTACGACATCGAAATCACGGCGGCAACGGACGACTTTGGTGTCGAGCGCATCGAAGAAGCCACGCTCCGGGTCGGCGAGGTGCTTGACCTTCAGGTCGTACTCCGCGTCGTGGCGCAGGAAACCGTGAACGTCTTCAGTGAGCCGGTCTCTCCCGTAGACGCGTCCGACGTCACCCGGTCGCAGCGCATGCGGGATGACGTCGTTGCCGGACTGCCCAGCAACGGCCGCAACTATCTTCACTTCACCCTCCTTACCCCAGGCGTGGCGATCTCACAAGGGCCGGATGGCGACGAACTGAACATCAGCGGGCAGCGCGGAATCTTCAATAATTTCATCGTCGACGGTGCCGATTTCAACAACCCCTTCTTTGGCGAACAGCGCGGCGGCCAGAGGCCCGCTTTCACGTTCAACCAGGACGCGATAGCGGACTTGGTGGTAGTGAGCCAAGGGGCCACGGCGGAGTACGGCCGGTCGGCGGGCGGATTCGTGACCGTCATCACGAAGTCGGGGACAAACAGCCTGGCCGGATCCGCTCACTATCTCGCGCAGTGGGACAGCATCGCAGCACCGTTTCCGGAAGTCAGGGGCGCGGGAAAGCCGGACTTTGGCCGGAACCAAGCGGGCGGCACGCTAGGCGGCCCCATTGAGCGGGACCGGGCGTTCGGCTTCTTTGCGTATGACCAGCAGGCTGCCAGCGAGACCAAGCAGCAAGCCCGTCGCGTCGTGAGCCCGGCGAACCTCCAGCGACTGGAGAGCTTCCTCCAACAGCGCTGGCCGGGTCTCTTCGACGATGAGTTTGGCCCGATCCGGCGAACCGATGACGCACGGGCGCTGCTCGCCAAGGTTGACTTAGTTCTTAGCGGACGGCACCAGGCCTCGTTCAAGTACAACTACACCTGGTCAGAGCAGGTCAACGGCACGTTCGACGTCGATGCTTGGGGCGCCTCCGCCAACGGGATCGAGCGCCAACACTCCCACGCGATCAATGGCAGCCTTAACTCCCTGTTCGGCAACTCGGTCTCGAACGAATTGCGCTTTCAGGTTGCGCGGGAAGACCGGCCTCGCTGGTACGACGGTCCGCTGATCCCAGGGGCGCAACCGCCAGCGCCGCTCCCGTTTGCTGCGCTGGGCGGTCGACCCTTTCCCGACATTGCGATGGACTTCGCTGACGGATTCCGCATCGGGCTGCCGTTCTTTCTTCCGATCGATCCAGCGTTCGATACCCGGGTCCAGCTCGTGGACAACATTTCCTTCGCCACCGGGAACCACCTGCTCAAGGCGGGACTGGAATTCAACGGAACTGAGGTCACGCAGCAATTTGTGGGGATGGCGAACAGCCGCTACATTTTCGATTCGGTTGAAGGGTTCACCGGGTTCGTGAACCATGGGTCCCGATTCGTCTCGTGCTCGGACGGTTCGTCGAGCACGCTAGGGAACTGCCCGGACGGAGCATCGGTGACTGGCCCGGTGCTGCTGTTCCTGCAGTCCGCGACTGTGCCTGGGGTGCCGCCTGACCAGCTCGGGCACCAGACGTTTGGGGTCAACGAGCTCGGCCTCTACCTGCAGGACGCCTGGCACCCGCACGCCCGGTTGACACTGTCGCTGGGCCTCCGCTGGGAGGGCACTTGGCATCCCGGAGTGTTCGTCGAGCCGAGAGACACGTTCTACGGCCCGTATCTCGATGATCCGCTGTTCCCGTCCGACGGGCGGATTCCGGATGATTTGAACAACTGGCAGCCTCGTTTCGGAGCGGCTTGGGACGTGAACGGAAAGGGGCGCACGGTTGTACGCGCCAACGCCGGTTCGTACTTCGCCAGAATCCCCATGCTGGTCTTCGCCCAGCACCGCTCGACCAATGGAGCCTTCCAGCAGGTGCTTTTCCGGAGCAGCGCCGCCGCTGAAGCCCTCGGCCCGGTTCCCGCCCTCGACGAGCTGATCGACGCCTCGGCGTCACCACCTTTCCTGCCGGACATTCAGGTGCCTGATCGCCGCCTCCAGCTGCCCCGCACGTGGTCTTTCAGCAGCGCCATCGAGCACGATCTCGGTGGCGGCCTTGCGGCCAGCGCGATGTTCATCCACGCCAGGACCGACAATCTCTTCAGGTTCACTAACCGAAACGACGCCGCGCTTGGCTCTCCCTTCGGCATCGGGACGCACCCGTCCGGAGGCGGGATCAATTCGCTGACAGTCACCGAGAGCACGGCCCGATCGCGTTACCAGGCGCTCACCTTCGGATTGCGGGGACGAGGGGGGATCCGGCAACGACCGGTCACCTTTGAGGCAAACTACACACTCTCCTTCGATCGCTCCGATGATGACAACGAGAGAGATCCGTTTGTGCTCCGCTACGCGAGCGCTGCAGACCTCGCGCCAGAGTACGGTTGGTCGGACCGGGACCGGCGCCACCAGCTGAGTGCGTACTTCATGTTGCCGCTGCCAGGCTCTCTGAACCTCAACCATGTGCTTCGGTACTTGTCAGCCTCGCATGCGTCGGAACAGTGCGCCAACCGTGGCAGGCGTGCCGCCCAGCCCTCTGACCGTCTCTGCGCTGATGGAACCATCCTGCAGCGCAACACGCTGAGACGGGAGAACGAGTTCTTCACCTGGGACATTCGTCTCTCACGGTCGATCAGGTTTGGCGACAACGTCGAGGTCGAGCCGCTCGTCGAAGTATTCAACCTGACCAATGCCGACAACTTCCTCGACACCGCACTGGGGTCCCTGCTGTTCAGCTTTGACGGAACGCTGAGGAGCGGCCTGGGCAATACGCGGCGAGGGCAGGTCGGCGTCAAGGTGCGGTTCTGACGCCGGGCTGCACAGGGCCAAGTGATCACGCGGCACGAAATCGCACATCCCGAGCGGGCGGTCAGGAGCGGCCGCGGAGGCTGTCACACTCCCAGTTCAGAATGGGAACCTATGCGGACTAGGCAGAGGGTACCGGCGTTTGGCTGCTGCTCGTTCAGAAGCAAGTCCGGGCTCAAATGACAGCCCCGGAAGTCCCTCCATTGGCCCCGAAGCGGGTGGCCCTGGTAGGTTGCTTCCCAGCTGCGATCGGCTGATGGAGGAGCCAGTGTGTGCCCGCTTGACCGACCATGACCCGTTCCGAGACCTGGCAACGGCGCTGCTGGACGGCAGTGGGGACTCGAACCAGGGTCGGGACGCACGGCTGCTGACGTGGCTGGCAGCGCGATAGCGCGAGGATCGGCGTGCCGTTCTCGACTTTGCGGGGCCGAACGTTCTTTCGGAGGAGGTCGCCTGGCTGCAGGTCGTGGTCGTCGTGAGTGACGGCGCGACGGGTCACTTCAGAGAGAGACCGCCGTCGACGGCAATGATCTGGCCGGTGACGAACGAAGGGCCCTCGAGCAGCATCCGGACCACACGCGCCACGTCCTCTCCCGTGCCATGCCGGCCTTGCGGCGTGATCCGCACCAAATGGTCGATGTCCGGTGGCATGTCCTCTCCGAAATGGATTACGCCCGGAGCGACCGCATTGACGCTGACGTAGGGGGCCAAGGCCTTCGCCAGCGATCTTGTCAGCATGATGGCGCCAGCCTTCGACGTGCAATACGGCACATGCTTGGCCCACGGTCGGATCCCCCCCAGCGAAGTGATGTTCACGATCCTCCCCCGGCCTTGGCGTTTCATGATCCTTGCTGCTTGCTGGCAACAGAAGAACATTGCCTTCACATTGACGTCGTGGATCAGGTCCCAATCGGACTCCGTGACTTCGAGCGGATCAGCCCGACGGAACACTCCTGCGTTGTTCACCAGCCCGTCGAGCCGACCGTAGGCCGCCCGGATGTCGTCGAATAGGCGTTGAATCTGGCCCACTTGCGCCAGATCCGCTCGAAACGCTTGGCCCGAGCACTCTTCGGCAGTCTCGAGCGCCTCGCGCCGAGACTCGTTGTAGTGCACGGCAACGCTTGCGCCGCGCTTGGCGAGATCGATTGCGATGCAGCGCCCGATGCGCTTGGCCGCACCGGTTACCGCGATCACCCGATTGCTCAGTACCGACATGGGTCCCTGAGCGCGTGGCGCTGCGGGGCGCCCTAACAGGACGGGATGTCTGGTGCCACGCCGCCTCCACCCGCCCCGGGAAGGCCCGATGGCGCCCGCGCTGGCTTCAACTACGATAGCGATATGGGCTACTGCCCGGCCGGTTGGGCTGATGAACAAGTACATCATGATCGGGCCGCAAGGCTCGGGCAAGGGCACGCAGGCCCAGCTCCTGTCCAAGCGCTACGGATTCGTGCATATCTCGATCGGCCAGATTTTCAGGTGGCACGTAGCTAACCACACCAAGCTCGGCTCGCGAGTCATGCGCATCACCGAACAGGGCAATCTGGTCTCTGACGAGATCGTGGAGGAGGTTGTCCGGGACCGGCTTGAGATGCACGACTGGCGATACGGTTTCGTGCTTGATGGTTTTCCCCGGACTGCCGCCCAGGCCGCCTACTTGTTCGAGAACTGGAATCTAGACCGAGCGATCTACCTAGATCTGGACGACTCGCTGGTGTCCGACAGGGTTATGAAGCGCGCGCGCCAAGGGGAGGGGAGCGGCTTCACGAAGCGTGCCGACGACAATCCCGCGGCGCTTCGCAGGCGACTCTCGCAGTACCACATGAAGACACAGCCTCTCTTGTCTGAGTTTGCCGAGAGGGGAATGCTGTTGCGGGTGGACGCCAGCCTTTCCATTGAAGAAGTGTTCCGGAAGATCGCCAAAGGCCTCCATCTGGCTGGCGGCAATGAGAACTCAGCCGTTCTTCCGGCCTGAGGTTGCCGATCTATCAGCCCTCCGGATAGGCACTCAAGTTCGGGAACTCCGCCACGAAATCCAGACTGCGCTGGGCCATCTCTGGCACATGCTCTGGAGGGGCCCGGCGGTGCTAACAGTTTGTCGGCGCTCTTAGCGAGGGCACAATGGCGGTGAGCAGCCGTTTCTGACGAGCCGTCCGTGGAGAGTGGCTACGAACGACACTTGCTTCGTCGGGATCCGGCGCATGTCGTCGCTCTAGCGCAGTCTTGGGCCCGAGGTGGTTCCAATGCAGGTTCGGCGGAAGCGGACAGGCCATCGCCGGGAGGACGCAGCCAGTGTCTTCGCGAGAGGTGCCGCTGAACACGGATTTCCCCTAGGGCAAACCAGATTACGGTATTAAATTAAAGAGAACATGCAACACAGAACTCTCCTGCCCTTCATATTAGCCACCTAGGAATTCATGGGACTTCGTGAACAATGCATGGTAAAGACATTGGCCAATCGACGCTTCCGCGACAGCACATCCCCGTTCGTAAAGGGTCTCATTATCGGTTTGGAGTCGGGGTCTTCAGTGCCCGTTGAGAATCGTGACCAGAATCTGGTCGAGCGTTTTCTCTTCCACTCTCAGGCGGCCCCGGAATGGTCTCTAGCGATAGACAGGCAAGCCTGTGCCCGATCCGTGGCTGGGCTTGGACCCGGACAAGCCCCCTCCGAATCGGGAGGTTGAGCCGACCGGTTGCCAGTCGAGAGATCTACGGGTACTTGAACTTGCAGCGTCGCGACGGGTACGTTACCGATTCACGTCACAGGGTCCCCACTCTTGAGGTGTGTTCACGGTGCCTGAAGCGTCCGAGTGCCATGAGTTTGCTGTCGTGGGCGGCCTGGCCCGCGTTCGCACTCAGTGCGGCCCTTAGCCGTCTCTCCGCTGCTGAGCGATTCCCACAGTTCCCCGTAAGCCCCCCGAGACGGCCCGCGTTAACCATGAAACAGTGCACAATGGTTTAGCCATGACGACCCGTCGAGAACTACTGACCGGCTTGCTGCTTGCGCCCATGTTGCCCGGGAGTGACCTTAAGCAACTCCCGTACCGCGTGGATGCTACATGGCCGACGCTGCCCTCCGGCTGGAATTTTCAGGAGACGCCGGGAGTGGCGGTTGATGAGGACGACTACGTCTACGTGTTCCACCGCGGGGACCCTCCCATTATCAAGCTGAATCCCGCAGGCATCGTCGAGCGCTCGTGGGGCCGGGGATTGTTCATCCGGCCGCACGCCATTCGCGTCGATGCGAGTGGGGCGATCTGGGTCGTGGACAACGACACGCACCAAGTGCTCAAGATGGACGCGGGAGGGCGTGTCCGGATGGTGATGGGCCGGAAGGGACAGAGCGGGGAAGGGCCCGACCTGTTCAACCGTCCCACCGACGTGGGCTTCGCCTCCGACGGTTCGTTCTACGTGAGCGACGGCTACGGGAACTCCAGGGTCGCAAAGTTCGCCCCCGACGGCACGTTTATCACGGCTTGGGGCTCGAAAGGGACGGAGCCTGGGCAGTTCGACCTGCCGCACACCGTGGTGGTTGGCCCCGATGAGACCGTCTATGTCGGGGACAGGGAGAACTATCGGCTCCAGGTCTTCGACCCGGACGGCAAATTCATCGAGCAATGGACTCACGTTGGGTCCCCGTGGGGCCTCGCCTTGGACGGAGACGGAGACCTGTTCATTGCGGACGGGCACAACAACCGCATCCTGAAGTCGCGCTTGGACGGGACTGTTGTGGGCCAGATTTCCGAAGGGGGAAAGGTTGTTGGCAAGGTGAACTTCGCGCACCACATTGCTGTGGACTCCAAGGGGAACGTGTACGTTTCTGAGATCAAGAACTGGCGAGTCCAGAAGTTCCTGCCGATGTGACGGTCGGGGTCCCCAAGCGCTTCCGGAGAGCGCGTGGACGCTCAGGAGCGCTGACCACCGGACCGAGAGCGTCGTCCTCTCGTCACGCCAAAGAGGGCCGACACTCCGCGACATCGCATTCCAAGGACGCCTCCCAGCCTTCCGGCCTGACTCTTCGGAACTGTCCATGTGACCAAGTCCTGCGGTTGGTGGGCATCGCCGGGCCGCTGACGTGTTGCACGCGAGGCTTCTTACGGTCGAGAGGTCTGTCTCTCAGTCCGGGGCCAATCGAGAGGGCGGTTGCGGCACCCGCACCGGGATGACTGTCTCCGGCGGGTACGCCTCAAGACCGCTTGAGCAGAATCAGCGCGCTGATGTAGCCGTGCAGCTCATATAGGCGTCGGCTACCCGCTCCTCATGACACTTGGTGCCCCCGGGATGCGTTACACGCACCAGCACTCGACGATACCCAAACGGTTTGATGCCGATGCCGGTAGTCAGGCGTGGCGCTAGCGCCACGCTCCCGCGAAGAATCGGAGGGATGGCACACCAGCGGGTACACATTGGGCAAATCTGGCCGAGTCTGCGTCGGGTTGGGGGCGATTCATCCAGACAAGGGCCCGTCTTGAGCTGCTGCTCCGCCGGTCGCCCTGTTGGGGCGCAACTCCGCCTCCAGCGCCCGTCCTTGGCGGAAAACTACTCCGTCGCTCGCAGGCCGCAATGCGCTGCCAGCGTCGAGAAGTCTGCGTCGCAGTGGAGGATGGCCACTTCAGCGTCCAAAGCAACAGCCGCAATGAGACAGTCAATCAGCTTTCGCACGGTTGCCCCGCGTTGGCGGCACTGGCGATACAGTGTAGCGGCATGCTCGTAGTGAATCGGACGCGTGGGGAGCACGGTGGCACGGGCAAGCAACCTCCGGAGATCGAGCAGGTGACGTTCATTGCGAGCGCCAGCCAAAACCTCCATAAGTATGGCGTCGCAAACTGCGATCTCGGCCGCGAGCAGATCTGTGACGCGCTCGCAGGTCAACGAACCTGTGTCGCGCAGGAACTCGACCCACGCCGAGGTGTCGATCAAAGTCACCCTGTGCGATCCCCTCGGAGTTCGTCTAGGTCACCCTCCCACCCAGATCCACGGAGCCGGCGGGCTTCCCCTAGGCTCAGGGGCTCCGCTGCCAGCGTGCGAAGAGAGAGATTGACCGCATCGCGCTTCGTCTTCAAGTGGAATCGCCGCATCACAATGGCGCACGCCTCATCGTCAATGTCAATGTTGGTGCGGGCCATACACACAAAATACACCACCGCTCCAGGACCGACCGTCACGGCCAGTGGCATTGGATGCGCGAAAGGGTTGCGGAGCATTTCGAGGGGTGGGACGAACGGATGGGTTTCGGAGCACCGTCCTGTCCGGGCTCGCGCCGGGGCCCCTCGCAGCGTTCAAAGGCTGGTGCACCTACGCATCCTTTACCGGGCAAACCTAGACGAGCCTGTGACCAAACTGCCCGTCTCATGCCGAGGTCCCGGCCGGTAGTGCCCTTAGAGTGCGACCCCGCACCTTAGGGGCAGTCCGTGGGCACGGTCTTCTCCCGCTTTCGCTGGATCAGGCCGCTCGCCGGTGGAGCGTGCCGCGGCACACCCGATAGGGCCGTCATGGGCCAAGACTGCCGGCAACAGGCTCCCCCAGTGGGCCTGCAAACGCCCGACTGATCCCAAGACAGGGTCATTCTCCTCGGAATGGCTGCGTGCATGCACGTTGCGGCTTTCGTCTCGTGCGGCGGACACGAACTAGCGGGTAGGACTCAAGCGACGCTTGTTCGACTCCCGGGTGACAGCCCGTGCTGCTGGGTTTGGCACAGCCCCCATGCCTTGGGCTTGGCTGGAGCCTTCCCCTTGGGCTTCCCGGTAGTCGAACACGAATTCCCACTCGTTGTACGTCGACTTTTCCTTGTAGACCATCACACCGGTCCTAGTGCTCTTGCTGGCCACGCCCGCGATCCCACGCTCAAAGACTTGTGGCTGGACCGCCGCTGCAGGCGATGCGGTGGTCATTCCGGCCAGTCCGCCCTGGCGTGGGGTCGTCAGCAGCTGATTCACGAGTTCCCGAGCCCCGGACCCTCGCACAGCGGCAGCAGGGTCCGCGCTAGGGCCAGTCGGACGAAACCGCTCCCGGATTGCGGACTCCAATGGACTGCGGATCTGGCCGGTGAGGGGAGCCAGACCCCCTCCGGGGGTTGCCATGTCCGGAGGTGACGGAAAGGCCGGGTCCTGCGCTTGCATGCCGGGATCCTGGCTGCCCCCGGCAGGCTGCTCCTCGAATTCTGCGTCCTCCACCGCCGGCGCGCTGGCATCGAACTGGAATCCCTGGCTGTATCGAGTGGCCTCGGCTAGGTCTGGAGCAGCGGACTGCCTCTCTGCCAAGACCCGCTGCAGGGGATCCGTCGAGAACGGATCTCTAGGCCTGGGTGCCGAGTCCAATGCGGCGGGATACTGCTGGTCCTGCCGCCCCTTCTCAAGCCCGGCCTGTGCCATACCTGCGGATTCCACGGCCGTGCCCATGCTGCGCGAGCGGGCAAGCGATGCGGCGGCCGCCGCCATTTCCTGCTCCTGAAGGCGCTGCTCTTCGGTGTCGAACAACAGCGAGTCTTCGAACCGCCCGTCTGTTCCCATGTGGATCAGCCGCCATTCACCGGTGTCTCCCATCGGATCGTCCGACAACTTGCGCAGGTACCGCACACCGTCGGTTTCCTCGAGATCCTCGATCTCCTGCGGGTACTTGCCGTGCTCCCGGTAGTACAGCTCGATGCCCCGCCGGTAGTCTTCGCCTCGCTCGACCAGCAGCTGGTCCCGGGTGCGCTGTGCCTGCATGGCCATCCGCGGGATGGCCAGTGCCAAGCCGGCGATCATCACGGCAGAAGCGGCTAGCAGGGCCAAGAGAACGTAGCCATCCTCGCCATGGCCGCAGCGACGCCGCATCATTTCCCAGCCTCCAGTTGGAGCGCGAACTCGTGTCCTTCGGAGACATCCCGCAGGTGGATTCCGTCCGCTTCGATTGCTGTGACTTCGAATCGTCCCCCCAGGACCGAGCCCGGTTCCGCGATCAGGATCTCCTCGCCATCCAGGAGCAATGCCCGTTTGGCGCCGCTAGCGGGCGAGTCGGCCAGTCCGAAGTACTGCCATGCGGGAGGCTTGGGCTGCGGCTTCTGTGCTACGGGCGCGGGTGGCGGCTCGACCGGCTTCAGGGCCGGCTTGCTTTCCTCCTCAAAGCGCTGCTGAGCGAGTTGCACTTCCTCGCGCGTCGGCCCCATGATCTGGCGGGGCTTGGGGCGCCCGAAGTTGAAGATGTCGCGCTCGACAGCCGGCGCCGTGACGGCCCGGACCCTTTCGAGCAGCTCCCGCCGGATTCTCATGCTCCCATCCGCCGGGGTTTGCCCTCCGAGATCCCGGGATGGCTCTTGGCCACCGCCGCCGACCATCCGCCTCACCGCTGGCGGCGCTCTTCGGGCAGCCTGAGCGCTCGCGCCGTCGCTTGCCGGACGGACCGGCTCTGGGGCCGGGCTCTCTCCCGAGAAGAACTGCACGTACACAACGACTCCGAGCACGGCGAGGAGCACGCCCAGCCGGGTAAGGGACTTTCTGTTGGCTCCGAGCTCCACGCAGCTATCCCTACAGGTCCCTTACGAGCGTGTCAAATCGGACGCTGATCTGCAGCTCGTTGACATTCTCGTCGTCGCGAGGAGTTGCGCCGAGCGAGCCGATGATGAAGAACAGTTCCGAGCCGTCCAAGTGGTGCAGGAAGCGCATCAGGTTCTCGTACCGTCCCCGAAACGTCGCGTCCACCGCCAGAACGCCATACTCCTCGCTGTCCTCCAACGGGGCGATCGCATAACTGGCCTCACGCATTTCGATCCCGGAACTTGACGACGCCAAGCCGAGTTCCGTGAGCAGGTCAGAGAAGGCAGTCCTGCGGGGAAGCGCGATCTCCGCCACCAGCTCATTGCCGTCTCGATCTGCGGATTCGATCTTGCTCGCTTGGCCTTGCAGGGCTTCCACGGTTGCGCGGGCCGTTGCGACCTCGGACACCAAGGCCGTGATGCGTTGGTCGCGCACCTCCGCTGCCCGAGACGCCGGCCGCACGATGGCCAAGTAGCAGGCTAGGTCGAGCAGGCCGACCGTGCCCAAGACTACGAGCACGGTTCGCGGGGACACCCGCCGGTACCACTCATCCTTTGGCGCGTTCACCGGGACAGACTCAGAGTTGCTGGTCATAGTTCACCGTGAGGCGGTAGCGGTGCGTGGGGTCGCCCTCGGTCGGCGGAGCGCTTCCGCGCACAGCAGGGAACTGGAACACCTCGGAGCGCTCGAGCTCTCTCAGGAACTCGATGAAATCGCCGGGTTCTCTTGCGCTGACCGTCATGTCCAGCCGCAGCGTGTCCACGCCCGCGACCTCCGGCTGGATGGTCAACATGCGCACGGCCGGCGGTAGCACTGACTCCAGATCAACGAACGTCTGCGTCCAGGAAACGCCCTTTCGCAGCAGCAGACCGTTCAGCAGTTCGGTCTGCTCAAGCACCCGGCTTGCGCGGTCACCGCCGATCGTGGCCCTGGCTTCCTCGGCCAGCACAGCCAGATCCTGCCGTTGCCGGTCCAGCTCTCGTTGTCGGTCCAAGTGTTCTTGGGGTGTTCCTCCGGCCTTGGACCAGCTCCAGCCCAGTGCGCCGGCCACTCCGAGCAGGAGCCCAGCCACCAGGCACGCACAGGCGGCGAACGCTCGGTAGCCGCCGAGCGGCTGGCTCGCCAGATTCAGGGCCATCCCCGGCCCTAGTGCCGACCGCATTGCGCGGCGACTCCGCTCGGTCACGTCAGCCATGGACATACCCCAACAGGCCGGGCCCGCACCCCGCCGACGCGTCACCTGAGACGGGCAATGGCCCGGTCTGGATTCCCACAGCCTCCGACACTGCCGCCAGAAGCGGTCGCTGAAGGGCTCCGAAGCCCGCCAGCAGCACGCGTGCGACTTTGCGGCCCAGCTGCCCTTCCACGAAGACGATGGTCGGAAAGAGATCGCGCAGCACATCTCGAGCAGCGATGGCGGGATCATCCTCGAGCCCTTCCTGCAGCGATATCGTGCGGAACACTTTCACCGCTCGGTCCGTCGCGGCAGCAATCGCCATCGAATCCCCTCCCAGCTTGAGCAGGATCTCGGTCCCGGACTCCCCGACGAGGTTGAGCGCGCTGGCGGTGGAGGCACCCACGAAGGCTGGCACCAGTCCGCACAACCGGACGGCCTCCTCGCAGTGCTCGACGTAGCGTTGCGGCACGGCCGCTGCGAGGACGGAAGGCGCCGAGTGCCCCGGCTGCCGCCGGTACGAGATCCGTGCTGTCCGGACGTCGAACCGCAGGATGCTCCGGAAGCGTTCTTGAACGGCGAGGCGCAGATCCCGAGGCCTGCGAGGCAGCTTCTCGAACTCGAACACCGCTAGGCGCACCGCCGAGTCCGGGAGCAGCACTGAGGCCAATCGGCTCGTATGCGGCCCCAGATCCGGCAGGAGGCTCTCGATCCCCGTGGCAAGGCCGTCGGGGAGAGGGGGCTCCGATCCCTCTCCGGTCGTGGCCGGCAGATCGCGACCGCCGACTTTTGTCACGGAGCGGCCGTTCCGCCGCGCCCCGACGAGGGCACCGTCGCCAATCTCAAAGACCAGTGGCGGATGCGGGTCCGGCAACAGCCAGTCGAGAGGTGCAAGCAGGCCCGCCATGGTCAGTCGATGAACGTCACTTTGTCGATCTCGCGCAGCGTCGTGACACCCGCCGCCACCCGGTCCAGGGCCGACTCCCTCAGGGTCCGCATCCCTTCGGCCTTGGCGGCCTTGGAAATCTCGGAACTGGGGCGCTTCTCCAGGATCAGCTCCCGGATGCTGTCCGACATGTCGAGCAGCTCGTGGATCGCTGTGCGCCCCCGGAAGCCCGTGCCCGAGCATTCCATGCACCCCTTGCCCTCCAAGAACTCGAAGTGTCCCCACTGTTCGACGGACAGGCCGGATTCTTCTAGCCTCTCAGCGCTGTAGCGCCTCCGGATGCTGCAGTGCGGGCAGATGACGCGCACAAGCCTTTGCGCGAGGATGCAGTTCAGCGCCGAGACGAAGTTGTACGCTTCGACACCCATGTTCAGGAAGCGCCCAAGGACGTCGACCACGTTGTTGGCATGCACGGTCGTGAAGACCAGGTGCCCGGTGAGGGCTGACTGAATCGCGATCTGGGCGGTCTCGGGATCACGGATCTCGCCCACCATGATCTTGTCGGGGTCGTGGCGCAGGATGGAGCGCAGGCCCCGGGCGAACGTCAGGCCCTTCTTCTCGTTGATCGGAATCTGCGTGATTCCGTGCAGCTGGTACTCGACCGGATCCTCGATGGTCACGATCTTGTCCTCGTCAGACTGGATCTCGCTCAGCGCAGCGTACAACGTCGTAGTCTTGCCGGACCCGGTCGGGCCCGTGACCAAGACCATGCCGTACGGCTCCCTGATGTAGTGCGCGAACTTTCGCTGGTCGTCCGGGCTGAAGCCGACCACATCCAGCGACAGCTTGGAGAACTTCTCGCTCATCGCCTGCTTGTCGAGAATGCGCAGCACGGCATCCTCGCCGTATACCGTCGGCATGATCGATACCCGGAAATCGATTTGCCGCCCCCGGTAGCGCACCCTGAACCGGCCGTCTTGGGGGATTCTGCGCTCTGCGATGTCCAGCTCGCTCATGACCTTGATCCGGGAGAGGATCGTCTCGTGCCATTCCTTGGCCAAGGGCGGCATCGCAAAGTGCAGCACCCCGTCAATGCGGTACTTGATGGCGACGTCCGCGTTGCGGGTCTCGATGTGAATGTCGCTGGCCCGGCGTTCCAGCGCGTTGAAGATGGTTGTGTCGATCAGCTTGATGACAGGGGCAAGATCGCTCGACTTGGTCAGCTTGTCGATCGAGAGCGTCTCGCTGGCGTCCTGCGAATCGCTGACGTCCAACGTGAAGCCCTCGGTGACCTCCTCCAGGACCCGCTGGGACTGCTCGGTCTTCTCCAAGACCTCGTTGATCTGGTCCAAAGCCGCGACTGAGATGCGCAGCCTCTTGCCGAGCAGGGACGCGATTTCGTCAAGCTCCAGCAGTCGTCTCGGGTCCGCAATTGCGATCTCCAAGGACCCGTTCCGCTCGGAGAGCGGGACGAACCGGTGCCGAAACATCAGATCCAGCGGCACAGTGCGGAACAGGCCGCCGTCAATCCGGGCTGACTCGAGGTCCACAAACGGGTAGCGGAACAGCTCCGCAAGCTCGCGGGGGGCGATCTGGTCGCTGTTCGGGAGCTCGGAGGGGGCTGCTTCTGCGGGGGGCACGGGTCTATCGCCGGGCACAGGGCCCGCCATCAGGTCCAGACGATCCGCCGTCTGCCACCGTGCACCGCGGTCGCGTTCAGAACTGCTCGGCGAGGCTGAAGATCGGCAGGTACAGGGAAATGAGCACGAATGCGACGAAGATTCCCATGAAGATCATGATCACGGGCTCTATCAGGCTCAGGAGGGCCGTCGTCTTTGTCTGAACTTCCTCGTCGAAGAACTCCGCCACCGAGGTCAGCATTTGCGGAAGTGCACCTGTGGCCTCGCCTACCTTCACCATCTCGACTGCTAGCGTCGGGAAGATGCCGGCCCGGGCTATGCTCTGCGATAGCCCCTGGCCCTCTCGGACCCGCTCCTGCACTGTCCTCAGGGTGTCTTGGAGGACACCAGTCCCCACGGACGTGCCGGCCGTCTCGAGCGCGGCGACAAGCGGTACGCCCCCGGTGAGCAACGTGCTCAGCAGCCTCGCCAGCTGCGCTACCTGATAGCGGATCCAGAGAGGCCCCAAGACTGGCGACCGCAGCGTGAGCCCTTGGATCTGGCGCCGCGTGCCGTCCCGCCGCAGAGCCCAGGCTCCGAGGCCCAGAGCCGACGCCACCGTCAGCAGGATTGGAACGGCGTGTTCGCGTGCCGCATTGCCAGTGGCCACCAGCAGCTGAGTCGACAGCGGCAGGTTCGAGTCCATCGTCTCGTAGAGCTTCGCGAACTCCGGCACGACGTATGTGACCAGGAAGACCACCAGCACGACGACCAGCACCACCAGCACAGACGGATAGATCAGCGACACGAGGATCTTTTTTCGGATCGCCAGAACGAGGCTCTGGTAGCTGATGTAACGCTCCAAGACCTCGTCCAGCCCCCCTGAGCGTTCTCCAGCCAGCAGCGATGTGACATAGATCGGCGGGAACACTCCGCGGCTGCGGAATGCCACGGAGAGCGGAACGCCGACCTTGACGTCGTCGCGCACTTTGGCCAAGTGCGAAGCCAAAGCCTTGTTGCGGACGTTGCCGACCAGAAGGTCGAGTGACTGGGGGATGGGCAGGCCAGCCCTCACGAGCGCAAGGAACTGGGAGTTGAAGACCACGAACTGCTGGAGGTCCAGTCGGCCGCGGGGCGCGCGCGGCGCTGCATCGTCACCCGCGGCCCGCGATTGGCCGGACCGGCGGTAGATCGCAGGGAATGCCATCCTCAGATCGAAGGACGAGCCCGACGGGCGGATCGTGCACCGTCTGGCGCAGGAAGTCCCCGTGGCACTGTTCCGGGGCGGTTCGTGAGCCGGCCCGGACCTGGCGGCCCTCCGGCGGCAGCAACTGGCTGACCGCGTGATGCGCGGACCCTAGAAGGAGAATCGAAAGCCAGCCTGAAGTTGGCGAGCTTGCCCCGCAGAGAGCGACCGACCAAACGTTGCCTGGCCGAAAGTCCGTTCTGGCAGGTCAAAGTTCGTCCGGTTCGCGAGGTTGAAGGCCTCGACTCGCAGTTCCGCTATTGCCGCATCGGACACGCGGAAAGCCCGTACGAGCGCCACGTCGAAGCTGGCGAAGCCCGGGCCCGTGAGAGTATTCCTCCCGGCGTTGCCGAATGTGAGGGCTGCGGGCATTGCGAATGCATCGGGGCGGAACCAGAGACCAGTTCCCGCTGCCCTCGGGTCGCCCACCAGATGAGGGCGGTCGGCGCCGAAGATTCCGCCGGTGTTGCCGGTGTTCGAGTTGTCGACCGCGAGCTGAGGCGTCAGGGGCCTGCCGTTTCCGGCAGTTGCGATGGCGAACGCCCGCCAGTTCTCCAGCAACGGGTGCCTTGACGGGCTGGCCAGCTGCAGCGAAAGTGTAAAGCGGCCGCGCTGGTCGAAGTTCGACAGCCCCCTCTCGGCTCGGAAATTGTTGCTGTCCTGCGGGAACGACTGGTCTCCCGCCGAACCGAGAAACGCTGAAACATCGTCGATCGACTTCGACCAAGTGTGTGCCGCTCGCAGACCGACGCCTCCGCGGAAGCGCCGTTCCAGGGAGAACACGCCCGAATGGTAGGTGGATGAGGCTGCGGACTCGAACAGCACGATGTTGGCGAAGCCGGCGGTCGGCCTTCGCCCGTCCACTTCGCCCGGGCCCGGAGAGGGCTGGTTCAGGTTGCGCCGCCTTAGGAGCTTCGAGGACTTGGAGCCGATATATGAGGCCCTCCCTACTAGTCCCCCGGGAAGGCTGCGCTCGATTCCGCCGCTCCAGTGCTGGGCGTACGCGGTGCGGAAGTCCGGCTGGACGGAATTGACCGAGGCGGGAGGCGTGTACCCCGACCCGGCGAACGGATCCGAGAGCCTGGGCAGGGAGAACTGGGATGGAAAGAAAAGCTTGAGCTCGAAGTACGGCGGGTTGAAGTAGAGGCCTGAATTCGCCTCCAGCACGTTCAGGTCGTGGAATATCCCGTACGCGGCGCGCAGCACGGTGCCGCCCCCCGTGTCCCAGGCGGCTCCTAGGCGAGGCGCGATGTTGTTGCGGTCCGCGGCATACCCGGCCCTACCGAAGGGAGAGGTGCCGGCACGCACCAGCGAGAGGGACGCGTGGTCGAAGTGAGTGAAGCGATCATGCGCGTCACGTGCGGGCCGGTTGTACTCGTAGCGCACGCCGATGCTCAGCGTGACCCGCCTCCCAACCTGCCACTCGTCCTGGGCATATGCCCCCCAAGAAGAAGCACGCTGCCTAAAGTCGTTGTCGATCACCGTCTGGATGCTGTATGTGGGGAATCCGAGGAGCAGATCGGCCACCGCATTCTGGGCGATCGCCCCCAGGAAATTGAACTGGCCGCGCCCGAAGAGCCCTTGAGTGCCGTCGATGCGCACGACTCTCGCCTCGGCGCCGGTCTTGAAACGATGGCCGCCCCCGTCGCGCAGCAGGTTGGCCGTGACGTGCGTTGTGCGGCTGCTCCGCAGTATTGGCAGCGCGGAGTCGTCGCCCAGACTGGCGTACCCACCCACGTTGATTCCCGGAAACCCGACGAAGCGAGGGTCCTTGGAAAGCCCCCTGATGCCCAGCGATGCGGAGATGTCGTTGCCGGCATTCTGGTGGGCGACCTCGCGCCGGAGCCGGTTGAATCCTGCCCGGACCTCCAGCTGCGCCCGCGGAGAAAGCGCTTGGGTGAACGACGCGGCCAATTGCCTGCCGCGGTCGAGGGTGAAGCTGCCGAAACCCGGCACGTCCGAATCGGCGAACGGGCTGAAGCTCCGGGCATGGCTGTGGCTGAAGCGCGCGAAAAGGCGCGAGCCGGGGCTGCGGTGGTGGTCGATCCGCCCGGTCAGCTGGTTCACCAGGGCGTCGCCGAGGGGTGTGGAGACGAAGTTCTGCACCGAGTCCGGCCGGTTTGGGTCTGGCCAGTACCGAGCCGCCATGCGCCCGGGTGCGTCTTGGCGGGCAGCCGGGACGATGTTGCTAGGGAATGGAGCCCCGGCGAAGGGATCGATGACGACACCTGGCGAACCGGAGAAGTCGCCCTCGCGTTCGGCTGGAGAGGGGACGGCAGCGGTACGGGTTGCGGCGTCCCGGATGCGGGTCCCCTCGAATCCAGTGAAGAAGTAGGTGTGCCGGCGGTCGATGGGACCGCCAAGGGCGCCCCCGAACTGTGCGCGTCTGTAGGTTGGAGGACGCGAGTCCGGGTCGAAGTGGTTGCGGGCGTCGAGCGCGTCATTGCGCATGTAGTGGTATGCGGATCCGCGGAGCTGGAGCGTTCCCGAGCGTGTCACCACATTCACCTGGCCTCCGGAGTTCCGGCCGAATTCCGCCTCGTAGCCCGACGCGTGCAGGCGGAACTCCCTGACGCTGTCCAGCGGAGGGCTGATGACGATGCGGTTGATGTAAAGGTCGTTGTTGTCGATGCCGTCCAGCAGGAAGTTATTGGAGGCTTCGCGAGCGCCTGCGACGTGAAAGCCGCTGTCGTTCTGGGTCGACAGCTCCGAGCCGGGCGCGCTTGTGTGAGCGCCGCCCCCGAGGAGCACGAGCGGAAGGAATACGCGCTGGTTCAGGGGCAGGTTGCGCATCTCAGCCCGCTCGATTACGGTGCCGACCGCCCCGGTGCGCTGCTCTAGGAGCGGTGTCGCTTCAACCACATCGATCGCGAAGCGGACCGTCTCCAGATCCATTCTCAACTCGACCACCGCGCTCGTGCCCACACGTACCACGACCCTTGCCGCGGGTGCTGCTAGCCCGTCCGAGGAGGGCCGGAGCTCGTACGGGCCAGGCGGCAGGGCGGGGAATCCGAAGGCTCCCTCTGCGGTTGCGGCCGAGTCGAATGACCGGCCCGTCTCGACCGCGACCGCTTCCACGCGCGCCGCCACACCGCGACCCGCCGGATCCAGCACGAGTCCCGAGATGCTTCCCGTGACCGGCTGGCCCAGGAGTTCCGGGCCCCACGCAAGGACCAGCGACATCGCCGAGACACCGAAAGCCCACAAGGCCTGCCGGAGCGGTCGCGGCGTATCCATGCGGCGCCTACAGGCGGAACAGCTCGCGCAGTCGCTTCGTCTGGGCCCGACTGACAGGGACTGCGGTGTGGTCCGCGTCGCTCATCCGCAGTTGGTAGGACGACTTGAACCACGGGAGGACCTCTTCGATCCGATTGATGTTGATCAGGTACGAGCGGTGCGGGCGCCAGAAGTGTGTCTCGCCTAGGGTGGACTGCAATTCGTCAAGCGTCTTGTAGTTGCTGTACCCGTCCAGGTGGGTGGCCACGATGCGGATAGCCCCCTTCCGCACGTGTGCCAAGATCACGTCCGATGCGTCGACTAGGATCTGGCGGCCGCCCTTTCGCACTAGAACCTTTGTTGGTGCCGTCCCATGGTCGCGGAGGCTCGAGAGCATTCTAGCTACGCGCTCCGACTCGCGCTCCGGTGAGCGCATCAGTTCCCGCGCTCGTTCTATTGACTTTTCCAGACGCTCCCGCTCTACCGGCTTGAGCAGGTAGTCGGCCGCGTTCACGTCAAAGGCCTCGACCGCGTAGTGGTCGTAGGCCGTGGCGAATACGACGTAGGGAAGCGGTCCGCCTCGGTCGAGCAACCGGCGTGCGACCTCGACCCCGCTCAAGCCGGGCATCTCGACATCCAGAAAGACAATGTCTGGCCGGACGCGGCTGATCGTCTCCAACGCCGACCGCCCGTCGGACGCCTCACCGACGACGTCGACGTCGGGGAATGATCGCAGCAGGAATGCCAACTCTTCCCGCGCCAGCTGCTCGTCGTCAACCAGCAGCGCCTTCATGGTGCCTGCCGCTTCGCCCTCCGCAGCCCGTATGGCCGCGGGCAAGGCTGAGTGTAGCATTGGGGCGTCGACGCCCTCGGGCCCGGGGGCGTTGTGCGGCTTCCCGAAGCCTGAACCGGGCACTCGCCCGCGTTCGTCTTGCCGGGCCAGCTGAGTCAGCAGTGCACACCATGCCCCAGGCCCGCCGGCCAGCATTGGCCCTCTTTGCGAAGGCTGCCCATCCGGGCCGCGTGAAGACGCGCTTGGGTCCTGCCTTGACGCTGGAGCTCGCTGCCGAGTTCCACGCGCTGTGCACCGAGCATCTGTGGCGGCGGTTCGCGGCGGACCGGCGCTTGGACACATTCCTCTATTGCGACGACCAGTGGCCCCCGTTCGAGCGCTTGGCCCGCGATGGACGGCTCCGGATCCAGCAGGGGTGTGACCTTGGAGCGCGCATGCTCAACTGCCTCCGCGAACTGTTGGGCGAGGGCCATCCAAAGGCGCTGATCGTAGGGAGCGATGCCCCGACCCTGCCCGCATCCCAGCTTGATGAGGCCCTTGTTGCGCTGGATCGGCACCAGGTCGTTCTGGGCCCGTCGATTGACGGAGGTTTCACGCTAATCGGCGCGACCCGGACGCGGCCCGGCATTTTCGCAGGAGTCCGATGGTCGCGCGACAACACAAGGGAAGCGTGCCTGAAGGCCATCGCCGACACGGGGCTCGGCGCGAGGGTCACGCCCACGTCGGCTTTCGACGTAGACACCCCTTCCGACCTCGTGCGCCTCGCCGCTGACCCGGCCCTGCCCCCTTCTTTGGGCGATTGGCTCCGGCGCTGTGGGCCGGAAGCCGCCGTTCAGGCGGGGTTCATGGGTGGACGCTCTTGAGCTTGCGACGAGCGTCGCCGACCCTCATGCTCCAGTCGACCCCGCGCTGGCACGAATTAACGTCCTACGACAAAGCTGCGATCTCGGCGCGTAACGCCTCCAGGACGCCAATCCGGCGTCCGCACAGGCACTGCCTTGTCATCTCGCTCAGTTCGCTCTCCGCGATGTTCAGCCAACTGCCGTGCTTCGGCGTGCAGGACTTGATCCGCCGCACCAACTTCCTCGCCCGGGTTGCCTCGGACGCCGTGCAAGAGGCCCCCTTGATGTCCGTGTGCAGGTTGTCCAGCACCAGAGTGACCTTCTCGCGGTCCGCGTAGCGCCGTTCCTTCAATGTGGCCACCTCCCGTGCGCAGTCCGTCTTCGTGCAGCGCTCGCGGGCGCTCGCCTCGCGCCAGCCTCCCAACGCCCCGCAGAGCACGAAAGCCGTGGCCCCGCCAGCCCGCTCGTCCTCGTAGTCCACGCGGTCAGGTTGCTGCGTCGTCGCCGGCGGGGCCTCTCGGGTCTTCCTGATCAACTGCACCGGCTGCTCGTCCGTGCAGACCACCCGGCGCTACGCATCTTAGGGGCGCCCCTAGGGCTCTAAGGCCTTTGCCTACCTCGTGCAAATGGGGCGCGACCACGACCAGACCCGCCTTGGACTGCGATAAGCCGAATGCCCATCTCAGGCTATGCCCCTGAGCATGGAGAGCCGGACCCGCGATTCACCAACATCCACCCGGGGGTCGGCGTGGCGGTGCTTGATAGTCCATCACGCCCAACTAAATCATGACGGAATAGCAACCCGCAGCACGGCCCGACTGCGCGTGAAGGGCGCAGTGACGCAAGTGTACGATGAGGGCGAGTTGGAGAAGCTGCTGGTGGGACTGGTGCTTAAGAACAAGGAGAGACGGTCGACTGGAGTGGTGAGGAGATGAGGCACTTGCAATACCTCGCAATCCGCAATTTCAAGGGATTTGGTGACGTCACACGCATCGAACTTGACCATCCTGCAGTGCTGGTTGGCCCGAATAACTGCGGTAAGACGACGGCACTTCAGGCGATAGCACTCTGGTCCCAAGCCGTCCAGACGTGGTTCGACCGCAAGGGCCAGGCACCTCCCAAAGAGCGCACCGCAACCGGCCTCAACCGGCTGGCCGTCGTTGCCGTTCCAGTTCGGAGCACACGCGACTATTGGCACAACATGGCCGTCAGAACTGGTCCCAAGAACATTCCGCTCGAGATCACACTGGGAGTTCTTCACGACAGCCGCGTACGCCCAGTAACTATGCGGTTTCGTTGCTTCGGGGACGAAACAGTGTACTGCACGCCTGATGAGTCGACTTTGGAGATCCCAGAGTTCATCAACGCGGCCGCCGACCTAAAGGTTCGATTGCTGTATCCGATGTCCGGAATCGAGACCGAGGAGCCGATCCTTCAGCCCGGTCGCATCGATGTTCTGCTGGGACAAGGTCAAACGGCTCAAGTGCTGCGCAACCTGTGTCTCATGGTGTTTCGGGAGGACCGTGGGGCCTGGTCGCGAATCGAGAAGCTGATGAACCGTCTGTTCGCCGTGGACCTTGAAGATCCTGTTGAGACAGGACGCGGAGCTATCGACCTCTTCTACCGTCAACCTGACGTGCGCCGACCTATTGACATTGCCCTTGCGGGTCGGGGGCTCCAGCAGATGCTACTGATCCTCTCGTATCTGCACTCGCATCCTCGCAGCGTCATTCTGATCGACGAACCGGATGCGCATTTGGAGATTCTGCGCCAGAGGCAGGCCTATGTGCTGCTGCGTGACGAAGCAGCTCGGAACGACTCTCAGGTAGTTCTCGTTACACACTCCGAAGTGATTCTGCACGAGGCCCTCGACCGCAACCTGACACTGCTCCTCGGTGCGGAGGCTGACGAGTTGGCATCCAAGACCGATATCGGGGCTGCGCTGAGGCACTATGGTGCCGAGCACTACATCCGTGCCCGACAACGGAGATATGTGCTCTACGTCGAAGGGGCAACCGACCTAGCCGTGTTACGGTCACTCGCAACAGTATTGCAACATCGGGCCGCTACCGTGTGGGATGAGACAGCGAATGTGTACGACGTGCAAGATAATTGCCCCGAGCAGGATCAGGATTCCGAGCTTGAGCGCGTAGAAGGTGGCTTCGGCCTCAATCCCGACAGGCACTTCTTCGCGCTTCGGCCGATGCTACCTAACCTGAAGGGTCTAGCTATTCGCGATCGCAATGGACCCCAGCGAGAGGATTCAAACAATGGAGGCTTGATCACATGCTATTGGCGACGGTACGAAATCGAGAACTACATCGTCAGCCCCAAGATTCTCCGAGATTACGCCGCATCTGCATACGAAGACTCTCCGCTCTTCGATCGGTTTGGGAGTGAAGCAGACGAAGTGTTGGATGAACTGGTGCTGAACAGGGTGTTCGAAGGCCACCAGAAGGACTTCTTCACTTGGAAGGGTCTAGATTCCAATGCGGCGCAACTATTGTGGGAGGCGAAGACCGAACGCCTCAAGCTGAGCGATTTCGCCGAGGAGTTCTTCAGGCGGTTAGCCGAAAAGCTTGGCCACGCCATGCTGCTGCGAAAGCGCGACCTCTACCGGCTGGTCAACGCTATGGACGTGGAAGCCATCGCCGATGAAGTGTCCGAGAAACTGGATCTGCTGGTCGACTTGTTCGATGGAGCGAGGAGGCCTGACTCGGGCGTGTCACAGTGATCGTGGCGATCGGCACAATGCCATTGCGTGTTGCGCCCCGATCTTCACGCCGTTGTGGCACGTCCGCATCTGGAGCTACCGGGGCACTGGTGTGTGCCGACGGCGAAGGTCCTCGGAGGCTGCCACCGGGCCGTGCGACCGATCTGCTGGGGTCACGATGCCCACTCCGTTCGCTCTGCCGCAGAGACGGCGTTGCCGCTGGCTCGATGCACGTGGGGGCCCAAGCGAGAAATACGTTGGGGGCTGTCGCAGCGCGCTGCCTTCCTGCTCCTGCAGTCTCTGACTTCCGGTAATAGCCGAAGAAGGCGTTTCGTAATTCTGGTGGCGAGGCAGCTATGGACGGGGTTGAGAGGGAGGCCAGTCGAAGCGAACTTCAAGGTTCGGACAGGCCATCGAAGGTTGGTTGGGCCGCGGGGGAGGCCAAGCTGACAGCCCAGTGGGCCGCGTCGAAGGGCAGCTTGTGACAGCAGCAGTTCACCGTGTGCACTGCCTTCGGGTTCGGGCTCGAGCAGCTGGGTCGGTGCGCTCAGACGGGAAGGGGTCATGCGAAGCCCGAGCCCCCAAGTTGGGGCGATGCGTCGCGACACTCACGGCCGGCCGGTCCCCTGCCTGCGGTCGATTCGAGCCGCTGCAATCGGCGCGACCTGGCTCGGATCACACTTGGGAAGTCCGCCAGCGCCAGTCGTGGTGACTCTGACGGATCCCGCTCGCCAAAACCTGCCAGCAATCTGGTGCGTGACCTTCAAAGAGGCCTACGCGAGTCGGTCCGATGCCGGCGTCGGGCTCCGGCGGCCACCCGTCCCAGTGCGCAAGATCGCGACACGAAACATAGACAGCGGAGCCCCGGCCAGGACAGGCTGTCACCGTGCACGCTTCGCAACCGCGAGCCTGCGCAACGCCCAGTCAGACTCTCCGACCGCCACCGGAGCGCCACCTCCGGCGGAGTCTCCGCTCTGATTGAGCGCTAGCTTCGGCTGGTACCACGGTCATCGTCATGGGCTCGTCTGCCGAAAGAGATCCGCTAAGGGTAAGCGGCTGTCGCCAAGAACGAGCCTTCGCCGAAGAATGACGCGAACCACGGCGAGCACTGATCCTTACTTGGCGTCCGAAACGAGGCGAAGTTTCAGCTGGCGGCTGAGCCGTTCGTACACCTCAAGAATGGCCTCCGATAGCACTACTTCGGGGTAGGGTGCTTGCAGATAGGTGGCGCGAGGACGAGAGGATCGTGATTAAAGGACAGACAAGATTGTATGTTACAATAGAGACTCTTCGCCTTTGGGCCGATTGGTTTGCGTTTGCTTTTCGGAATCACTCCGTCTCCGACTGCAGCGTCGGAGGGCAAACTGCGGGCACGGCGAATTGAACTGATCGGTCGGGCCATGCCGGCCGGGACGGTCGTCTGCTGTACGTTTCCGGCGCGGAATGGGGTTGGAAGCCGGCACACGCGGGTAGGCCTTCCCGCGCACTCCCGTACGAGCATTTCAGCCGCCCGAAAGTCCCCCAGATGGCAAGAACCCGTATCCGACAGCGAATCCATCGCCATGGGTTGCATCGGGCCAGGCCCCGGCATGGACCCGCGGGGTGGTCCGCGGGAGGCCCCGGCCCGGCCAGCGAAGCGCCCTAGCGTCCCCCGATCAGGGATCCCACGGCCTGTCCCAAACCGTGGAACTGCAGCCCTCGGCCAGCCTTGGGAACGCGGGTCCCGCGATGCAAACAATGGACAGCTGATGTTGGCGCAAGGGTACTAGAAGAGCGAGGGCATGCCACGGACGAACGAGACAGCATTCAACCTGGCCCTTGCCGACGTGCTGAGGAGGAAACATCCCAGATGGCAGGCCCGGGTGGGAGCCGAGCAGACCGGCGTGCTTGAGCAGCGGGCACTGCGGCCCGACATCGTGATCCGTCACCCCGGTGGCCTTCCGGTCACCCTGGAGACTGAGTTCGAGCCGGCCAGATCCGTCGAAGACGACGCGGTGGAGCGCCTTGCGCACTCCGTCGTGGGGGACGCGGGCATCGAGCACAGCATCGCCCTGAAAGTGCCGCTGTCGTTGAGGGGATCCCAGGCGCAGCTAGCTGGCAGGATCGAGAGCACGGTCTTCCGGTACTGTGTGTTCTTCGCCACCGAAGGCGAAGAGCCCAGAAGATGGCCCCGGACGGGTTGGATCGGCGGGAACCCCGACGATCTGGCAGGCCTGATCGAGCGGGTGTCGGAATCCGAGAGGCTCATCGCGCGGGGGATGCGTGTTCTCGAGGAGCGGATCGGCTGGGCTGCATTCAAGGTGCTGGATGACGCCGATCTTGGTTTCGATGGTCCACTCCTCCAAATGGCGGACCTGCTTCACCAGAAGCCCGGAAAACAGACGGCCCGCATGGCCATGGCGATTGTGGCGAACGCGGTCGTCTTCCACAACTCGATCGCCGCCTCCCATCAGCTCCAGAGAATCGACCAGATTCGTGGCTTGCTGGGAAAGATCTCTCCCACGAAGGTCTGGGCCAGTTGGCAGCACATCCTGAGGGAGATCAACTACTGGCCAATCTTCGATCTCGCTTCGAGAATCCTCGCCAGCTTGAGGCCGGCTTCGGCTCCGGCGGTGATCCGGCAGCTATCGGAGGCTGCGGACGAACTGGCGGATGTAGGCGTGACCAGCCTCCACGATATGTCGGGTCGCATGTTCCAGAGACTGATCGTGGACCGCAAGTTCCTTGCGACGTTTTACACGCTGCCCTCGTCGGCGGCCCTGCTGGGAGAACTGGCGGTATCGCGTCTAAGGTGTGACTGGAGGGAGCCCGCTTCCATAGCCAAGCTGCGCATCGCCGACCTCGCCTGTGGAACGGGGACGCTGATTTCGGCTGCCTACCAAGCGGTGCTCGGTCGTCATAGGCGAACCGGAGGCCAGGATGCTGACCTGCACGGCCCGATGATGGAGCGCGCGCTGATTGCTGCGGACATCATGCCCGCTGCGACGCACCTGGCAGCGTCCATCCTCTCAAGTGCGCACCCTGGCCTGACATTCAGCCGAACACGGGTGCTGACTATGCCGTACGGGCGACAGGAACCGGGACGCCCGCTGGCGCTCGGCTCGCTGGACCTGATCGAGAAGGAAGTGGCCCGCCCACTGTTCGGGACCGGGCGTCAGGTGGCGCACGGTCGTCGTCCGCACGAGGACGCGGAAGAGGCAGACGACGAGGTGGTCCTGGACCACAGTTCGGCCGACCTTGTAATCATGAATCCACCGTTTACCCGGCCCACGAACCACGAGTCCACGACCGTGCCCGTACCGTCGTTCGCGGGATTCGAGAAGAGCAGGGACGAACAGAAGGCCATGTCCGGGCACCTCAAGAAGGTGCGCGGGCAGCTGGAACAACCTGCCGGCCACGGCAACGCGGGGCTGGCATCCAACTTTGTGGACCTAGCCCACGTCAAGACCAAGCCGGGTGGAGAACTGGCCCTGGTGTTGCCGGCGTCGTCGGTGAGCGGACATTCGTGGACGGGCATGCGGGGGCTGCTGGCAGCGCAGTACCGGGATTTGTGCGTGGTCTCGATTGCCACCAGCGGTTCCACGGACCGGGCGTTCTCGGCGGACACCGGGATGGCAGAGGTCCTGGTCCTTGCGCGGAAGTGCAAGGGACCTGGCGAAGCTGACGGTGAAACACTCTTCGTGAACCTCTCGGCTCGTCCTGGGAGTCTGGCCGAAGCGGCGGAGACGGCGAGGGCGATTGCGAATCTGCCGTCGGCCAGCCGCTCCGGAAAGCTTCGAATCGGGGACACGCAGCGCGCTGGAAACTTTCTGAGGGCGCCGTTGAGCGAGGGAGGCTGCGCGGGGCTGCTGGAAGAACGCCTAGCTCTCTCGATGATGACGTTTCGTCGAGGGGTACTCAGGCTGCCGAGATCGAATGACGCGGAGATCCCCGTGACGACCCTGGCTAGGCTGGGCGCGAGGGGCCTCGTGCATCGAGACATCAGCGGAACCGAAAGAGGGGCACGTACCGGAATGCCGCGGGGGCCGTTCGATGTTGTTCCGATGGGGCGGACGCCGCTCGCCGCTGTCTCCTATCCGATGCTCTGGGCACACCGGGCGAGCCAAGAGCGGCGTCTGGTCGTAGCACCAGATCACCAGGGGGAAGTCCGTGACGGCTGCGAGGCACGTGCAGTAGAAGTCTGGAATGGGACTGCATCCAGGCTCCACTGCAATCTGGGTTTCCAGTTGAACTCGCAGAGCCTTGCAGCATGCCTCACGGAGGAGCCGTCGATTGGAGGAAGGGCGTGGCCCAACTTTCTCCTCCTCCGACCCGAACTGGCCGAGGTCGTGGTCCTGTGCGCGAATACAACGCTCGGGCTCATGGGCTTCTGGTGGGTGGGTACCAGACAGCAGGAGGGGCGGGCCGGAATGACTATCACCAAGCTCCCTGAGCTGCCGATCCTGGATCCAACGGTCCTCGGAACCGGGGCCATCGCCAAGGCAAAGCGGGAATTCGAATCGCTCCGCAAGCGGGAATTCCTACCAGCTAACGAGGCGTACCGGGATTCCGCTCGTGAGGCGCTGGACCGATTCGTGCTGGTCAACCTCTTTGGACTGCCGGAGGCAGTTCTGGGACCTCTCGCTCTGCTCCGGAACCAGTGGTGCGCGGAGCCAAGCGTCCATGGTGGCAAGAACACGAGGCTTCGGTGAGCGAGCAGGGGTGGTCTGCAAGACTATGCGCATGCCCGTTCAATAGGCACAGCCCAGTCGCCACGTGATTGCAGTGCTGGTTTCGCACCATCGAACCATTCGACCCAGAGGCAACCAGAAGTCCTTCCCCTCGGTGAGTGGGCGGCTTCTTCGCCCCTGGTGGCGTCCCTACTCCATTCCGACCGGCTTCGACCGGAAACCAGGACGTTGCTGTGGACCCCTCACGGCGATTGACACTAACGGCCTCGCGATGGGTCTCGCAGTTGGAGCTCGCCGGCGAGAAAACGGAACGTGGAAGGCCTCATTGCATCGACAAGATTCTCGATCAGTCCATTCTCAATTCGCATTCCAACTCCACTAGAGAGCCCACCAACCAGAGGGCTACCAAGGGTCCATTCACGAGCCTGTCATCGAGCTCCACGGATAATCCTTGTCCTTGCAGCGAAACGACGTACAACGCACTCCAGCATTTGGCAACAGGCGGCGGTGGACGCGACCGAAGAGGACCAAACCAGCGATAGTGCAGTCTCTGATTTCCGGTATTCGTCGAAGACGGCGTATCGTGATTCTGGTGGCGAGGCAGCTATGGACGCGGTTGAGGGAGGCCAGTCGAAGCGAGCTTCAAGGTTCGGCGAGGCCATCGGGAGTTGGTTGGGCCGCGGGGGAGGCCAAGCTGACAGCCCAGCAGGCCGCGTCGAAGGGCGGCTCTTGACAGCAGCAGTTCACCGTGGGCACTGCCTTCAGGTTCGGGCTCGAGCAGATGGGTCGGTGCGCTCAGACGGGAAGGGGCCATGCGAAGCCCGAGCCCCCACATTGGGGCGATGCGTCGCGACACTCACGGGCGGCCGGTCCCCTGCCTGCGGTCGATTCGAGCTGCTACAATCGGCGCGGCTTGGGTCGGATCGCACTTGGGAAGTCCGTCAGCGCCAGTCGTGGCGACTCTGACGGACCGCGCTCGCCAAGGCCTGCCAGCAACCTGGTAGGAGACCTTCAATAAGGCCTGCGCGAGTCGGTCCGATGCCGGCGTCCGGCTCCGGCGGCCACCCGTCGTAGTGCGCAAGATCGCGACACGAAACATAGACAGCGGGCCCCCGGCCGGGACAGGCTGTCACCGCGTACGCTTCGCAGCCGAGAGCCTGGTCGACTCTCCGACCGCCACCTGAGCGCCACCTCAAGCGGAGTCTCCGCCGCTGGGAGCAACACATTGCCCGTTCTGTATTCAGACATAGAAGGGACATAGCATCTACAGACATTCTGAAATCCGGCTGCTACCTCTACATCTACGCGTCCTCGTGCCACGATTATCGGAAATCAGAGTCTCGAACTTGGCATTGAGTTCCTGCGATCACAGGTCGCCGACGTCTCTGACTCAGACCCATGTGTCGCCGTCCCACCGAGGGCCGATTCCGTTGCTCCGGCTCCGAGACCGATGTGGTCGCTGCCTCTGCACGAGGAATTGCTGGAGGAGAGAAACAACGAGCGACGCAAGTCAAAGTAGCCGAGCCGCCGTTCCGCGCTGAGGCTGAGCCATCGATGGTCTGGGCTCGCGGCTCCCTTTGAGTAGCGGCTCCCTACGATTCCTTACTCTCTCGGTCACCAACTCCCTCAGGTCCATCTCAATCTCCATCCACTCACGCGACAGATCGATCGAACAGACCCGGATCCGCCGTCCGACAAGCTCAAAACGATAGTCGAAGTCGACATCAACCGCCGCATATAGGAGCCACCCCTCCGGCTCGGGATCGTGCGAAGAGGCCGTGGCAGCCCAGTTCGTCACATAGGCGAAGATTTGATAGAGGTGGCCTGACTTCGCTCGCTCGCCCCCGAAGCGCCCATCCAGCGGACTGCTGTAGAACTTGGTGTCTAAGATAATCGAACGTTCAGGCGACCGCAGCATGATGTCAGTCTGCATGCGCGGAAGATGCCGAAGATCCGTCTCGCTGTCCTCCGCTCCGAACCAGTCGATTCTGGGTGAGTTCACCCGGTAGTCCGTCTCCCGTTCGAAGAACGTCTTCACGAACTGCTGGAACAGCAGGCCCATCTTCCGTTCGTCCTTTCGAAAGTCGCGGAACTGCGCCGTTCCTTCCTCTTCGTTCACCACGAGATTCTCGTGGATGATGAGGCATACGTGGAGGAGGAAGCTATAGAATCGGTTGTTCCGGTGGACTTGGACCGTGCGAAACAGACTCGCAGTGAGGCGGACATCTGATACCGCGTCAAGCTTTCGGTATAGGCGCTCGGTCCGACGTCTCTTGACTGGATCCAACGTCGCGACCAGACTAAGGCTTCGGAGGGTCGCCTTGAGAATCCGGTTTTGCGGCACGTCGTAGCTCAATTCGTCAAATACACAGTGCGTCTTGCCGTTCAGCAGCAAGTTCCGCTTTACCGTGGTTGCGAGATCGAGTTTGCCCTTGAGGCCCCGGAAGTCCGCATGGAAGTCGAGGTAGTCGCGATCGAGCCCGCGGGCGACGAGCCTTGAGACGCCTTCGTTGAGAACCTTGGCAAACAGGTCGACTAGGCCGCCGAACTTCTCGGACCCAACATCTACCGTCTCCCCTTCCCCGACGTGGTTCCAAGCGTAGCAGAGGAGGTAGTAGATGTTCCTGACCGGAATCTTCACGCTAACAGCTTTTGGATTTCCCCGTCCACACGATCGGGACGGTCGAACCAGTATTCCCGCAACAGGGGCTCGATCTCACGCCGGACGATCGCTTCGTACCAAGACTCGTCGAAGTCTTCTTCGTCGTCGCCCGGGCAGAAGAAGCTGTGCCCGATCTCGAAACCGGGACCGAGATTCCTACGGTCCGCCCGAATCACCTTGTTCAGTGCCGAGAATCGGTCAATGATCTTGTTGACGAGCCCCTCGGGAACACCCACCTTATTCAGATAATCGCTGAACTGGTCCGTCCCGAAGGCGGGTGGAAGACGAATGAACGCGAAGCGCCGCCGCAGTGCGTAGTCCACCATCGCCAAGGACCTGTCCGCCGTATTCATCATGCCGATCAGGTAGAGGTTCTTCGGAACGTGAAACGGGTCGGGCGAATAGGTCAGCGGGACGGCGTATCGGAGATTTCGCTTGTCTGTCTCTATGAGCATCATCAGTTCGCCGAATATCTTGCTCAAATTCCCCCGATTTACCTCGTCGATGATAAAGACGTATCGAGAGTCGGGATTGGCCGCTGCCTCGCGGCAGAATGATAAGAACACGCCGTCACGCAGTTCGAATCCCCCTTCTTCCGTCGGTCGATACCCTTGGACGAAGTCCTCGTAAGCGTAGCTCTGGTGGAACTGGATCATACGCACCCTCCCGGGAACTTTGTATCCGATCATCCGGTAGGCCAACCGCTTGGAGATAAAGGTCTTTCCGACTCCGGGAGGCCCCTCTAGGATGACGTTCTTCTTGCGCTCCAAGGCATCGATGATGTAGTTGAAATCTGCTTCCGCAAGAAAGAGATCCTTCAGGGCTTCCGGCAGGGCAAAAAGGCGAGCAACTTGGGTCGTTGGTCCCGTTGTGCGACGATCCTTCCTCTCCATGAACCGAAAGGCGTACAGGACCCAGCGCTTGTAGGGACTGAAATCGGTGAGGGTCTTGGCGGTAACCCTTTGCGCCTTGGGCAGCCGCCAACGACCGGTCTTCTCCCAATTGACTCGACGCACGTGCCGGAACTCGGGACGGGTATCGTCGAACTGGTACTCGGATGTGATGACCCCGTGGCCCAACAGCAACCTGAAGCCCTGCTTGACCAAGACATGGTCTCCGGGTTGCATCTCGTGGGCAAACTGAAAGCAGGCGAGTGAGTCATTCAACGGATTTGGCTTGTCGAGGACTTCACGGAGCCGTTCGTGGATTTCCCATCTGTTATCGAACTCTCGGAGATCGCCGAGGTCGTCCCACCCAATCGCGATGATGCCCTTCTCCCGGAACTCATCCCAGTGTCGTGCCCCCGCACCCGCCGCGACCGCCCACACGCGGTTCTCTCCGAACGTTTCTCGATACCATTTCTCCGCTGCCTCGGGACGCGGAAGGTCGTCGTCATCGGGCCCCGGTCGCCAGACCTTCAGATGCGGTTTGTCGTGGAAATCGAAGTCGGGATCCGCGCCCTTCTCTCGGAGCTTCTGGCGGACGACGAGAAGCTGCCGATCGAGGTCAATCCGATCCTTGAACTTGAAGTCTTCCCCGAGCTTCTCCGCAAAAGCGCGGAGGATGATTCTCTTCTGAGTGGCCGTTGCAAAGGGCTCGAAGTGGTCGGGGAACAGCAGATACAAGAGAATGTGTCGGAGCTGGCGCGTCGCTGTCGCGTCCTGCTCCTCCAGCCAATCCCCAAGATTCCAGGGGCCCGCAAGGCGAGCCTCGCGTTGCGAAGCCGTCAACCGAGTCCATCCCTCCATCACTCGGATGAAGAAGAGCAGTTCTTTCCATCGAAGTGTGCCGAAGGCCGGGCCCGGACTCCCAACACCGAGCTGCAGGGCTTCGTGAAGCGCAAACGGAGCGTCGGGAAGCCGCTCGCCCGACCATTCCCAGACTTGGCGAATCTGTTGGCGCTTTGTTCCGGGCTGCATCGAGCTTGGCACGGGAAACAAGTACATCACCCAGAGCATTTCCGCCGCTAGCTGCTTCGCGCTTGGGGGCGCTGGTGCTAGTTGGGTCTCTAGCTTCTCCAAGAAGCTTCCCTCTCCTGTGTCCAGATTCTCCGCGTAGAAGCGAACTAGGCTTGCGACGTTCTCTGGAGTCCAGAGCGACTTCTGCGTGAATACGGATCCGTCGCGGCGGAGACAACGATCTCGCCAGATGATGGCTGCGCGGAGAACAGGGTGATCAGACGTTAGCCTAGGCATTTCAACGATTCGGTCTCCGCATTGGCCGTGGGGCGATGTCCACTCTCATCTTGGTCCTTGCGATCCCTGTGGACCCGGAGAGTCTCGCCTGATAAGCCTGCCATGCGACGATGCAGCGAACATATCACGACCCGAAGGTAGTGTTCGCCTCAGCGTTGCCCGTCCGGCCATCAGGTCAGTTGCCAAGCTTGGCACCGTCCTGCAGATTGGGCCTCGCACTGAGCTTCGGACGGTTGCTCTTGGATCAGGCCTTGGTCCCTGCTGTCCAGCAAGCCAGATGCTGCGCCCATCGCTCTGTTTGGACGCGGCGACTCTCGATCGGTCCGAGCACTTGCTGGACGGCTCACAACAGGTCCGATGCACCGGCCGCAGCCAGAGCTTCGGTGACCTCTCCGAGCCGTTGCGCATCCTCACGCCGACAGACCAGAAGGGCGTCGTTAGTTTCGACCACGACCAGCCCCCGAACCCCGAGCAGGACGGTCTGCCGCTCCGGCACATCAATGTAGTTGTCTGTCGAGTCGACGGCGGAGGCAGGCGAGCGGCAGCAATTCCCGAATCGATCCTTCGGCAGCAGGGCGTGTAGCGCCTGCCAGCTGCCCAGATCGCTCCAGCCGATGTCCGGTGCGGCAAATCCCGCGACTCGGGCGGAGCGCTCCAGGATCGCCCGGTCTACCGAAATGCTGTCGCAGCGGCCGTAGGTGTCGAGCAGCCGCCTCTCGGTCTCAGCTGCACCCGTCGCCGCAATGCGGCTGGCAATGCTCCACGTATTCGGGAGCAAGTTGCGAAATTCGTCCCGGATTACAGCGGCCTGCCAGAAGAACTGCCCGCTGTTCCAATAGAAGCGTCCCGAGGCGACGAATTCTCGGGCTTGTTCGAGGTCGGGCTTTTCACGGAATCGGGCAACCCGAATCGGCCCGGATGAGCCCCGCCCCGGCTGCTCGGCGAACTCGATGTAGCCAAAGCCGGTGTCCGGGCGGGACGGTGGTATTCCCACCACAATGAGGTCTCCGCCCAATGCAGCCCGAAGGGCGGTTCGCAGCAAGTCTGTGTACGCGGCCCCGTCCCGAATGTGGTGGTCGGAGGGGAAGACGCCGACTACGGCGTCCTGATCTTCGCGGAGCACGAGCGCAGTCGCGAGTGCGATCGCAGGAGCGGTGCTCTTGGCAACAGGCTCACCGACAATCTGTCGTGCTTCCAGCTCGGGGAGTTCGTCCGCAACCGCCGCCACTAGGTGTCGAGAAGTCAGGACCCAGACCCGCTCGCGAGGTACCACCGCAGAAATGCGGTCGAAAGTCTGGCGAAGCAGCGTCCCGCCGCCCAGTGGCGCCAGCAGCTGCTTGGGGCGGGCTATCCGGCTCTGGGGCCAGAATCGGACGCCACTGCCGCCGGCCAGGATGACGGCGTGGCAACGGTCCCGCAAGCGGTCGCCGGGGGTCGGACCTTGGTTCAGCGGCCCTCCCACTCGTAGCCCCGGATGAGCTTGAACGTGCGGGTCCAGCGCGTCTTGGTGAAGAAGTTCGTGGCCAAGTCCCGCAGGTGGTCGAGTGAAATCCCAGGATCCTGCAGGTGCGATGTGGGCGCGTCATACGACCAGTAGATGATGAGGGGCTTGCCGACGATGTGCTCCCGGGGTACGAATCCCCAGTAGCGGCTGTCAAGGGACTGGTCCCGGTTGTCGCCCATGGCGAAGTAGTTTCCTTCAGGGACGACAAGCTCGCCGTTCTTGACATGGTTCCGCAGCATGCGCAAGGCCGGCTCGTAGATCTGCACGGATGGCGCGACGCCCGGGAAGTTGTCGCGGTAAGCGTCGATGTAGTCGCTCTTGTGCACCACATAGGGCTCGTAGATTCTCGCGCCGTTGAGCCAGAGATCCTTCTCCACCATGCGGATCCGGTCTCCCGGCACGCCCACCACTCTCTTGACGAAGGTCTGGTTGAGGTCGATCGGATAGCGGAAGACGATCACATCGCCTCGCTCGACCTCTTGGTACGGCAGGAGGTATTGGCTGATCACCCCGTGGGGCGCGTAGGCAAGCTTGTCGACTAGCAGGTGGTCGCCGATCAGGAGCGAGTCCTCCATCGAACCGGTCGGAATCACGAACGCCTGCACGAGCGTGGTCGTGCCAAACAGCAGGAGGAGGACGGTCACTGTCCACTCCGCGATGATGCCCCTAGGTTCGTCCGGTCCCCTCCTAGGTATCCGCCTAGCCTTGATCGGGGCCTTCGCCAGTTTTGCCTGCATGCGAGTCGCCGCCCCCCAGTCCGGGTGGCCAGATTCCCATCTTACTTCCATCAGCTTCCGCGGGTCTGACCGCCGCCGTCCGCTCTCGATGCTCAGGCAGATGTCCTCCCGGGCACAAATGGCTGTCCGGCGGCGGTGGCTATGGCTGGGCCGGAAGCCCAGCGCGGCTTTGACCGACCCCAGAAGGGCTTGGGCTGCCTCAAGCCAGAAGCGACCGGATCCCCACCCCGAGGATCGCGAGGATGCTCGTCCAGAGCAGCAGGTCGTAGATCGGCGACGGGCGGAGGCCCCTCGGCAGCCTCCGGTAGCGGAAGTGCTGCGCCGCGAACGCAACGACGACCAGCAGCCCAGCCAGCGCCGCGCCGCCGGCAGCCACCATGACCAGCGGAGCCCTCACAAACAGAAAGAGGAGCGTCCAGACTAGGGGCAGCAGCCAAGCAAGAGCGGAGAGCCAGCGTTGCCTGGCGCGCTTGTCCTCGTAGCGCAGGAGTCCGAGCTGCGCGAAGGCATCCGTGAACATCCTCGTGCTGGACGCACACGCCACGAACAGGGTTGAGAAGAGGGTCGTGGCGGCACCCGCCAAGAACAGCGCCATCGCTCCGGGACCGAGCACCTCCGTGTACATTGCCGACAGAGCCGAGATGATGCCCGAGCCCTCCGGAACCGGTCCACGGCCGTGCAGCACGGATGCACCCAGCAGGTAGAAGGCGGCGGTCGTCACCGTGTAGACGACCAATGAGAAGGCGGCGTCGACGTACATGACCCGGATCCAGCCCCGGGCGCGTTCCGTCCACTCCGGAGTGCCGTCCGGCGGCCCGCAGCGGGACGCGTAGCCCTTCTCGATGCACCAGTAGGGGTAGGAGATGATCTCGTCCGCGCTGACGCCCGTCAGGCCGAACGCCGCCACGGCGATTCCGACGGCCGCTGCTGGCAGGTCAAAGGACAGGCCACTCGCTAGCATCGTCAAACTGATGCGGTACGGCGTCCACTGCAGCATCAGCGCGCAGGCCACGGTGACCACGGAGAAGGTGGCCGTCAGGGCGATCGCCGCGTTCTCAATGAATCGGTATCCGCCGCGCCAAACCAGCGCGGCGGCGGCGGCTCCGCACGCCCAGACCCAGCCGTTCTCTGCGATCCCAGGGAAGGCAAGGTGGAGCGTGGCGGCGACAGCCCCAACAATGCCTCCGTATTGCACGAGCTGGACCAGCTTCACTGCCAGCCAGACCCACACCGACCAAGACACTCCCCGGATCCGCGGGCCGGGCAGCCGGTTGAAGGCACGCATGCTGGTCTCGCCTGACGCAATCGCGTGCTTGCCGAACTCGAGCTGCACTGCGACCTTGACGGCGCAGCTGACGAGGATCACCCACAGCGCGACGAAGCCGGCGCTGGCGCCGAGAGCCGTGGTCATAATCAGCTCTCCCGACCCGACCACGTTTGCGGTGAGGATGAGTGACGGGCCAATGTTCGCCAAGATTGCGATCAGGCCCTTGGGAGCCTTGCTGGGCGGGTGCCGGGTCACTTCGCGCCGTTCTTGGGGAATGGGCCGAGTTCGCAGTGCGATCGCTGAACAATGCAGCGCCCCCGAAACCTGAGGCCTCCCGGGTCGCCGGGCGCTCCCTTTGCGCCCACTGGACGGGAACTGCCAGAAGGCTGCCCAGCCTCGACCGCTGCAGCGCGCAGGTCCCATCGTATCCGCAGCTGCGGCCCGTTGGCGTTGCCCGTGTTCCACCCCGGTGATATCCTTGGAGGCTGGCCGGGCGGGCGAACTGCCGCGCCCGAGAGGTGGGGTGGGTCGTCGGTCCCGTACGCCTCAGCACTCCAACCCAAATGCCTGTCTTCAACGGTATCCCTGTCCCTGCTGACGGCTCCCGCATTCACATGGAGGCCGGTCGCTGCACCGTTCCGGACTGCCCGATCGTGCCGTTCATCGAGGGGGATGGAACGGGGCGCGATATATGGCGGGCGGCGCGCCCTGTGGTGGACGCGGCCGTCGAGAAGGCCTACTCAGGCAGCAAGCGAATCTCTTGGTACGAGATCTTCGCCGGCCAGAAAGCCTACGACAGGTTCGGCGAGTGGCTACCTTCTGACACCGTTGACGCCATCAGGGAATTCTCGGTGGCCATAAAGGGGCCCCTGACCACTCCCGTCGGCGGCGGGATTCGCAGCCTCAATGTTGCTCTGCGCCAGATTCTCGACCTGTATTCCTGCGTCCGGCCCGTGAAGTGGTATCCCGGCGTGCCTTCACCCGTTAAGAGTCCGGGATCTCTGGACGTCGTCGTATACCGTGAGAACACCGAGGATGTCTACGCGGGAATCGAGTGGGAGCAGGGGAGCAAGGATGCAGGTGCGCTGATCGACATCCTCAACGAGCGGTTCGGACGGAGCATTCGGCCGGATTCCGGCATTGGGATCAAGCCCGTCTCCATCACTGGGTCGAAGCGCCTGGTTCGGGCCGCTATCCAGTACGCGATCGACAACGGGCGATCGTCTGTGACATTGGTCCACAAGGGGAACATCCAGAAGTTCACCGAGGGCGCATTCCGGGACTGGGGGTACGAGGTGGCCACCCAGGACTTCCGCGAAGCGTGCGTCACGGAGGCTGAGGTCTGGGATCGCTTCGGCGGTGTCGCGCCCGACGGGAAGATTCTCGTGAAGGACCGCATTGCGGATTCAATGTTCCAGCAGGTCCTCCTGCGCCCCGCCGAGTACGACGTCATTGCCACCACTAACCTGAATGGCGACTACATCTCCGACGCATGCGCCGCGCAGGTGGGAGGGCTTGGGCTGGCCCCAGGGGCAAACATCGGAGACAGCCAGGCCCTGTTCGAAGCCACGCACGGGACCGCACCCAAGTACGCGGATAAAGACGTTATCAACCCCAGCAGCGTGATCCTCTCTGGGGTCATGATGCTGAAGCACTTGGGTTGGCGGGAGGCGGCCGAACTTGTGGAGACCGGCATGACCGGGGCGATCGCGGCCAAGACCGTCACCTACGACCTCCACAGGCAGATGGATGGCGCCACCAAGGTTCGATGCAGCGAGTTCGGTGCGGCGGTGATCAGCCACATGGGATGAAGACCGGAGGGTACAGGACAGATGCGACGCAAGGTTACGATCATCGGGGCGGGCAACGTGGGCGCCAGCTGCGCCTTGCGGATCGCTGACAAGGGGCTCGCCGACGTCACGCTGATCGACATCATCGAGGGCGTCCCGCAGGGCAAGGCGCTGGACATTCTCGAGGCGTGCCCCGTTCAGGGCACGGACGTCCGAGTGGTCGGGACCAACGACTACGAGGAGACGGCCAACTCGGACATCGTGGTCATGACGGCCGGATTCCCGCGCAAGCCGGGAATGAGCCGCGACGACCTGCTGCTGAAGAACGCCTCGATCGTCCAATCCTGCATCGCTTCAGCGGCGCGCTATTCCCCGAACGCGATACTGATCATCGTCTCGAATCCCCTTGACGCCATGTGCCACGTCGCGCTGGAGACTTCCGGGTTCTCCCGCAACCGCGTGATAGGGATGGCCGGCGTGCTCGACACCGCGCGCTTCCGGACGTTTCTCGCGGAAGCGGCAGGCGTGTCGGCAAGCAACGTTGTGGCGATGGTGCTGGGCGGCCACGGGGACACGATGGTGCCTCTGGTGCGCTACACGAGCGTGTCCGGCATCCCGATAGGCCAGATCCTGACGCAGGAGCAGATTGCGGGCATCGTCCAGCGGACCCGCGACGGGGGAGCCGAGATCGTTGGCCACCTCAAGACCGGCAGCGCATATTACGCACCGTCCTCCTCGGTAGTGGAGATGGTCGAGTCCATCCTCAGGGATCAGCGAAAGGTCCTGCCGTGCGCAGCCCGGCTCGAGGGCGAGTACGGCCGCCAAGGGATCTTCGTCGGCGTGCCTTGCAAGCTGGGCGCGGGCGGGCTGGAACACATCTACGAAGTGGAGCTCGATGATTCCGAGCGGGCGGCGCTAGAGGCCAGCGCGGACGCCGTCCAGGAGCTCGTCGAGGTCCTTGGTCAAAACGGCTACTGATCCGGGGCACGGGCCAAGGCTGAGCCTTGACATTGCCTAGGGGGCTCTGGGACGATGGCCGCAAGTCGGCCTCGGTCGTCTCTCAGGGAGGGAAGTATGAACAAGTCGAGAATCTTTGCCATCGTCGGATTGTTGGCACTCAGCGCTTCGATGGGAATCGCAGGTACGGTAACGGGGACCGTGCTGGATGCGGGTTGCGCGAAGGCCGGTCACGTGGATCTGGAATGTGCCAAGAACTGCATCGCCAACGGGGCTCCCGCGGTCGTTGTCACGGCAGACGGAAAAGTCTATGAAGTCGCGGAGCAGGCCAAGCTCGTGCCCCACGCAGGCACCAAGGTCAAGGTGACCGGCGCGATCGAGGGTGAGAAGATCACCTCCATCGAGCGCGTCGAGAAGGCGGGCTGAATCGTCGCGTCGCCTCCCGGCTGCGGTCCAAGGCCATTGGGCAGCGGACAGGGCAGTTTGACCGAATCGGTTGATTGGTACGGCTGGCCCGGCCAGACGCCCCAGTAAGGGACGCGCATGCTCCTGCTGGCTGATGCGGGCTGAGTCGCCCAAGCGATTAGGAGGGCGAAGACTTCCGCCCACAAGAAGCGAAGTGCTTGACAGGCATCGTGCGAGTGGTAGACTACTCTGAGTAGCCCGGTCAGGGCTGCGACGAGAGAAAGGGAGATTGAGATGAAGAAGATGATCACTCTGGTGGCGCTGACGCTGCTGGTCACGTCGCTCGCCTTCGCGGGTTCTGTCACGGGCTACGTCACGGACCTCAAGTGCGCCAAGGCCGACAAGGCAGGCGCGGGGCACGCTGGCTGCGCGAAGGGTTGCATCGGCGGCGGTGAGCCGGCGGTTGTCGTCACCGAGGACGGCAAGATCTATGAAGTGGCCGAGCAGGACAAGGTCACAGGGCACGCGGGCGCGAAGGTGACCGTGATGGGCACGATCGACGGGATGAAGATCACGAAGGTCGAGAGCGTCAAGGCAGAGGGCTAGCCAGTCCGCTGTCGCATCGGGCCCGAGGCATCGTCGGGCCCACCAACTACTGAAGCAAGCGGGGTCCGCCCAAGGTGGTGGGCCCCTGTTTCCGGTTGCATGGCGTAGGCGTATCGGCTGCCGTATTGGCGCGAGTCGGCGATCGTCCGTGGGCCGGTACAACAGGGCTTGTTCGGGACCGATGGCCCCCTGTCTGGCGGGCACCGGACTCCGACGGGCCCTTCCGTACGTACTCTGCTCGCTACTCGTGCGGAGGACAGGTCCCCTTGGCACGGCATGACAGTGGGGCTCTTCCATGAGATCCCGGGACAGTACGGAGTCGGCACCGCGGGTCGAGCCGCCCGCCGTCGATCGGTCCGCCCAAGTGGCGTCTCCGTCTCAACTCGGGTCGGGTGCGGCCCATGGCGACGCTCCGGGGAAGAACCGCTTTCGCCTGCGGCCACTGCGATTGTCGGCCTACACCGCCGGCGTTCGCGCCGGCTGGCCGGACAGTGACATCGAACGTGCCATTGTGTGCGGCCTTCCGCGTCGTTTCCACGCAACGTCGTCCGCAATTCAGCGTCGGCTGCTCCAAGAGCGTGTTCCTTTGACCCGCACTAGGTGGGACGCCCTCCTGGCGGCCATGGTCGAGCACTTGGCCCTGATCCACGGGCATCGTGTGCCCGAATGGGCGGACGAACCGGAGCGGTTCTTGGACATCCCTTGGGTCTTGCCATCAAACCCCACCGGGCGCCGGAACGCACTGTTGTACGCCCCCGCCCCATTCCTGCGGCACGGGGCAATCCCCGATCCACAGGGCGATTCTTTTTTGAGAGGCCAGAGCTGAGCATGGTGGGAGAGGGATGAG
>JAPPMC010000010.1 GCA_028819235.1 Bryobacterales bacterium
CTGCCATTGCGGGGCCTCAGAGGCCCGTAGATCGCCGAACGCGGAAAATGTGCACCTTGTCCCACGTTAGGGTGCTTCAGGCTCTCAGAGACCGTTTATTCGTGTTTTGCTCCAAATTCATAAGACACATATGCGAACAATCCTGCGAGAATGGATCCGGCCTTTCGCCCTACCCCAAGATCCGACCGGCCCCCCGGCGGCTACCCGCTGTCAATGGACATCGAGAATGGCACACTGCGCCCCGGTCGCCGTGGAGGGAGCGGAGCGACTCTCCGCTGGTCACCTTGGCGCTCTTGGCTGACTACGGCGGCCTCCCGTGCCGCTCCAGAGTGCCGCCTGGAAACGCCTACGGACCTGTCATCTTCGCGCCCGCGCGCCAAGAACTGCAAGGTCTACTTGAGGAAGTACACGTAGGTGGTCGAGAGGTTGGGCCCGCTCGTAGCACGATGTGCAGGTGCAGGCCGCGCCCTAGGTCGGCGAGGCCGCCGGCAAATGGCACGTGCCGGCGGTGACGTGGGATCTCAACGGGAAGGGATGTCGAGCGGGACAACTGCATCGGGGCGCTCGAATTCGAAACCAGCTGTGCAGACTGCAGTGCTACGTGATGGCGAGACAGCAAATGGCCAGATCGGCCCTGCTTGGGTCCACCGAAGCTCAGAGCGCTCGTCAACGCTATCTCGATCCGTCCTGTGGACGGGATTGGCCCATCGCACCAATCCTGAGGTGACGTGCTATAGCTGAGATCTGGATGTTGGTTGTGGAGACAACAGTCGCGACGCTCTCGGCTCCCACGATTCCTCTCGGCGACGAGCCTCCTGAACTTCGATGCGGAATCCAGCTATCGGGGGGGGCGCGCGTGGTAACCCGACGAGTGCGCCTCGGCCCCATGGAGACGCTCTACGACCACGCGTTTGCGTGCATGGAGGCCACGGTCCATGGTCTAGCAGGGCTAGTTCCCTCCCCTCGGCTCGTCGAAACGAAGCAGGGTCCTGCATACCGCTACGAGCAACAATCCGAAGCGCAAGCGATTGTCCAAAAGCTCGCCCGCTTGGCGAGCACGCTCCGTGCGGCTCGACTGCTCTTGGATCACGGATTCGTGCAGGAGGCCGCTACCCTCGAGCGAGTCTTGGACGAGATCAGTGAGGACATCTGGTATATCGTGGGCGGCCTCACGAGCCCGACCGACCGTCACAAGGTATTCCTGAGCGCCTTTTTCGAGGAGGAGTTCGACGCCGACACCGCTCTCGCGTCGACCCAGAAGCGAAAAATGGTGCCGAGGAGGAAGATCCGGGCCTACATTGCTCGACTCATATCAGATCTCCCAGATTCTGTCACGAACCCGTACGAGGCGGCAGAGGCCTCCCGGACGGTGAACAAGACCCAGTCCGGCTATGTCCATGGCGCGTCGCCTCAAATCATAGAGATGTACGATGGCGACCCTCCCAAGTTTCATATGGACGGGATGACTGGAACTGTGGTGGAGCAGGAGCACAGGAACCAATTCTGGAATTATGTCTACCGCTCGATCATGGTGTTTGCCCTGGCTGCTGCCCAGTTCGGCGAAGCTGCCGGCGATGAGGAGATACGAAAGTACGCGAACAAGTTCGCGCGCACCAAACCCGGCGGCAGCTAGGTTCTCGGGCGTGCTGCCTTGCGTGCAAAGCGAGCCTCGGAGACGGGCTTCTTAAGAGGACTAGCGTTCTAGCTCGCTTGGCCGGGCCGCTCCATCGATACGGGCCCGAGAATCTCCCCCGAAGAATCGCCCCGCTGGCCCGTGCCGTTCGCGGCCTCCCGATGCTCGCAGTCGCCAAAGACAACTGGCACCGCGCCTTTCCTAGAGATCCGCCGGGCTACCCAGGCAGCGTCCCTACCGGAAGAGGTGGGCCCGTGGACTTCGGCTCCTGCCTCTGGAATCGCCAGCAGGGCTACCGCGCCGACGCGTTCCTGTAATTCCGCCCATAGCGCCAGAAGAGGGCCCACTTATTCGCCACACCGGCTTGTGCGCCCGTTCCTCTGCCAATAGGAGTGGCAAGCCGCCGTCGAACGGATATTGGCCCCAGCCGCCGTGCGGACTCGACTGGCACCCGGTGCTATCGCAGGACCTCTAACCATTCGATGCGCATGCGCGGGGGCCCCTCAGGGCCCGTCGCTTTCAGGCCGATGAGATGCGCCTCCCACCAAAGCTCCAGATGGTCAGGGAGTGCGCTCCAGGCGACGGGCGGGAGCGGCGGGGTGGCGGGGTCAAGGCCGGGATAGCGGCGGGTTAGGCGCTCGCGCACGACTGAAACGAGATCCGGCCTCGCCCGCGCCAAGAGATCTGTCCAGCCGACCTCAGAGCCGTCCTCCCCCACAGTCGCGCTGGCAATGAAGAAATAGTGTCTGTCTGCGCCACCCAATTTGTAACGCTCGGTCATGAGCAGGGAGGTCCAACCGCGCCCTGTGCTGGCACGGAAACGGCGGCTGGCGCGCCAAGTCGGGCCGGCTTGGGCGCCGCGGTAGAACTGCCTCCACTCCCCCTCGATCTGGGCGCGAAGGGCGGCGACGCTGGGGTAGACGTGCTGTTCCCCGCCGATGTCGATGCGCCGCCAGGTCTCTGCGCGAGTCGCGAGCGCGGCGGGGAGGCCCGGAGGCACGGGGTCCACCGCGAGCTCTACGCAGGGGGCACCGCCTCGCGCGAGGCAGGGCCCGGATGGCGCTTGCGCCATCGCAGCGGTAACGGCCGCAACAGCAGTGGCGGCGAGGCGGCGGTTCATCAGATGGATCGGGTTAGGCGGCTACGAGTCCGTCAGAAGCGAACGGCTCCGGTCGTACGGCTCGTCCCGACTGGCTAGCATCATGATGACCTAGGGGTCCGCAATAGTCAAGGAGTTGTAAAGCCGAGAACGCCCGACACGATTGCGACTCTACCCGATTCTCTGGGTCGCCTAAGCCCAGCTGACTCTAGAGGACCATGCCGGGCGAAATGGCGCGCCGCAGCGACGCATCTGGTTGAGCCCAGGCGTGGACGCGCCTCTGTTGCTGACTGTAGGGAGACTGTCAGCCGGGGTGTTGTGCGGGAAGGATCCGATTCGCTGGTCATGCCGCAGCTGCGTGCCGGGATACCGAGCGCCACGTGCCTCTGGGCGCAGCTCGCGTGGAAAGTGCTCTCGGCCAGAGGCGTGGGCACCCGGCAGCTGAGAAGGCGGAAGGACTCTTCAGAACAGGCCTCGAGTCGCTGGCCCTTGCGCAAGATAACGAGGCTTGCGCCCATCGAACTGCCGGTTCAGACTGTCGTCCCAAGCCCCGCGGTCGAACTCCAAGGTCAGGCTGCGCACGCCTGTCTGGCGGGACTTGGCGCCGTTGTCAAGCAGCAGGCCCAGCCGCTGTACTTCAGGCAGCAGCCCTCAGATCGTTGGAGCCAGTGAGGTGTTGAGGTCTGGCAGGCGAACCAGCCTAGATCGGTGAGGCAAATCCGACGGAACGCACCCGAGCGCAACTCGTAGACCGCCGATAGCATCGGCAAGGCCCTTGCGCGCGAATTGGCCGGGCCCTGGCCGTCCATCGGTTGGAGCACTTGCTCCGCATCCTGCTATGACGGACCGACCGCCAGGGACTTGGGTCGATGGGCAGGTGCCGGACGGACGGCCTCGGCCACCTGCGGGTCGCACCAGCCTTGGGCGGCGGCGTAGGACAGGACTTGGCGCAGATAATGCTGGTACGCCCCCAGCTTCACTCGGCTGCAGCCGTCGGGGATTATCAATCTGGCCCTACGCTGCCGCCGGATTGCGACTAGGGCCCGCCTGGATGCTCACCCTCGACCAAGCACGGCGGTGCTCGGTTCAGACGACTCTTTTGGTCGGCCAGGACTTCCTTGAACGAAGCTGCCGCTTTCTCGGCAGCATCGATCAAGCCGTGTGCATCCTCGAACAGGGGATCGCGTTCTCCCAAGCTCTTGGCCCAGAGCAGGCGTCCGCAACGATCACTGGCGAGTACTGACGCCATCCTCGGACCCATCTCGCGGCTCAGAATGCCTTCATGCCCTGTCGGACGGCGGCCGGTTATCTTGATCCTGTGGACTTCGATGATGTACTGGGCTTGTTCGCGAGAGCGCACGATATCGACCTTCGGCTTGATCATGCCGCTGCGCTTGGAGAGTTCGACCTTGAGTCGGTCACTGAATCGGCGATCGACTGTTGTGATCGGCTCGACATAGACGGCGACGGCCTCGCGAGGTTCGATCGCCATCGTTGGGGTTGACGGAATGATCGCCAGCAGGGCAATCCCACAACATCGCTTCATCATGTCCTCCTGACGTCCGGACCGCCGCCCATCATCCCGGGCCTTGTCTGATTGGGCACAAGACGTGATGCAGGGCCTCTGGCGAAGCGGCCAATTCAGACTATCCGCGAGTTGGGCACATTGCAAGAGGAATTGGGGCCAAATCCGCGGATACTCTTACCCGGACGCAGACGCACGATTGCTACCGTCGGGGACGATCTGCCTATTCGCCCCAACGAGTCACCTGTGGGGCCAGTGGATCTACTGCACGGGGCGGGATCACGTCCACGTGGAATGCCTGCGTTTCCTGAAGCAGATCCACCGTGAAGGGCCGAAGGACCGCGATGTGCACCTTAGCCCGGACATCTAACATGGGAACCTTACAGTTATGGGCCCTCCGGACCGGATATTCCCGCCCTAGTGTGGTGAGTCGCAAATAGCATTGTATAATGGGCGAATTCTGCTACCATAGTGGACAGAGGCCCTATGGCTCGTCCCGTCGAAGTGCTCGGCATCTTGGATGAGGAACGGGCTGAGTTGGAGCGTCGTGTCCGCGCGTCGACGACTTCCCAGCGGGACCTGCGACGGGCCCGGATTGTCCTGCTGCGCAGCCAAGGCATGAGTCAGCGCCGGGTGGCCGAACAGGTCGGCGTCAGCCTCGCCTGCGTCAGCCGCTGGTCGCGGCGCTTCGATGTAGACGGCATCGCCGGCCTGCTCGATCGGCGCGGCCGGGGGCGGCGGCCATCGATCCCGCCCGCAACCGTCGGGAAGGTCGTGGACCAGGCGGGGCAGAAGCCTCCGGGGAGGAGCCGCTGGAGCACGCGCAGCATGGCGCGACATGCCGGCGTGTCGCAGTCCACGGTCAGCCGCATCTGGCGGCGCAACGGGCTCAAGCCGCACCGCACAAGGACGTTCAAGCTGTCGAAGGACAATCACTTCGAACGCAAGTTCTGGGACGTGATCGGCCTGTATCTGGATCCTCCGGAGAGGGCCGTGGTGCTCTGCTGCGACGAGAAGACCCAATGTCGGGCCTTGGAGCGGACCCAACCGGGACTTCCGCTGGGAATCGGGCACATCCGGACGCGGACGCACGACTACTACCGTCACGGGACGATCTGCCTGTTCGCCGCGATGAGTTACCTGGAGGGCAAGCTGATCTACCGCACGGAGCAGAAACACACCCACGTGGAATGGCTGCGTTTCCTCAAGCAGATCCACCGCGAAGTGCCGAAGGACCTCGATGTGCATCTGATCGCTGACAACTACAGCACCCACAAGCATGCCAAGGTCAAGGCTTGGCTGAAGCGGCACAAGCGATTTCATATGCATTTCACGCCGACCTCGAGTTCCTGGATGAACTTGGTCGAACGCTTCTTTGCGGATCTGACCGCGGACTGCATCCGCGCGGGCAGTTTCACCAGCGTCAAGGAGCTCACGGACGCGATCACGACCTATCTGGCCGAGCGCAACGAGAATCCGAAGCCATACCGCTGGAAGGCGGATGGAGAGAAGATCCTTGCCAAGATCCACCGTGCACGGAAGGCGCTGGAGGAAGCCTAGATTTGTATATGTTATTTGAGACTCAGCACACTAGGGTGGGTTTTGGCCCCGGACCGTTCCCATAACCTCAGGTATTGGAGGGGGCCGCCAGGCCGCTGAGCATGGGCAGAAGCTCGTCCTGCAGGCCGTCGAACGATCCTTTGCGGACGACCGGCGGCTTCCCTGCTGCCAGGGTCTCGAGCTTCCTAGCCGGGTCCGTGCGCAGGTACATCTCGGTCGAGCGTATGCTCGCGTGGCCCAGCCACAGGGTGACTTGGCGGATGTCGCCGGTTGCCTCCAGCGTGTGCAGCGCGCAGCTATGACGCTTATTCCGAGCTTGGTGCGCCAAGCTGACTTGCCCGGACGAGATGGTCAGCGATTGAACGGAAGTCTCAAGGGTGGTCATGTGCCACCCGGCGTCGTACTCAGCGTCAGCGTCTCCCTTCTGCCTCCAGCTTGGACTCTCCACAATCATGGCGACCAGCAGGTGCCCGGACTTCAGTGGTCCATAGGCATTTCTGATTCGCCCGACGCCCAGGACTGCGGCTTCCCACTTCTCGGCAGGCAGCTCTAGGGTGATCTGCACACCCCCCCGGGAGCCTCGAAGCCCCCGTCAGATCTAGAATCGGCGGCGATTTGCTTACACCGCTCCCGGATGGGCTCGGGATCCGTGCACGTCTGTTCAATCGCCGCCTGAACCACGTCGTTGACTGGACGCCCTCTGCGAACAAACAACCAATGTTTGTATGCCTCTTCTGGCATGTCGAACGTGAGAGTGATCAATTCGTCCTTCCTGGATTTCCGCCTGAACACTGTTCCTCCAAACTTCGGTTATGAACACTGGGGATGGCAGAGGACGCACCTCTGGAGGCCCCGACGCGTGGCTGAGCGGTCTACAACCAAGTGGCCCTGGAACCGATCTCCCAGAAAGAGAGGTCAGCCAAGGTACTCCAGCACTGCCACAAGCCCTGATGCAAATGAGCCAAGTGCCGCAATTATGGCAATGCCAGTCTGCCATCCCGTCAGCGAGAGCCGCGTACGGGTCCGAACAGCCCTACCGTTCCAGTAGAGAGTCCGGTCCTTCTCGCTCACCCCGAGACAACCTAGATCATTGAAGGTCACCGTCTTGACGTGAGAGGGCCAGTCGTGGTCTTCCAACGCTACAAGCTCGACGGGAGACCGTTGTCCGCTGCTCAAACCTAGCGGTCCCGATTGGGACAGTCCCTCCTGTGGGCCGCCTGCAGCTGCTCGCCGCCCCCGAACACTACGGGTATGGTCCTCATCCCGGGAGGGGAGTTCACGATGCGAACGGACTCCGGAGAGCCGTTCGAGGGTCCTCCTCACCGCGTGCGCCTTAGCTCGTTCCTGATCGACGAGCACGAAGTCACGAACCGCCAGTACGCCCTCTTCGCAGACGCTACCGGCTTTGTCACGGAATCCGAACGCCTCGGATGGTCAGGAGTGTTCGATCCGCGCCAGAATGGCTGGACAAAGGGGGACGGCGCGGACTGGCGCCATCCCCACGGTCCTGGCTCCA
>JAPPMC010000183.1 GCA_028819235.1 Bryobacterales bacterium
GCGCTACCAGTGGGCCGCCGGGCCCGTCGTGGCAGGGGTTTTGGCGCGAGCACGAATTATGCCGACACTAGAGGACTCACGGCTCCTGCCACTACTGTTAGCACCTGTAGTTCGCGCACTCTCGTACGGCAGGCTTAGCCAGATCAACACCACGACCGGTCCCAGCTGCCGCGGCTTGGGTCACCCTAGTTCCACTGGCCGTTCCACAGTCACTGCACATACTCTCGTTCTCACATCGTGGCTGTTCTCGAGCGGCCGTTTGGCCTGATTCCCGCCACATCGGACCGGATTTCAGAGGGTTGCAGCCGCTATTTGATTTGGAGTTGAGCTAGTTAACCGACGGTCGGGTTACACTCCGTCTTGATACCCGCACGCAGCCCCAAGATGCTCGCCGATGCCCAAGCCGACTCGGCCCCACTTACCTTTCGGTAGCATTAGGCCGCCCTGGACGGGGCCTCCCCACCACCTCCCGTTTCCTACGCGCGGTTCCCTACCTGTGCAGCTACGACTACGATGGCTCGTTCTACACCCGCGCCGACACCCGGCGTTTTGACTGCTTTGGCCTGTTCCGCCTCGACTCCCCCTGCTCCTCGCGCGATGACACCCTGACCGCCGCGGTCACCCGCCTTGTCCAGGAGACCGAGGCCAGTTGACCCCACAAGGATGTGCGGTCCCTGCTGCACGAGCATTCCCACGCCTGCCTCGTGTCCGCCGTGCGAAGAAGGGGCATCCGGCGCGAGCGCAGCGATGGCCTCTTCCCCTACCTGTCCACCAATTCCGCGGATGCCGACCGCCAGCGCCAAACCCACCAGAGCCGCCTTCGCGAGGCCCGTACCGGCCTCGCCACCCATCTGGACCCCTCGGTGATTTTCGAGATCCGGCGGGCCCTGATCCGCAACCGGACTTCGACCCCCCACAGCTGGCACTCTGCTTGCAAGGCCACTCCCCTCTCATCCACCTAGATCAGATCACGACCCTTCTGCAGCGCGTCCTCGAACAGCTCGTCGAAGAGGGGTGCCTGCAGCCTGCGGATTCTGCTACTTGCACGCCGCCCCCCGTCCGCCAGAATGTTGTTGCCGCTGGACTCGCTGGCCAGCCGGGGCACCCAATTCCGCGAGCAGCTTCGCCAGCGCATGCGGCAGGTCGAAAAGGCCGGCACGTCGCCGGAAATCGTCGTGCTCAGGTATCTGCACCGCTATCGTGACTAGCTCTTCGGACATCCCGTCGCAGACGACGAGAGCGGACACCTCGTGCCGATCGTCGAGCGCACCAACAACTCTTCCGGGGACTTCTTCGCCAGCGCCAATTGCCGTCTGTGGCGGCGCTCCAGGCGTGCCAGCCTCGGCCAAGCCATGCAGGACGAGCCCGCGCATGGCGCCCTAACGGCTAACCTGCTCCATCCAAAGTACGCCGACAACCTCTGCGGGACACTGGAGGATCTGCTCCGCGCCTTCTCACAACTCGGCACATCGCAATCTGCTTCAAACGGCGGCACCCTAGATCGCCCCGAGAACGACCCTCACCTTTTCTGGTGCAAGGCATGGTCACTGGCGGTCGGGGTGACGGTAAGGCGGGCCCGCCGGAGCCAGCGCAGCGACCATAGCCGGGCCCCCCTTCGCGTCGGCTGCAACGTCCGATCCGAGCCTGGCAAACCGACTCCGAAACTCTTCCTCCGTGTCTCTCGCACCACCTTCGAGACTGCTCCGAAGTCTTGAACACCCACGAATCTAACCGAAGACGGACGGGATAGAGTTCTGACAAAGCTAGCGAAGAGCCGGCAAGATGCGATTGACCGTGCGGATCCACACGGAGCGGATCGTGCAGCTCCGTGCCGGTATCCACAGTCGGCGTGAGTTCGGTTCGCCGAGGGCGGGAGCGCGAGGTAGAATAGTGTGCGGTGGGTGCCAAGTAGTCGTTGACTCGATGCCTCTCCTCGAACTGATCGCGGGCGCGGACTCGCGAAATCAACCCTGATACGAGAGCACGACCATCTCCCAACAAGAACATGCGGCGAATAGCGCTCAACTTGTTGCCCATCCTAACTCAGGATTTTCGAATAACCGTTTACGCCGTGCCCCCATTCGGGGAGGACAGGCCGGAGTTCGCTGGCGAACGTGCAGTTCTTCGTCACCTGCCCGACGGTGAGGAATACGTTCCCTACTGGACATTCTTCGAGCCTGTCGATGGCGCGAAACGAGTCGACCTTTACCCATTCGACAACACCTACGCGACAATCGCTGCCCTAAGGAGGGCCATCGAAGAGAAGTGCAGGACCGTTCTCAAAGCAGGAACATACAGAGTCAAGGAGAACTTCCGAAGGCACATTGAGGTGGTAGTGGAGAGGCACAAGGAGGGAGTGGCCACGGTCTCACTGGAGCCATATCTGCTGCGCTCGACCCGGCGATTCGGCATATTGCTCGACTTTCGTTTTCATCCCGCAAAAGGCCTTCACGGGACCCGACGAGCACTTCAACTAAGTCTCGCGCTCGATCGGAATGGGCAACCCAACTTGGACTTCTATGCGGATCGTTACGCGAAGCTATCGAGCTTCATAAGGAAGTACTACGGAAAGATATTTCCGTTGAAGCTGTCGAATGACCAAGAAGTCGAGGTGGGCTCGCGCCTAGTAGGATTAAACTCAGACTTACTAGCACGGAAGCGGTACGTCATGAACGGTCAGAGACAGAGCAAGTCGCAGTTCATGGGCGTAAACAGATTCGGACCGTATAAGCAACACTACCAAGATGCACAGCTCTACTTCCTGTACAGAAGGGCGGAGCACGGGCTCTCACAGGACCTGTTTCGGGCATTACGGGGAGATGTATTCCGGACTTTCTCGGGGCTGAAACAAATGTTCGCCTTCCCTGTAACGCGGGAAAACGTTCGAGGAGCGACGATCTCGACCTTTGAAGGAGCGGAGATCGACAGGATTGCACAGAACGTTCTTAGGGACGCCAACGGTCGACCGGTCGTTCCGGTTGTGATAACACCCTTCAGCCGCCGAGACGAAAAAAGCGAGAACGACGCCTACTGGAGATTGAAGCACTCGTTTCTCTCAAGGGGGATTCCCATTCAAGTCGTAGCGGCAGAAACGATCGCAAACCGGAACACGCTCAAATGGTCGACTTCTGGCATCGCCCTTCAAATCTTCGCGAAAGCGGGCGGTACGCCATGGAGGGTCGTGCCGACGACGGAGCAATGCTTGATCGTTGGCGTGGGTCAGGCGCACTCGGTTCGCGAAGAGGGCGGGATCAAACGCTTTTTTGCATACTCGGTCCTGACGGACTCAACGGGCGCGTTCCAAGAAATCCGGCAACTGGGGGCAGCTGAGGACGAGGACAGCTACATCGGTTCCTTTCACGCCAATCTCCGCCAGATCTTCGAGGACTACGCAGATCGTTTTTCGAGCTATGTGGTGCACAGTACGTTCTCGATTCGAGGCCGTGAACTGGACAGCATTGCGGCCACGCTAAGCGATCATAGGGAAATGCATGGTGATGGTCATTTCGTGTCGATGAAGTTCAATGACCGCAATCCCTTCTTCGGCTTCGATTCGGGACACAACAGCCGAGTTCCGTACGAGAGCACGGTTGTGCCATTGTCAAGAAGCGATTACTTGGTTTGGTTTGAAGGCTTGCAGTATGGTCAGTTGGCATTGCACAAGATGGTTGGAGGTCCGTTGCATGTGCGGTTCGCCTATCCCAAAGACATTGCCAAGCGAGAGAAGCGAATGTTCCTGCAAGATGCCATAAACCTGTCGGGAGCCAACTGGCGCGGGTTTAACGCTAAATCGCTCCCTGTGTCGGTCTATTACGCGCAGATCATCGCGAGATACTTGAAGGAATTCGAGGCACGAGGACTTCAGCAAGTGGATGTCAATAACATCGTACCTTGGTTTCTCTGATGGCCCGGACGACCTTCAAACACGATGAACTGGTTTTCCTCTTGGGAGCGGGGGCAAGCGTCGAAGCGGGGATACCGGACTCAAACGAGATGGTCCGACGGGTGGAGCAGGAGACCACCGGAGGAGAGTGGCAGGACTATCTGGATTTGTACCGATATCTGCGAAGCTCCGTGTTCTACGCGGACGGTCTTGAGGGCATCACGGGATCGAATGTCCCGTTCAACATAGAACGCTTGGTGAATGTTCTGGACGAATTGCGGAAGAAGGAGCGGCATACGCTCTATCCGTTCGTGGGTGCCTGGAATCCGAAGTTGCAGGACGTGGCTGGACCAGAGTTCGAGCGCGTGCACGTCCTTCGCCGACGCATAGTCCGAGTACTACTAAGGCAGTGGGTAGCGCTTGCTGAGAGCGAATCCGCCGACTACTACCGTGGTCTGCTTCGGTTTCAGGAGGAATTCGGGCACGCTCTGAGGGTGTTTTCCCTGAACTACGATCTTTGTGTGGAGATGAGTTGTGGATACGAGGCCGTCCAAAGGGGTTTCATGAAGAGGGTTTGGGACTGGCGAATGTTCAATGAGGGGCCGAACGAGGAAACCCGAATCTTCCTCTACAAGCTCCATGGATCGTTGGACTGGTATTTGACGGAGAATGGGAGTGTCAGCTATTCCGACTCGCCTTCAAAGATCGCAGACGAGCAGGTGGCGTTGATATTCGGCACGTCCTACAAGCTCCAATATCTTGATCCTTTCCTGTTCTTGGCGTACGAACTGAGGCGATGGACGCTAGAGGCGGCGCGGCTCATCGTGGCGATCGGGTATGGCTTCATGGACGAACACATCAACGGAATACTTGGCCAGGCCCTTCGTCAAGACGACAGTAGGCGGTTATTGGCGGTCGTTGCACCGCCAGCCGGAGACAGAGAGTCGGAGCCACTCAAGTTCATCGAAAACCAGCTTGACGCACAACCCGGGCAGGTTCATGTTAACAGGTGTGGCGCCCGCAATTTCTTGAATGAGCGGCTCTCCGTCGCGGAACTCGCCGGTTTGTTCCCCGAGGAGGAGGACCTGATCGAGGAGCTCGGAGACGGATCAGTTAGCTGACTCGCAGCATTGTGCGAAGATTGATCCTAAGGGGAGGGAGTCATTCGTCTGATGCCGTGAGATCGAGAATGACTCGCCCCGTGCAAGACTATCGGGCAGGTCATTGGCAATGCGCAGGTGTCGCTTGGCGTCAGGCGGGCCCGATTGAAGGGCACTAGGAGGCTGTTTGGGACTGCGTGAGGTGGGGCAACGCTCTAAACGGGCCATGATCGATCGTCCTAGGCAGGTTTCATTGCGAAAGCCCAAAGACGAGTCACGCCACTAGGCATCGCTACGTGCCCTCTGGCACCTAGCGAGCCCAGCTTCGCAATTTCCGCTTTGGCTGGAGACAATTAGACTGATCCCTAGGTAAGAGCAACAACAACCAGATTCGTGGCTGTTGGAGAAACTACCAAGGTTGGTTGTGAATTGAAATAGACCATGTTGGACTATATTTTCTCTGAGGGTCAAACAGGTAGACGTAAGTGATAATTCCCTTGGAAATCTTCTCCTTTCTTGACAAATCAGGAAGATCTATGTAATTACTTGTAGGTGCAAGTTCTAATTCGTATCCAATAGGAATTGAAAAGACAAGTGTGACCCATTGTTGTTCATCGTCTTTTCGATAAATAAAGCGAGTGTCCTCGCCGATCTTACAGTGCACAGTGGAATATTCTGGCTCTTTCCCGGTCGTAATCCTTGTGTAATCAACGAGGACTATAGACCTAAACAGGAGTAATCGTCTATAAATTCCTAGACACCACTTTTTGTATGGATACCAATTGTTTTTGCTTAATCCAATCAAATAAAGAACTACGGCCAATGAACAAGCTCCTACAAAGGCGCCTTGAATCTGATAATCGTACACAAATTTGGGCAGAGGAATAACGAAGCTGACTACCGAAATGATCGTTCCGGAAATATTGGCGAGCAAGAACCACTTATTCGTAGAAAGCGTTTGAAGACGTTCGCCCCAACTCATTCGCGTTACTCAGAATGATCCTATCAGACATTACTGACCTTGTCTAGCACAAGAAATCCGGTAGGCGTGCGGCATCATTCTGACTTGGGTAGACGTGCGGCCAATTCTCTAGTGACATCGAGGTTGCACCGAATGTGCCTGCTGTAGTAGGCACGTGGCCCCATCGAACTCCAGCGATGTCGCTGCCCTGCAAGTGCGCCGCGAAGAATTCCTGCAGCACGTCGCTACGTTCGGAGACATGAACTCCGGCTTGCTCAGCTGCCGACATGTGCGCGGCGGCCGCCCCACGTGACGCTGCCCGTGGGAGGGCGAAGCCGGGCACGACCGTACTTGTACTTGACCCGCATGCTCGCGGTTCGATCCGTCTCGCGTCCCTTCGTGGCGGGCGAAGTGGAGTTCGTGCAGGAGCAGATTGCCGGGCGGAAGCGTCTGTCGTCGCTGATAGCAGACCTGGTGGACGTGCGCGATCGGCTGTGTCTGGCGCGACTAGCGCAACGCCGGTGCGTAACATTGTCAGGCCCGGTCCAGGCCGAACGTCAGCCGCGACGATCGCTGGGTCACACATTCCAAGTGCGATGCGCCAATGCTCTCGGCCAAGACAGGCCGGAATGTTACGGATGTTTGCTCTGTGCGAAGACATTTGAGGAATCAGGGCCCTTCGTGCGGGGCGTGAAGCCGCTGGCTGGTGTCGTCGAAACGCCCTTGGACGGGCTGTCGGGTGCGCATCGGAGGCCGGCTGTCCGAGCCAGTCTGTCGGGGACTCAGCCGCTCTCCTGTTGAGCACTTCAATCGGCTCTTGCGACCCACATCGCGATGTAGCACGAACATGATCTGGGATTCAACGCCCGGTCCCAACAGGAGGGGACTTGCGACATCCCCGCGCTTGGCAATCGGATCCAGACCGAGATCTGCGACCAGTGGCGTCACGCCTTGTGCGTCCTCTAGGAACGCACTTCAAAAAATGGTAGGATCTGTGGCGGCGGTCGGTCGACTCGCTAGGCTCCGCTACGTCATGCGTGAGAGAGGCCAAGCGCATTTGCGCCAATCTAGTTGCCGGGTAGAGGAGGTCGTTACCGAGCCTCCTCCCCCACAGAGCCAAGCGTGCGC
>JAPPMC010000243.1:0-6988 GCA_028819235.1 Bryobacterales bacterium
CCATCCGGCGACAATTAAACCGAATCCGCCTCCATCCTTAAACGAATGCCATTGGGCGGGCGGGAGGTGCGCGAAGTTCCTTCAGGCGCTGCTTGTCCATCTTCCACGTAAGCCATGGCGACAAGTCCGCTGGGGCCCGACCGTTGTTGTGCGCAGAGGCCTCCAGATAATCCAGCATGTACCGATACAGGTTCAGCCCATTCAGTTGCGCTGTCCCCAGCACCGTCCACAGGCGGCCCGTCGCCGTGACCCCGGCCGGGCCGCCGGAGCCGAAGCACACGTAGCGCGCGATCGCCGGACCGCGCATGTTCCGTTCCGAGAAGTTGTCGTCCATCGGAACGTTCCGATTATGGACATCTCAAGCCAGCGATTCCATTGTCGAGGGGCGCCCGCTGAGTCCGAGCCGGAGTCAACGGATTGACCGGGCCCCAGCCCCGTGGCTTCCGGCCCGCGAGAAATCGTCTCTTGGCCACCCTCTCTTGGCCGCGGACCACAACGCTACGCCTCCATTGACGGCACTCCCTCCCGGGGTCCATCTCCTCCCGGAGCCCCCGATGGTCATCGCATCCGTCCCTGCAAACTAACCCGGTTCCGGTGCCGAACTCGCGGGCTGAGCGATAGAATCTGGGTGGGGTGTCCGCCTGGCGAATCAAACTCGCGCTGACCATTTGGTGTAGCGCGTCCGCTCTTGGAGCGACCGAGTCCGCGGGAACCTTGTTTCGAGACACGGTCCAACCGATCTTCAAGCAGCATTGCTTGGGCTGTCATGGCGAGAGCGAGCCCTTCGGAAAGCTCGACCTGCGCAGTCGTGAGGGGCTCCTGGAGGGCGGGTCGCGAGGCCCCGCGATCATTCCGGGCAATGCGGGCGTGAGCCTTCTGTATCGGGCGCTTGAGCATTCGGGCGAGCTTAAGATGCCGCCTACAGGAAGGCTTCCCGAGGAAGCGGTAGCCGCAGTCGGCGAATGGATCGACGGCGGGGCGCCTTTTCCCGCAGCCTCCGACGGTGCCGACTATGACTGGGGTGCGTTCGACGAAGAGGACCTGTGGGCCGTTCGGCCCGTCCGGAAGATCGAGGACCCCGGCGGCATCGATGCGTTTCTTGGCTCCAGGCTGGCTGAAGCCGAATTGATTCCCGCGCCGCGCGCGGACCGACGGACGCTGATTCGTCGCGCCACGATCGACCTGACCGGCTTACCGCCGACCCCTGAGGAGGTGGAGGCGTTCGTCGCCGATCCCGACGACGACCGGGCCGCGTTCGGGAGAGTTGTGGATCGGCTCCTGGCTTCGCCGCGCTACGGGGAGCGCTGGGGACGGCACTGGCTCGACGTGACGCGCTACGCCGATACGGCAGGCTTCTCGAACGACTACGAGCGCCCGAACGCCTGGCGCTATCGGGACTACGTGATCCGCTCGTTCAACAGCGATAAGCCCTATGACCGCTTCGTGCTCGAGCAGATTGCGGGCGATGAGTTGTTCCCCGGCGATCCGGAGGCCATCCTCGCGACGGGCTTCCTGAGGATGGGTCCATGGGAACACACCGGCATGTCGGTTGCGGCCGTCACGCGGCAACAGTGGCTCGACGACGTGACGCATTCGACGGCGACCGCCTTTCTGGGGCTCACGCTGGCATGTGCCAAGTGTCACGACCACAAGTTTGACCCCGTCCCGACCAGGGACTACTACCGCGTGCAAGCGGCCTTCGCCACCACGGCATTCGCGAAGCGGCCCCTGCCGTTCCTGCCGGAGGAAGACGCGAGCGGCTTCGCCGCGGGCAAGAAACGCATTGAACGGCTGGTTGCGCAGCTGGAGAGGAAGCGTGAAGGCTACGCCGAGATCAGCAGGCGCCACCTGATGGAGAAGTTCGGCGTCAGCCGAATCGAAGACGTGCCGGCAGTGAGTCGCAAGCAGGATGCCGGGCTGACCGACGAGCAGATGTGGGCTCGACGAATCGTCAACAAGCACCTCAGCCACCATGCTGAGTCGATCAAGCGATACGACCCGCTGGCGTTTTCGGTCACGAGCGGACTGGTGGAGGAGTGGAACGACATCGGCCCGGGCGGCGCCGGCAGCTACATGAAGAAGCCGGACTACGAGAGCGTCGAGATGCACGTGCTCGTGGGCGGCAGCATCGAATCCCCGGGCGAGCGCGTCGCTCCCGGAGTGCTGAGCGCGATCGAGCGCTACGGCGGACTTCCGGCTCCGAGACTCCCGGAAACGACGTCCGGACGCCGGTCGGCGCTGGCGAAGTGGATCGCCGATTCACGCAATCCTCTCACGGCGCGCGTGATGGTCAACCGCATCTGGCAATACCACTTCGGTCGCGGCTTGGCCGAGAACGCCAACAATTTCGGCAGGATGGGCGCCAAGCCAACGCACCCGGCATTGCTCGATTGGCTGGCGGTCCGGTTCGTGGAGGAGGGTTGGAGCGTGAAGTCGCTCCACCGGATCATCATGGCCTCGGACGCCTACCAGCGCACCGGCGACATCCCGGACGGGGCGGCCGAGCGCGACCCGGGCAACAGCCTGCTCTCCTACTTCACGCCCCGGCGGGTCGAGGCCGAAGTCCTGCGAGACAGCCTGCTGGCGGTGGCGGGCGAGCTGAGCCTCTCGATGGGCGGCCCCGGCACCTACCCCCAGATCAGTCGCGATGCCGCCGAGCAGCCCAGATTCACCCAAGGGGGATTGCGGCCGCCCTACTACGAAGAAGGCCGCCGCAGGGATCGAAACCGGCGCTCGGTCTACAGCTTCCAGCAGCGCAGCCTGATCGATCCGATGATCGAGGTTCTCAACGGGGCCTCGGCCGACCTATCCTGCGAACGGCGGGATTCGACCACGGTCCCGACGCAGGCGTTCGCCTTGCTGAACGGAGAGTTGAGCCACGACCTGGCGCTGGCTTTCGCGAACCGGCTCCAGACCGAAACGGACCGGGTAGTCGATCGCGGGTTCGAGCTTGCCTACGGCCGGTCGCCGAGCGGGGAGGAGCGGGCCCTCGCCGAACGGCACCTCAAGGAGATGACGGCCTACCATCACCGCCGCCCGCCGGCCCCGCGCCGGGAGCGCGAACCGTTGGTACGGGCGCTGCCGAGCCAGCTTTCGGGGGAGACGTTTCACTTCACCGAGGACCTGCCCCCGTGGGACTACGAGGAGAACCTGCACGCAAGCCAGGTGCCGCCCGAGACGCGAGCACTTGCGGATTTGGCGCTGGTACTGTTCAATTCGAATGAGTTTGCGTATGTCTACTGAACACACTCTCATGCGGACAAGGCGCGAATTCCTGTATCGCTCCGGGCTTGGGCTCGGCTCCGTCGCGCTCTCGGCTTTGCTGGGCAAGGCAGCGCCGCTCTCGCCGCGAAAGCCGCACCACCCAGCCAAGGCCAGGAGTTGCATCTTCCTGCTGATGGAGGGCGGCCCCTCCCACATCGACACGTTCGATCCCAAGCCGAAGCTGGACGATCTCCACATGACCGAGTTCGCCAAGCAACGCACGAAGTTCGCAGCGGCGATGAACACCGGCAAGCGCCACTACGTCAAGAGCCCGTTCGAGTTCCGGCGGGCCGGCGAGCTCGGCATCGAGATCAACGCCCGCTTCCCGCATTTCGCCGGGGTGGTTGACGACATCTGCTTCTATCGCGGGCTGCAGGCCGAAAGCGTCAACCACCCGACGGCGCTGTTCCACCTCAACACGGGGAATCGCTTCGGCGGGGACCCGGGGGTCGGGTCCTGGGTCTCGTACGGGCTGGGAACCGAGAACGAAAACCTGCCGGCGTTCGTCGTGCTGCCGGATGTCGCCTATCCGCAAGGCGGCGCGGCGAACTGGTCCAACGGCTTCCTGCCAGCGCACTACCAGGGCACTCCGCTGCGCGCGAATGGGGCTCCGGTGCTGGATATGGAGCCCCCGGCCAGCGTGACCCGCGAGCAGCAACGCAAGAACCTCGACCTGCTGGCCAGTCTGAACGCGATTCACAGGCAGCGCCATCCGGACCATGACGAACTGGAAGCCCGTATCGAGAGCTACGAACTCGCGTTTCGCATGCAAGCCGAGATGCCCGGCGTCGTAGACCTCGCCAGCGAGCCAGATTCGACACTCGAACTCTATGGCGTCGGCGACCCCAACCCTGAGGTCGACGCGATCGCGAAGCGCTGCCTGCTGGCGCGACGGATGGTCGAGTCTGGGGTCCGTTTCGTGCAGGTGATCGTCGGCGGGTGGGATTCTCACGACTACATCGAGAGCGCCCACGGAACCCGCATCACGGCAATCGACAAGCCGATGGCCGGCCTGATGAAGGACCTCAAGCGCACCGGCCTGCTCGACGAGACCCTGGTGGTCTGGGCGGGGGAATTCGGCCGCACGCCCGATAACGGCCTCCGGGGAGGGGACAAGGCATGGGGGCGCGATCACAACGCCAAGGCGATGCCGCTGTGGCTCGCTGGAGGCGGCGCACCTCGGGGGCGGATCGTCGGAGCCACGGACGAGGTGGGCGACGCGGCTGTCGAGGTGGTCCACCCGATCAAGGATTTCCACGTGACATTGCTGCACTTATTGGGACTCGACGACGCGAAACTCACGTACTTCGCTCAAGGCCGTAACAAGCAGCTAAGCCAGACGGGAGGAGAATTGATCCGCCCGTTGGTTGCGTAGCGCCCGGGCGAACAGAGTGCCCGACCGGCAAGCAGCACTGAGAAAAGGAGACTCGCATACCGACCGATTCCGATGAATCCGGCGCTGTCTTGGGCTGTCGAGACCGCTTCTTGGCAAGCGCCGCACCGATACTTGAGATCTGCGATTAGTTCGTTGAATGATATCGTGCAGCGTTACTCTGGAGAGCAATTTCTCATGCAGAGCGGCTACAGTATGGATTACATTGGTGCGCTCTACGGAGAGTTGTTGGGACACTACAATGGCGAACTCGAAGGTGCGGAATGCCGATCCGATGGGACTTATGATGCCAACAGATTGATCCGCACGTTGTGGTTGCTGTGATCCGCGACGAGGACAAACCCGTCCCTGTCTACCGCCAAGGCTTCGGGCGCGTAGAGGAGCGCCTCGGAAGCCGGGCCGCCGTCCCCGCTGTTTCCCATCTCGCCCGTCCCGGCTACGGTGGTGATGAAGCCGGCCCGATCGATTCTTCGCACGCAGTGGTTGCCGCCGTCGCCCACGTAGATGTTGCGGGCACGGTCGGCCGCCAACCCATCCGGATGGAATAGTTGAGCGAGGACCGCCGGTCCTCGGTCCCCTCTGGAGCCGATCGAGCCAATGCCTGCCACCGTGGTGATGACGCCGGCTCGGTCGATCTTCCTCACGCGGTGGTTGCCCCAGTCGGAGACGAACAGGTTGCCGTCCCTGTCCGTGGCCAGGCCAGAGGGTCCGTCCAGGAGCGCCTCGACGGTCGGGCCTCCATCGCCGCGGTCGCCCTGCTTCCCGGTGCCCGCGACAGTGGTAATGATTCCGTCGGGGTCGATTCTTCGGACACGGTGCTCGTAGTACCCGGCGATATAGAGGTTGCCGGAACGGTCGAAGGCGAGGGAGCTGGGTCCCTGGAGCGAAGCCTCAGTCGCCTTGCCTCCGTCGCCGGAGTGCTCCCGCTGGCCCGTGCCCGCGATGGTCGTGATCATCCCCGAGGAGTCGATTCGGCGGATGCGGTAGTTGTATAGGTCGGCGACGTACAGATTGCCGGCCCTGTCCGCCGCCAAGCCCGACGGGCTGGACAACTGCGCCCGCACGGCCGGGCCGCCGTCGCCATCGAATCCTCTCTCTCCCGTGCCGGCAAGCGTATGGATCATCTGCTTCGCCCCGTGTCCGCCTTCCGCGAGGTGTCTCTGGAAACGATCTCTGGAACCGAAACAGGTTTCTCAAGAACGCTTCTTGCGAGTGTGGCACGCAGTCCGCTTGGAACGCCACCAGCGCCCGTCGATCCGTCGGTCGTGCATGCCTGCGATCCGGGCTTGGGCGACACGCGGCCCGGAATGCCGTGCGCATCCAGCCCCGAGGGACCGCCGCCATCGGCGATCGGAGAACGCCGTTCGGACGGCCGGGCCCTGTCCGGCCAGCCCCAGTGCAGTGAATTTTCCGCGCGAAGGTGCGCCGGAAGGGCGTAAACTGTCCATAAGTCTATGAAAGCGCTGCCGATCCTGCTGTTGGCCGCGACGGGCACGCTCCACGCCGTCGATTTCGACCGCGACATCCAGCCGCTGCTGGCTGCCAAGTGCCTGGGCTGCCACAACGAGAGACTCCGGACCGCCGGCCTGGCCCTCGAATCGCGCGACACGGCGTTGCAGGGCGGAGGCCGCGGTGCGGCCATCGTCCCCGGCGAGCCCGGCGAGAGCCTGTTGCTGAGCGCCGTGCGCCATGACGGCGAGCTCGCAATGCCGCCGGGCGGCAAGCTTGGCGACTCCGAAATCCAGCTGCTGAGCGAATGGATTCGCGACGGCGCAAAGTGGGGGACGGGCGCGGCGGCCCCGAAGGGCGGACATTGGGCATTCGCGCCCCCGAAGCGCGCCGGGCGGCCTGTCGTTTCCGATCCCGGCTGGGCCCGGACGCCGGTGGATGACTTCATCCTTGCCCGGCTCGACCGGGAAGGCATCAAGCCGTCGCCGCCCGCCTCGAAGCGGACCCTGATCCGGCGCGCCTATCTGGACGTGATTGGCCTGCCGCCGACTCCGGAGCAGGTCCGGGCCTTCGTCGGCGACGAGCGCCCGGAGGCCTGGAGCGAGGCGGTCGAGCGGCTGCTGGCCTCGCGGCACTTCGGCGAACGCTGGGCCCGCCGCTGGCTGGACCAGGCGCGCTACGCCGATTCGGACGGCGGCAGCCGCGACGAGCCGCGCAACATCTGGCGCTACCGCGATTGGGTGCTCGAGTCGCTCAACCGGGACCAGCCGTTCGACCAGTTCGTCGGGGGGGGGGGGGAGGGGGGGCGGGGGGGGCGCGCCCCCCCCCCCCCCCCAGAGGGGGCGCGGGGGGGGCGCCCCCCCCCCAAAGCAAGAGGAAAAG
>JAPPMC010000243.1:6998-61035 GCA_028819235.1 Bryobacterales bacterium
CAAAACTTGGGCCCAACCCGCTTTGGGGGGCCCCCGCCCCAAACCGGCCCCCCCCGTTCCCACCTGTGGGGCGCCCACCATAGCGGGGGCTATCTGCTCGACAGGCCCCGCACGGACCAGATCGTCGCGACGGGCTTCAACCGCAACACCCTTCTGCAGATCGAAGCCGGCACGGACCGGGAGCAGTACCGCGTCGAGATCGTCTACGACCGCGTCGACACGATGGGCACGGTCTTCCTCGGGCTCTCGGTCGGCTGCGCCCGCTGCCACGATCACAAGTTCGACCCGATCTCGCAACGGGAGTACTTCGGGCTCTACGCGTTCTTCAACAGCACCGACGACTGGGACGATTCCCGCCCGCGCTTCCGCCAGCGTTCGATCAACAACCTGCACGAGGTCCACGCGCCGCTGCTCGAGTTCGGCTCGCCCGATGAGATCGCGCGTCGCGATGCGATCCGCGCGCAGGTCGAGGCCCTGGAGGACGAGCTGGCCGCCTACCGCAGGAGCGCGAAGCCAGCCAAGGACGACCTCGGCCTGGCCGAGCGCCAACGGCTGATCGACCAGTTGGTGCGCTCGATGCCCCGGATCGACTCGACGATGGTGATGCGCGAGCTCGACGAGCCGCGGGAGACTTTCCTCCACGTGAGCGGGAATTTCCTGAGTCCCGGCGAACGGGTCGAGCCGGGCGCGCTGGCGGCAATGCATCCGTTCGCGGGCCGACAGGAGCCGAACCGGCTCGACCTGGCGCGTTGGCTGGTCGACCGCGAGAACCCCTTGACGGCGCGCGTCGCGGTCAACCGCATCTGGCAGGAGTATTTCGGTCTTGGAATCGTCGAGACAGAGAACGACTTCGGCACGCAGGGCTCCGCGCCGACTCACCCGGAGCTGCTCGATTGGCTGGCTGTCGAATTCATGGAGCGTGGCTGGAGCCGCAAGGCGATCCACCGGCTGATCCTGAATTCCGCCGCTTACCGGCAGGCGTCCCGTGCCCGGCCAGAGCTCGAGGAGCGCGATCCCCGGAACCGCCTGCTGGCCCGCCAGAACCGACTGCGCCTCGACGCGGAGATCGTGCGCGACGTCGGCCTCAGCGTCAGCGGGCTGCTGACGCCCACCATAGGCGGGCCGGGCGCCTACCCGCCGCAGCCAGAGCCCGCGATGCTCGCCAGCCAGCTGAAGAAGACCTGGGAGCCGTCCGAGGACGAGGGACGCTACCGCCGGGGCATGTACACCTTTTTCTGGCGTGTCACGCCGCATCCGGCGCTGATGGTCTTCGATCGTCCGGATTCCAATATCGCCTGTACCAGGCGCACGCGTTCGAACACGCCGTTGCAGGCCCTGACGCTGCTAAACGACGCGGCCTTCCACGAGTTCTACCAGGCTTTCGCCCGCCGGCTGATCGAGGTCCCGAGAGACGAACGCATCGGGCGAGCCTTCGAGTTCGCGGTCTCCCGCCGCCCGGAGGCCCGCGAAGCCGCTGTGATCGAGAGGCTGCTGGCCAACGAGCGGGATGCACTGCAGACGAAACCGAGAGACGCGAGGCTGCTGGCCGCCGACGGCGCCGAGGATCCGATCGAGCTCGCGGCCTGGACGTCTGTCGCCCGCACCCTGATGAACACCGACGAATTCATCGTCCGGGAGTGAGTCCATGAACCTCAAGAGCCACAAGCTGCTAGCCCGCACCCGGCGGCACTTCTTCCGCGAATGCGGAGTGGGCGTCGGCCGGATCGCTCTCGCGTCTTTGCTGGCCGAGTCGGTCCCGGCGGCGTCGCGCGCCGACGCCAGCCCGCTGGCGCCCAGGAAGCCTCACTTCGATCCCAAGGCGAAGAGCGTCATCTACCTGTTCATGGCGGGTGCGCCCAGCCAGCTCGACCTGTTCGATGAGAAACCGAAGCTGAACGAGCTCGACGGGCAGGCGCCTCCGCCATCCCTGATGAAGGGCAAGCGCTTCGCCTTCATGGAGCGGATGAGCGACGCCAAGCTGTTCGGCTCGCCCTGGAAGTTCAAGTCCTACGGCGAGAGCGGGACGCGCGTCTCGGACCTGCTGCCGAACATCGGCGCCGTGGTCGATGAGATCGCCGTCATCAAGTCCCTGCGGACCGAGAATTTCAACCACGCTCCGGCGAAGATCTTCGCGCACACCGGCTCCGTCATTGCCGGGCGGCCGAGCCTCGGGGCTTGGGTGACGTACGGCCTCGGCAGCGAGGCGAACGACCTGCCGGGATTCGTCGTGCTGCAGAGCGGCCCGCGCGGCCCGCGCAACGGCCCGATCATCTGGGGCAGCGGCTTCCTGCCGTCCACCTATCAGGCAACGCCCTTTATGCCCGGCCCGGAGCCGATCTTCAACCTCAAGAGCCAGCCCGGCGTCACGCACGAGCGCCAGGGACGCACGTTGCAGGCGATTCGGGAACTCAACGAGATGCGGCTCGACGAGACCGGCGACCGCGAGATCGCCACGCGCATCTCGTCCTACGAGATGGCCTACCGCATGCAGACGGGCGGGACCGAGCTGATGGACCTGGCGGGCGAGACCGACGCGACCCTCGAGATGTACGGAGCAAAACCCGGCGAGGCGTCGTTCGCGAACAATTGCCTGCTCGCCCGGCGGCTGGTCGAGCGCGGCGTGCGCTGCGTGCAGCTCTACCACACGGAGTGGGACCACCATCAGAACCTGATCAAGGGGCACCGGAAGTCGGCGGGCGAGATCGACCGCCCGGCAGCCGCGTTGATTCGCGATCTCAAGCAGCGCGGCCTGCTCGACGAGACCCTTGTGGTCTGGAGCGGGGAATTCGGGAGGACGCCGATGGCCGAGGGGGGCATGGCGACGATCGGCCGCAATCACCATATCGACGCCTACACCGGCTGGATGGCCGGCGGCGGTGTCAAGGGCGGCCAGACGGTCGGCGCGACCGACGAACTCGGCTTCCACATCGTCGAGGACGAGGTCCATGTCCACGACCTGCACGCGACGATCCTGCACCTGATGGGCCTGGACCACGAGCGGCTTACGTTTCGCTTCCAGGGCCGCGAGTTCCGGCTGACCGACGTGGCGGGCCGGGTTGTCGAGAAGGCCCTGGCCTGAGGCTGCGCGATCCTGCGGCTTGCGTGTCGCGTCCCTTGGCGACAGTCCACGGACCGGGACCGGCGGGCGGGTACGTGGGTGCCTTCGGGAACCGCTGGCGGCACTCATTGCGATCCCGGCCTGCGGCAATAGAACGATCCCGGGCGGGGTGATCAAGAGGTGCGAGTGGACCGGCGGCAGTTCCTGTGCATGACCGCGCTTGCGCTGTCGAGCCCAGCTCAATCGCGAACCAGGCCGAACATCCTGCTGGTCGTTGCCGACGACCTGGGTTGGGGCGACGTGAGCATGAACGGTCGCGACAGCTGGCAGACCCCAAACATCGACCGCTTGGCTCGGGAGGGCACGCGGTTCACGCGCTTCTATTCGGGGGCGGCTGTCTGCAACCCGGCCCGAGCTTGCCTGTTGACCGGGAAGTACGGCATTCACAACGGGGTCAAGGGGTACAACGACGATCTGCCGTCGTCGGAGACGACCATCGCCGAGTCGCTCCGGGAACTGGGCTACGACACGGCCCTGTTCGGCAAGTGGCACCGAGGACAGCGACCCGACGGAGGCCATACCCATCCCGTGGATCAGGGGTGGGACGAGTTTCTCGGATTCGTGACCGCCCGGGAGGCATGGGAGCATTTCCCCTCGTGGATCCATCACAACCGGGGAAGGGTGGACGCCTCCGGCTTCGCATCCGACATCTTTGCGGATGCAGCGATCGAGTTCATCGCGAGAAGGCGCGACCATCCGTTCTTCGTCTACCTGGCCTTCACCGAACCCCACAGCTGGATCGAGGCGCCGGAGAGCGAGGTCGCGAAGTTCCGCGGCAAGTTCGACGAAGCGGACTTGGGCGAGCCGTACAACGCGCGATACGCCGCGATGATCACCAAGATGGACGAGAGCCTGGGGCGGGTCCTCGACGCTCTGGACCGTGAGGGCCTAAGCGACGACACGCTGGTGATCTTCACCAGCGATCAGGGAGCGACGTTCGAACCGCAGAACGAGGGCGCCTCGTTCTACCACGACAGCAACGCTCCATTGCGGGGCCAGAAACGCAGTCTCGAAGAGGGCGGGATCCGCGTGCCGGCAGCGGTTCGCTGGCCGGGGCGGGTCCCGTCCGGCCATACCAGCGACGAGGTCGTGCACTTCATCGACCTGCTGCCGACACTGATGGCGGCGGCTGGCGGAGAATCGAAGATTCCGCGCGACGTAGACGGTGCGAACATGCTCGCTGTGCTCGAAGGGAAGCAAGCCGGCCCGGAGCGGATGCTGTTCTGGGAGTGGGAAGCGGACCAGGGCGAGTCCGGAGCCGATCTCGATAGGCTTCTGATGGGCAGGCACGCCGTCCGGGGGGTGAAGATGTACGCTGTCATGCGGGGCGACCTGAAGCTGCTGGACATCAACGGCGCGCGATACCTCTACGATGTCGCCCGGGATCCTTCCGAGCGGCGACCGCTTTCGACCGAATACCCCGAACTGGTCGCGTCCCTGCATGAAGCGCTGCAGGAGTGGAAGGGCACGGACATCACGAATTGACCGCTAAAGGCCCAACCGCTGGCCGCGAGGCCGGCATCCCGGGAAGAGACCGTGCGGAAGCCCGCCTCCCGGCAAGCGATGATGTCTGGAGCAGCAACGAACATGACCGCCTTGCCGTGGAAGGTGCCTGAACGAGACACAAACCTCCGTAGTCGAGCGCGCAAGGCCCGACCGAGCCGAGTCCGCCATGGGGTCGTCGCATTCGCCGTAGTGCTGTCGGTCATCACCTACATTGACCGCGTCGCACTCTCGCAGGCGGCCCCGGCCGTGGCCTCTGATCTGGGCCTGACGCAGGTCGAAATGGGCTGGGCGTTCTCGGCGTTCGGCTTCGCGTACTTTCTCTTCCAGGTGCCCGGAGGGTGGTTCAGCGACCGCTTCGGGCCCCGCCGGGTCCTGACGGGGATCGTGGTCTGGTGGTCCGTGTTCACCGCGGCGACGGGCTGGGCCTGGAACCAGGCCTCGCTCGTGGCTTCGCGATTCCTTTTCGGAGTGGGCCAGGGCGGCGGCTTCCCTGTGCTGACGAAGACGTTCGCGATCTGGCTGCCCCCGGCCGAACGCGTTCGCGCCCAAGGGATCATGTGGCTGAGCGCCCGCTGGGGAGGGGCCTTCACTCCGCTTCTGGTTGTCTTCCTGCTGCAGCACCTGACCTGGCGCGGGGCCTTCGGGATCTTCGGGCTGCTTGGAATTTTCTGGGCGCTGGTGTTCTTCCGATGGTTCCGCGATACGCCTGCAAGGCATCCCCGGGTGAATCCCGAGGAACTTGCCATCCTGCCGTCCCCTGCCGAGGCCGGCGTCCGGAGCGACGCCGGGCGGGTGCCGTGGGCGGTCGTCGTCCGGTCCCGCACGGTCTGGGCGTTGTGGCTGCAGTACTACTGCCTGTCTCACGGCTGGTACTTCTACATCACGTGGCTGCCGACCTACCTGATGGAAGCGCGCGGCGTGTCGCTTCAGGAATCCGCGGTCCTGGCCGGACTGCCTCTGTTCTTCGGCGGAATAGGCTCGGTCTCAACCGGGTTCCTCATCGGCATCCTGCAGCGGATGGGGTGGACGGCACCAGCCGCGCGCCGCCTGGTTTCCGGAGCCGGCTGCGTGATTGCCGGGGCCATGCTCGCGGCCTCCGTTCACGTGGTCTCGCCGGTCGTCGCGATGTTGCTGATGGGTCTGGCGAGCTTCGCGAACGATTTGGCCGTGCCGCCCGGCTGGGCAACTTGCATGGATGTGGGCGGTCGGTTCGCCGGCACCCTTTCCGGCACGATGAACGCCGCCGGGAACATCGCCGCATTCGTGGCGCCTGCGTTCGTCGCCTACCTGCTGGCCTGGACGGGTCAGGACTGGAATCTCACGTTCTACGTGTCCGCTGGAATCTACTGCATGGGAGCGGTTTTCTGGAGTCTCATCGATCCAGCGGACACGCTCGAACCGTAGGGCCGGCAGCCACACGTGACCGGGCGCGTGCGGTCGCCGATGCGGATTCGGTCAACGTCCCGACAACCTCTCACCGGCGGTTGCGGGACGGCACCAGTCCGCGAGACCGGATTCGAGAGCGATGAGAACTGCTTGCACCACCTTGTACCGGAGGTGGCCATTGCTCCGGAACGACCTGTGCGTGGTCGTTCGCCGGTTCTGATGGTCACTGCGTCCGTTCAGGACCTGGCAGCACGGCCAAACTCCGATGCGACGCCGCTGCCGCACGGCTACCCCCTGCATGTCGACGCGACTTGCGACAAGGTCCGGGGCGGACTGTGCCTGTGCCTTGACGGCTGGCGTGGCTGGGTCCTGCATGCTGCCAGGATCCGTTCTGAGAGCGCCGGCGAGATGGGCGCGGCCATCGCGACCGCCCTGGCCTTGTTCGGCGACCCCGTCGCCTTCATGCGCGATCTCGGCGCCGCCGTCGCCAAGGCCGTCGCCGACTGCCGCCCGCCGCACATTCCCGATTTGGTGTGCCAATTCCACTTCCTCGCCGGTCTCGGTCGCAAGCTTCACAAGGCCGACCACGCCGCCCTCGGCCGCTCCTTGGCCCACTTCCGGGTCCGCAGTGGCCTGCGCGCCTTGCTGCGCTCGCTGCCGCAGCAAGCTTTGGGCACGGCCGCCGACCGCGACCGGGACCTGCCGGCACTGCTGCTGTGGGTCTTGGAAGGAGACGGCCACAAGCAGCCCGCCTTCCCCTTCGGCCTCCCGCGCTGGGACTTCCTGCGACGCTGCTGCCAGTTCGAGGAGCTGGCCCGCCAGCTCCTGCCCCTGCCCCGTTCCCGGTGCGAGCGCAGCATCCTCCGCCAAGCCGCCTCGGTGCTGGAACCGGCGCTCGAGCCGGCCTTCGGCATGCCGGCCCTTGCCGTGCGCCTCGAACGCAGCCAGAGCGTGTTTCAAGAGCTGCGGGACCTGCTGCGCCTGCCCCACGACGCGCTACGGGGGCGCCAAGCCCCCTCGCCGGCCTGCCCGCGCACAGCCGCAGCCTTGCTGGAGTCGATGCCCGCACGCCTGCAAGCTCACCGCGACGCCCTCCGCCAGCGCATCAAGGCGCTTCCGGACCGTCCGGGCGACGCTACTCCCGTGCCCGAGGCGATCGTGCTGCAGTACCTGAAGCGCTACCAGGACGGACTGTGCGGGCATCCCGTCGCTCGCGACGAGGCGGGCCGCATAGTGGCCGTCGTCGAACGCACCAACAACCCTCCCGAGCAGTTCTTCTCCCAAGCCAAGCGCCGTCTGCGCCGACGCGTGGGGCGCGCCAACCTGGGCCGGGACATGCAGGACCAGCCGGCCCAAGTTGCCTTGGCTGCCAACCTGCTCGATGAACACTACGTCCGGATTATGTGCGGCACCTTGGATGGTCTGCCCGCCGCGTTTGCCGAAGTGGACCGCTCCGCCGCCTCCACAGTCAAACCCACCTTGGACCGCATGAAGCGGAACTCCCACCTTAGACAGCGCATCCGCCAGTGGGAATCCGAGTCCGCGATTCCCACAACTGCTGCCCCTGAATCCACCATCCATGCACCGTCCCGGAACGCCTCAGGTACGCCGTCCCCAACGGAATCCAGACGCGGTAGAACTTGGATCCTCTGTGCTTGCTACAAGAAGTCTTCCATACTTCGAGCGCACTCCTAGTACGAGAGCAAGGCTATTTCACATTTTGGGCAATCCGAGAGGAGGGGCGTACGAGCAGGATTGGACGGCTCGTTGACCGACATGGTCCTTCATATGCGAGCTGATCGAGGGCCTATCCACGCCAGTTGCTTGGCAGCTGTTAGCATGGCCTCCGGCCTTGGATCAAAACGAAGCCAATGGGACAATCGGAACCCTACGCCACTCGTCCGGCCTCTGACCCGGCTGAATTCCCGACGAACCCGCGCCAGAATAACAGGACCGCCATAAGTTCTCCGTTACCGAGCCCTCGAGCGTTGGATCGAATCCAGCGCGACATCTACAAATTCCGAATTCCATGCTTCCGCCAAGACGGTGGCTTCGTCGAGCCCGCCGATTCTGCCAAGGATAACGCGAGCGTCGTATGCGTGTCCGCTCCAGGACCAGCGTGCGCATTCAACCAGAGGGACTAGCCCTCTCTCCAGAATCGCCTCTAGGACTAGGGGATCGCGACCCTCTGAAAGCTCCGACAACAGTGCGACAGACTTTGTGCGGTCCTCCCGAACGCCAGAGGCCAGCAAGTCCACAAACACGGCGTAGGGAATCGGAGCTAGCAACTCGACTTGCGAGGACGCCAGTACCATCAGCGCCCTGATGGCATTGTTGCGGACGGTCGGGTCTGGATCGAGGGCGCTGTGGGTCAGCGCGCCTATCTGATCTGCTGAATGGAGACCGTATCCAATCGCATCAACCGCGATCCCTCGATGGCGGGCATTGGAGGACTTGCGAGACACTGCGAACAGTTGCGACGGGTTCCTCAAGGCGAATTCCCTGATGCGCAGCTCCAGATCCCGGACACCAGCGTCGTGCGAGAGGGGATAGCCAAGAGAGCGGTCTTCCGAGACCAACCCGTCTCCGCGTGAGACTACTTGCCGAAGCAGTTCCTCATATCGGTCGTACAGGATCACCAGGTCCGCGTCCAGTTCGACCGACTCGGTCGGTTGTTGATTCAGTCGGACGCGCGATCCAGAGCCGTCTGCTAGGCCAATGTAAACAATCCGGTTGCCGTCTTCGTCGCAGCAGACCGCGGTAACGTCGGAAGGGCTTCTATCGAGCAATCCTTCCAGTGTCGACCTCAGGAGCTGGTTGGTTTCGCTTGTCCAGTGGTCACCGGGTCGAATTGGGAGACTCTGGCGTATCTGATCGATGTCTACGCCTGTATACGCGAAGAAATCGATGGCGCGGATGGTAGGTTGGGCCGCACACGCAGCTACCGTGAAGAGTGACGCTACCAATCGCGAGACGACAACACCCGTTGTCGTGCACTCCCTCACGAAGCCACCGTGCGCTCATCCTATCACTCGCAACGTCCGGGCCGGAGTGGAGCCCGAACGCGACGGGCACGCCTCTCTTGACCTGAGATGCCCGATTGCAGTTGATGCCGGCTCTCACGTCTTGTGGAGTCGCTAGGAACGGTTCCGAGGGCCTGTCACGAACGATCCGGATCCTGCTCGACCATCACCTCAACAAGCGTATCCACCCGGCCCTCTAGTCGAGCCAGGCGCTCGCGCAAGTCGGCTATGTCAGAGCGGACCTCAACCATTTCCGTTCGAAGGCCATCGACTGCTCGGTTGGTGGAGAACTGCCCGTTCAGGATCAACCCGCCGAGAGCGATGGCGGATGTTGCCATCGTGATGATCGATCCGTTACCGCTCACAACTTCAGCACAAGCATACCCCTGCAAGTGAGTCGAGCTTGGCAACCGTGAAGCACGTTCACAACCAGATCTTCCGCTGCGGATTGACTCACGTAGCATAGGACTCGCGCATTCGGCATTGAGACCGCCGGAAACGCCAGTGAGATGCCTGAGTCGGGACGCTTGCTGGATAGGCCACGCCGCTGGTGGCCTACGACGATGACCTTTCGGGTAGCAATGACTCGGGCGGTCCGATATGGGCCCGGGAGCGGTGAAATGAGTGGGCTTCTCCAATAGCGTCCCTTAGGCGGGCTGAGTCCTGCCGATCCATCCGGCCGATCGGCCCGCTTCAGGGCCCCTGATGTCCCGCCGGCTGTACCTGCGGGGTGGGTCGTTCGTTCCAGGTGAAGCCCTTGAACCGGACGCCGAACAGGATGGCGTACAGTGCGGGCACAACGCCAAGGGTCAGGGCCGTTGAGAACACCAGTCCGAACAGGATCGCGATCGCCATCGGCTCGAACATCACGCCCCCTCCCAGCCAAAGGGGGATGAGCCCGCCGCTCGTCGTGATGGTCGTCAGCAGAATCGGTCGCAGTCGGCGTTGCGCCGCCTCCACGATCGCCCGGTCCGGCGGTAGCCCGCGGTCGTCAATCTCGATGCGGATGCGGTCGAGCAGGACGATGGCGTTGTTGATCACGATGCCCGCCAGCGATATGACGCCGAGGAACGTCATGAAGCCCATGTAGGAGCCGGTCACAAGCAGGCCGACGATCACTCCGATCATGCCCAGCGGGATCGTCAGCAGGATGATGAGCGGCTTGCGGATGGAATTGAACTGTCCGACCAGCAGCAGAATGATCAGAAGGGCGGCCACCGGCACCTTGTCCATGATCGACTGGGTGCCCTCGCCGGAGGCCTCCAGGTCGCCCCCCAGTTCGTATCGGAATCCCACCGGCCAAGTTGCCGACTGTTCTTCGAGCCAAGGTGCGATCCGGGCCATCACATCGGCTGCGGTCGTTCCAGAGGCCAGGTTCGAGTACACAGTGACCGCTTTGAGGCGGTTGCGGCGGAAGACCTTCGCAGCCTGCCACTCAACCCGCAGGTCTGCGACTGCCTGGAGTGGCACTGCCCTCCCGGTCGACTGCGAATGCACATTGAGCGTCTCTAGGCGGGCGATCTGGTGGCGGTCGTCGCCAAGGGAACGCATGGCGACGGGAATCACCTCGTCGCCCTCGCGGTAGTCCGTCACCGCGAATCCCGACAGGGCGGAGGTCAGCGAAACCGCGATGTCCTCGTTCGACAGGTTGGCCCGCCGTGCCCGGGCGCTGTCGACGTCCACGACGATCTTCTTGATCCGGTTGCCCCAGTCATCGCCGATCCCACGCACTGCTGGCTCCTCCCGGAGCCGACCCTTCAGCATGTCCACGATCTCGAAGAGTTGCGCGGTCTCGTCCCCCATGAGGCGGACCTCGATGGGGTACTTGACGATCGGCCCATTGCCGAGCGGCTCGATGGTCGTACGGACATGGGGGAAGGACTCCGCCAAGAAGTCCTGCAGTTGCTGCCGCAGGGCTGGGATCAGCGACGCAGATGTCGTGTTGACGATCGCGAAGGCATACTCTGGACGCGATTGCTCGGGGCCGTAGCTCAGCGTGAAGCGCGGGCCACCCTTGCCGAGATAGCTGGACCAAGTGGTGACGCCATCGCCGCGCTCCTTACCTGCGGCAAGCTCAGCGAGGATGAACCGATCCAAGCCCTCGGCGATCTGCTCGGTGCGCTCGATCGCCGTGCCGGCGGGCGCCTCGATCTCGATGGTGAAGATCGGCTTGTCGGACGGTGGGAAGAAGATGTTCGGGATGTACGCGAAGCCTTGCAGAGCAATGAAGAAGACAGCGACCACGGCCGCCACCGTGCCGAATCGGAATCGTAGCGCTGGGATCAGGGCTTTGCGGTAGGCGCGGTAGAGCCGACCGTCCAGCGCGTTCGATGCAGGCGACCTCCTTACCTTGAGGAAGACCACGCACAGCAGGGGCACGATCGTCAGCGACAGGATCCACGAAGAAAGCAGGGCGATCGTGACGACCTTGAAGAGCTGGTTCGTGTATTCGCCGACGGCCGACTCGGCAAGGAAGATGGGCAGGAAGGCGGCCGAGGTCGTCAGCGATGACGTCAACAGCGGAATCCGCAATTCGCGCGCGGACGACACGGCGGCCGCGACGGCCTGCTTGCCCGCTGCCAATTCGACCATGATCGACTCGGACATGACGATGGCGTTGGCCACCAGCATGCCCAGCGCGATGATGAGCGCCGCGAGCGACATCTGGTTGAGACCGATGCCCAGCTGGTCCATCACGGCGAGCGACATCAGCATCGCGAACGGGATGAGGCTGGAGACGACTAGTCCGGTGCGCGGTCCCAGCATGATCAGCATGGCCACGAGCACCAGGGCGATCGCCTGCAGCACGTTGTCGACGAAATCGTCGACCTTCTGCTCCACGAACAGGGACTGGAAGGCGACCACAGACAGATCGACGCCGACCGGGTATTCGACGCGCAAGCGTGAGAGGACTTCCTGGATCTCCTGTCCGTGGCGGACGATGTTCCCGGTCGGCTTTGTCGCGACTGCCAAGCCGATGGCGGGGCGTCCATTGGCGCGCATCAGGGCCTCGGGCGGTTCGCGGTAGCCGCGCGAGACCCGGGCGATGTCCTCCAGGTACATCAGCCCCTGCTCTCCCGTGCGGATCACTGTGGAGGCCAAGTCCTCGATGGACTCGAAGGAGCCGGACGGCTCCAGTTCAATCCGCTCGATCCCCGTGGACACATTGCCCCCGGAGATCAGGATGTTCTGCGATTGCAGCTGCTGCTGGAGCTGTCTCACCGAGACGCCGAGCTCGGCCAGGCGGGCGGCGTCGAACTCAACGAACACGCGCTCGTCTTGGACACCGTGAACCTCTATGCGCCCGGTGTCGTCCAGCCGCAGCAGCATGTCTCGCACGGTGTGGGCGATCTCCCTGAGCTCGGTGTAGGAGTATCCCTCCCCGGTGATGGCAATAACCGTGCCGAGTGTGTCGCCGAACTCGTCGTTCACGAACGGGCCTCGGACCCCGCTTGGCAGTTCGGGCGCGACCTTGTCGATCTTGCGGCGCAGGCTGTCCCAGACGGGCCGCATCTCGATGTACTCTTCCTTGATGTTTACCGTGACGACCGAGACGCCGGTCGTGGACTTGCTCTGGACGGAATCGAGTTCCGGAAGCTCTTGGACGGCCTGCTCGATCTTGTCTGTGACCAGGTCCTCGACTCGCTGCGGGTTCGCGCCCGGAAAATGCGTGACCACGATCGCCGTGCGGATCGTAAATCCAGGGTCTTCAGCCTGAGGCATCGTCACGTACGCCCGGTAACCGGCCACGCAAACCACGGCCAGCGTCACAAAGGCCAGGCGGTTGTTCCGGATTGCGAAGTCGGTGATGTCCACGGGCCCAGTCCGAGTCAACTGCGGTCTGCGGGTCTGACGCGTACGCGCTGGCCATCGTCGAGACTGCTCACGCCGGCCGTCACTACAAGCTCGCCTTCCTGCAGCCCGGCTGTCACTTCGATTGCACTCGACCGGCCGCTGGAGACCAAGCCGCCAGTCTCGACGGCCCGTCGAGAGACGGTCGCCTCACCCTCCGCCAGGCCTGAGACGACCCAGACGAAACGGCCTCGACGATCCTCGCCTACGGCCTGCGGAGGTACCACCAGCCGTTTCCGGCCCGTAGAATCTCCGAATCGGAACTCGACCTCGGCCGCCATGCCCGGACGGATTCCATCGATGCCGGAAGTGAGGCTGATCCGAACCGGGTAGGTCGTCGTTCCTGCGGCGGCTACCGGCGAGATCTCCCGCACCACGCCGGAGACGTTCCGGCCCGGGAGGGCGGTGAAGACTATATGCTCGACCCGGGCGCCCCGGCGAAGTTCGCCGATCAGCAGTTCCGGAATCCCGACGACGACTTCGGGCGCGGCGGCACTGTTCAATATCACGACCGGGCTTCCGGTCTGTACGTTCTCGCTGACTTCGACGTTGACCGAGGCGACGTGTCCGGCGACCGGTGCCTCAAGGGTGCAGTGCTCGACTTTCAGGCGGGCCTGCTCGAGCTGCTTCTGGACGGATCGCACGCCTGCCCGGGCGGACTGGACTGCGGCTCGCGCGGCGTCGTAGTCGTTCTGGGACATGTTGTCCCGCTCGAACAGGGCTTGCACGCGGCGGTACGTGGCTTCGGCGTTGCGAAGCCGAGCCTCGGAGTCCGCCAGCGCCGCTTGGCTCCGCTCCACGCTGAGCTGGTATTCGACCGGATCGATGCGGGCAATGGCCTGTCCTCGCTCCACCGTGTCGCCGACCTCGACCGCCAACTCTAGGATCGTGCCGCTGACCTTGAAGCTGAGCCGACTCTCCGAAGCCGCGGTCGCGGCGCCGGCGAAGATGCGGGCGCGCGCCGGATCGACCGCCTCGACGCTCGAGTACCGGACCGGTCGCAGGGGCGGCGGGGACAGATCCGCTACCTCCTCCTGGCAGCCTGCTGCCAGAGCGACGGCGAGCGGTAGAGCTGCCCTAAGGTTCATAGCCCTGTTCCTTGAAGTAGCTCCGCAGGCTGTCGAGGAATCGGACGCGATCCTCGTCGGAGCGGAAGTAGTCGAAACTAGCGGTGGACCGCTGCACTGCCATCATGTCGGAGAAGAAGTCGTAGATGGCGGTGGCCGCAGCGAGCTCGGCGTTGAGGGACTGTCGCTGCGCGTCCAGCAGGGTCACGATATCGACCGCTCCCTCGGAGTAGCCGTCGGCGACGAGTTCGAAATTGCTTAGCGCCGCGTCGGCGGCTTGCTTGGCAAGATCGATGCCGGCCCAGGACGCCATCGCCGCGTGCATCGAGGAACGCACGCGCTGCTCGATGCGCTGGCGCAGCGCCTCGCGCTTTAGGGTCAGTTCATCGAGTTCAATCCTCGCCTGCGCACGGCGAGACCGCAGCGCTCCGCCTTGGAACAGTGGCAGCGAAGCCTGCAGTCCCAGGGTCCAGTTGACGCTGTTGATGGTCGGAAACTCGAAGCCGTCTCCCAGCGCAGAGCCGAGTTGGCCGGCGGAAGGCACGCCATCGTTCCGGAAAGTTTCGATGCCGGCCTGGGCCGCGACGACCGGCACGTACAACGCTCGTTTCGAGGCTAGCAGGAGACGCTCCTGGACCGCGATGGCACGGTCGAACTGGCCGATTTCCGGGGATGCCCCGATCGCCCTCGTTGCCAGGAATCGCCGGAAGATCAGGAATCCTTGCTGATTGTCGATGTACGGGCGCAGCGTCTCGTAGTTGACCGCGAGCGCCGGGTCGTCTATCGCGGTCTCGCTGGTGGCAAAGCGTTCCTCGAGAGACCGGTTCAATGCGCGGTTGACTTCGATCTCCGCCTGGTTGCGGACCGCGCTGGCCGCGATCAGGCTCTTGCGATTGTTGGCAAGCTCACTCTGCCAACGGTAGAGCTCGCCGGGACCGGCGGCGCCGAGTTCCACGCGCACTCGTGCCCGTTCCAGATTGCGGCGCGTAAGTTCGAGGTTCTGGCGACGAATGCGCTCGGCAGTCTTTGTGCGGAGCACGTCCAGATAGGCCTGCGCGGCGTCGAGGATAACGTCGAGCCGCAATTGGGAGCGTTCGAGTTCGCGAGCCACCTGCAGGGTCCGCTCTACGCTGTACCCGGCGCGGACCTGCTCGGAATAGAGGATCTGGCTGATGCTGAGCGACCCCGCCAGCTGATTCTTACCCTGCGAGCCGAAGCTGGCCCCGGCCCGGTCCGAGTCGATTACTATGTCGCTTCCGGAGGCCTCGATCTGTGGCCGAAGGCGGGAACGGGCGATCCGGACCTCCTGCAGCCCCGCCGCCACGGTTCGGTCGGCGGCTGCCAGGTCGAGATTGACGCGCTCGGCCTCCTTCAGAACATCGACCAGCGAAAGGAGACGCTCCGCCGGGCGTTCCTCGTCGTGAAGCAGTTCGGCTTCCGTGAGCGTCGCCCAGCTGAGGCGCACGTCGATGGCCCGGGCCGTCGCCATGTTGATCGATAGCCGCCGCGTGCCCTCGAAGTCGACCGGCAGCTCTGCGGCCGGCTCGCCCTCCAGGATGCGCTGCACGTTGATCGCAGTGCGCCGAGCGGTCCTGCGCAGGTCGGTCGAGAGGTAGATGCTGGCCAGCAGGCCCTGGTCCACCTCTGCGCGACCAACCATAGAGAAGCTGGGCAGGCCGCGCTCTATCAGCAGGTCCGCCAGTCGCCGAATGTCCGAGTCGGCTTCCAGCAACGGGCCGACGAATACCGCCTCCGCCTCCGCCGGGATCCGCGACACGGTGTCCTCGATTTGGCCACGGTCAGAGATGACGTGGACTGTCAGATCCAAAGCCGATGCTGCAGCGCGGAATCGCTCCTCGATGACGGGCAGTGCATCGAGCATCGACTGCATGACTACCACCGCGAGATTGCGAAACGGGACGACTTCGAGGAAGGCTTCGATGCTCGGACGGTAATCGTCGCGGATCGTGATGTAGACGAGATTCTCCCGCCCGCTGACGCGGAATTCTTGACGCACACTGCCGCCTACGGGTGTCCCCCTCCGGACCGCCGTGGGCAGGCCTCCGAGTTCCGGAAAGACAACGAAAGGCGCGACCGTAGGCTTGGTTAGCAAGGGGCGGCCCGCCGCCGCCGCCGAACTCAGCACACCCAGCGCCAGCACGACGTCGACGTCCGGATCGGCAAACAACGCGTCTAGGGCGGCTTCGATAGCGGAGGAGTCAGGACCTCCCAAGAACGTCTTCTCAGGCGGAAAGCGGACGTTGTATTCGGACCCGAGCAGTCGGGTGATCTCGTCGCGGTAAGTGTCGATGACCGGAATCCTGCTTGGCCAGCCATCCAGCACGACGCCGAACACAACCTCCGGGGCTGGCGCTTGGCTGGTGGCGGATGGCAACACGCCGATCGCGTGCACGCTCACCACGACTAGGCACACAGCGAGGGCGGTCCTCGGCACACGGTTCCGGGTTGTGTACGGGCAGGAACGCATCTTGGGCTCGATTCGGAATCCACTGGATCGGAATGGCGGTTGTTCTGTTACCCAGCGGTCCCCCCAGATTACAAGGGACTCGTCGGGGCTCTCGTTGTCCTGACCCCACGCACGGGAGCCTGCGGGGCCGACCCAGCGTTCGGCGCGCGATTCCACCGGATCCGGCCAGCCGGGCAATGTTTGGAGTTCCAATCCCACTGAAGCGGAGAGGCAGTGGCGCCAGTTCCGCAGACGCACGAGGAGATCGAACAAGGCAAGGCGGAAGCCACATCGGAAGGGACTCAGCCACAATGCGGGTGTCTCCGGTCCCAGTCAGATGCTGGCTTGCATTCCGTGCGGCACTCCATCTCTCGACCCTTGGACCGGGAGGGGATGACACCCAGCCATGGATCGAAAGCCAGGAGGATCGGGGATTGCCATTGGCGCTCGATGTCCCCGGCATCCGACGGCCCCTTGTCTGCGTTGCCTGTAGCCACGCTCTGCGCGCATTCCAGTGAAGTCGACACGAGGAGCTACCCGATGAGAAGAAACAGCTTGGGCGGGCCAAGAATCACTGCACGTGCCCAGATTTCGCCCCCGGGACCGCCCTGTGAGTTCTGGAACGATCCCGGGGGCCGAACGGCGGATCAGTCATGCAGTCGAGTGACCGCTTTCTAGAGCGCCGGCCCGCGACATGCGGGTCGGAAGATCGGCCCCTGTTCAAGCTATTCGTCTACGGCACTCTGAAGCGCGGGTACGGCAATCACGAGCGCTTCTGCCGCGGCTATTGCGGCCTGCGCGAGGCCCAGATCAGGGGACGCCTCTACGAAGGGCCCGGCTTTCCCTTTCTTCAGGTCCCGGACGAAGACATCCTCGCCCGCGGAACTGTTGCACCCTCCGAGGATGTCGCCACGCAGGCGCGAGTGGCACGCCAGGTAGCACTGTGGCGTAGCTTCCCGGGGTCGGCTCATCCAAGAGGACGCTGGGGCCCTGTTTATGGGGAACTGCTCTCCTTTAGTGATCCCGAACGCCGCCTTCCCGCGATTGACAGGCTTGAGGGATACTCTCCGGGTGAGCCGTGTCTCTACCACCGCGTCCTAGTCCGAGTCGCCGTAGGCGCTGACACGGTGATTTCTTGGACGTATGTTGCCGCAGGCAAGGTCTCTGGTCGGCGGATTCCGTCGGGTCGTTGGCCACAGTAGCGACCGGTCGGCAATGGCATCGGGCGGGTGGGGCTTGTCTCGGCCGCTGAATTTCCCAAAGGGACTCCGTCGCCCGATCGACCGGAATCATTCGAGGCGCTTCTGGACTCCACGCCGATTTGCGATCTGTAAGGACTGAGGGCATAGGGATACGGCATTCACCACTGCGATCAATGCAGCCTTGTAGTTCCCAAGGACCGCTGGGGGCGAGGTTCGGACTGCTCCAACCCGCTCAGACTCCAAGACCCGGTGTGGATCGGCACAGCGCGTTGGTCGGACAGGTCAACTTAGCGGATGGGTCTCGCCGGAGCTCCTGCTGAGGCCTGGTGGGCGCAGTTCAAGGACCATCTGCGGCGCTCTACCGATTAGCCGACCCATGAGGATTGAAGGAACGGGATGAGCCTCCCGTGGCGACGGCCCTCCTCAGGACATCCTGAGCAATGGAACACAGCCGCCATCCACTGCAGGACCTGACGATCGACGCCAAAGCCTTCGGGATCAGCGGCAGCAGGGACCGTCAATCCCACGGGATCCACTGGCGCTTGGAGGTGTGCGCCACGATGAGTCTGGCCAGGTTCTCGGCACTGCCAGAGTCCGCCCGGCGCTACCGATTCAGCTACGGGCGCGCCACGAGGCACATCCGGCCTTGAGTCGAGACTCGACCGAGTCGATCACCCCTGGTCGGGACCGGAGCAGCCGAGATTCCCGCAGTTGGTGGGTTCAAGTCGCAAATCCCCAAATGCTGCCGATTCCGAAGGCAACTATGGCTAGGCTTCAGCACTGCCGCACCCGCGCAAGCAGGGCGTCGCCACTGTCGCAGATCAACAGCCACTGCCCGATCTCCTCCAAGAGATCCGTGTCCGTAATTCCCTCCAACAGGCTGGCGAGGCGGCCCACCGGAGCACCTCCGAAGCGGATCCTCGCCAGTCTCAGCAACAGCCTGCGCTCCCGCTCCAGACCTGCCTCGTGCTCTTCCTGGCGGCCTTCCTGGCGGCCTTCCTGGCGGCCCTCGTCTCGCATCCTGTCGGCCCAGGTCCTCGGCTCCGTTTGCAGCATGTCCAGCACCTCCCTCAAATTGTCGCTCACCGGTGCGTCGGTGACCCCCAAATCGTGCAGCGCAACCTGCGTGATCCAAGCTGCGAAGGCACTCGCCAGATCCGCACGCCCCGGCTCGCTCGCCCAGCGGCCCAGCGGTTCCGCTGCTTTGCAGGGCGCCTCCGGAGTGGCACACCGCTGCAGCCTCGACAGCAATACTGCCATGTTCCCGTCCCCACCAGGGTCTGGCCAGTTTCGGAAGTCTAGGGTCGGGCACTCCATCCGCGGGGCATCCGCACCCAGACCACCCTCCTCGGCTTCGATCATCTCCGAGACCTCAGTAGCAACCCTCCATTCCCTGCGCCCGCTGTACAGGGTCAGGTGGCGGACGCGCGGCATGTGGGTTGCCGTATAGCCGCGCTTGACAGGCGGATCACGGCTCAGCTTCAAGCACATCGTCGCCACAGCCTGGAGCATGCGGAATGGCATTGTCGGGTCCGGCTCGGACTGGCACTCCAGCAGCAGCCAGACCAGACTGCCGTCTCGCAGGGTCAGTCGCCAGGCAGCATCGGTCAGCCGTTGGGAGAGGTCCGGGCCGACGATGTTGGCGCTGGTCGGATGCATCTCCGCGATCTGCCCCTCGTCGAGGCCGGCCAGGGGGTGGGCGCGGAGCAAGTGCCGGATGAAGGCAGCGTTGTGGACAAAGCGCTTGAATGCCGCGTCGCGGGGCAGGCGCATGCCGAAATCGAAGGATTCCATATCGAGCGTGGCAGTGATCGCGGCATTAGGCTCGCTCGTCTGCCGGCACGAGATTGTAGCGGATGCGCTTTCGGGCCGACGATGATCAGCACTCCGATCGAGGCTGAAACCATGAGCCCCCGCCGAAAGGCCCGAGCCTTCCCCGGAAGTGTGGCAGCTTCGGCGGCGACGCTCCCCTCGGGAAGAGCAAGCCCTGCCTGCAGGGCAGACCCGGGCTCTGGCTTCTGTACGCCTGTTAGCAGCATGGCATCACGAGCACGATGAGCGGTGAGCCGCTCACCATGACCGCGCCCTCCTCAACGCTGATGCGGGGGGCAATCAGCAGCTCGCAGACGTCGTTGGCACGCCCTAGCCCATCGACGAGACTGCCTGGAACTCAATCTCAATTCGGTCCCGATTCCCAAGCAGGACACGCTGGGCAGTGGTGGGCGCGGGCTTGTTGACCGGCCGGGCCCGTCGCCGGGCCCGAGTGCTGGAACTGGGGAGGAAGGGTGCGCTTCAACAACTCGCACGTTCGCGTGTCGAACCGGAACTCCACCAAGATGCAGGCCGCGAGCGGGTCTCACTACCGGTCCGGGAGATGCGCCGTCGGCGCGCCTGCATCGGCGGTACCCGTGCGATCTGAATTCATACTAGTGGTAGGGGTATAATATGTTATATAGAGAAGTCCAAAGGGAATGAGTTTCTCCATCATGGATGTGAAGATCCAGCTGGCTGTCCAGATGCGCTCGGATGGAAGGGATTGGATCGCTCTATGTCCTAGCATCGACGTAGCCTCGCAGGCACACACCAAGAGAGAGGCTCTCAGGAGTCTCCGGGAGGGTGTCGAACTGTGGTTCGAATCCTGCATTGGCCGGAACGTTCTCAGCGAAGCGCTGTCCGCCTCAGGCTTCACACGCCTGAAGGCTGGCGAGAAGCTGCCCGGGCGTGCCCCGAATACAGTCGTGACTCGCAATCTCCTCGGTTCGGCACCGGAGAATCGCCGTGCTGAATCCTCTGCGATCAACTTCGCGGTCAAGAGAATAAGTGGACAGAACTTCGTCGAGGGGTACATACCGGGAACGCTTGCACGGGGCGGCCCCTATTACCACGTAGCCGTTTGAGTCGGCCGAGCTTCAAGATCCTCAAGAGCACCAAGAGTTCGAGTTGGACCGACATGGAGGAAGCCGCTCCAGCATGGCTAAACCAAGAACACTCGTTTTGGGTTGATCCCGGTGCGAAGACGGCATTGGGCGGACATCGTGGTGTCGGTGGCCCGCGCAATTGCGGTGACTAGATCCGATATGGAACTCTTCATCCACCTTGGGGCATCTCCACGCGAGGCAGGTCAAGCTCTCGACAGGATGCGATCTCCGGAAGCGTGGCGATCTTCGCCCGGGCCTGTGACCCGCTGTGCAGCGGCCCGCTGTGGTCGGAAGCTGCTTGGATATCGTGCACGGGGCGACTTGGCCAGGCCAGCAGGGCTACCTCAGGCACCGGGATGCGGAAAGCGTTTGACTCCCGAGGTCACGTTATCCAAGCCTGAACATCGCGGCTGGGCAGCATTCTTGGGCCATTGAGTCGTCCCTGAACCTGGCTTTCCAAACGCGCCGACGTGGCTCTCTACCAAGTCGGGGCCTGAACCTTGTCAGTGCCAAGGCTCGATCCGCCGGCACACCTCGTACCCTTGCGGGTTGGTACCCGACGACCCCAAGCTGCCAATCCTGCCATCCATCGAAACCGTGAGGCGGATCCGACCCGGAAGGGTCAGCCGTCGCTCGGAAGCGGAAGAGTCGTTGGGCGATCGCCTCGAAACACCGAGCTGCTCGGTCCGTCGGTGGTCAGCGGATCCCTATAATCGGCGGGCATGCGCGTGTCATTACTAGGGGCATCTGCCCTTCTCGCCGCCGGTTGCACGCAGGAGCAGGCCACCAGCACAAACGACGAACTGCCGCCCGCTATCGTTGCCGGGGAAGTCGTCGCCGAGCGCGTCTCGCCCGCCGACACAACATCCGACTGGCCTGCCTTGGCCGCCGGCCGGGACGGGAGCCTTTGGACAGCCTACGTCGAATGGAACGGAAGCGACGCCGACAAGGTTGTCGTGCGACATCGGCCCCCGGACGGAGAGTGGGGGGAGCCGATCGTCGTCGACGACGGCAAGTGGGACCACTACCTGCCCGCAGTCGTGGCCCTTCCTGACGGGGCCATGGTGCTGTGGTCGGCGCGCGACGAGGCGGACTTCGACCTCTATGCCGCGATTCTCGACCCGCCGGGCAGCGTCGGTGCGATCGAGGCCGTGGGGACGGGCGCGCACGGCGACTTTCACCCAAGTGCTGTGGCCGATGCCGACGGCAATGTGACCGTTGTGTGGCAGTCGTTCCGCGAGCTGCAGGCCGAGATCTACGGGCGGCGTCACACCGACGCTGGGTGGGGCCCTGTCGTCAACATCTCGCGTTCCGCGGCCAGTGACTGGGAGCCCTCCGCGGCATTGGACTCGTCTGGGCAGGCCTGGGTCTCCTGGGACACGTATCGGTCGGGGAACTATGACGTGCTGGTCTCTGCCTTCGACGGGGCAAGCGCCAGCGAGCCCATTGCCGTGGCTTCCGGCCCCGGGGCGGAGTTCCACTCCTATGTGACGGTCGATTCGGCCGACAGGGTGTGGGTGGCCTACGACACAGCTCTCAAGAATTGGGGAAAGGACTTCTCGACGTCGAGCCGGGCCGAGGGCAGCGAGGGCCTTCATGCGCGCAGGGGGATCGGCTTGCGGGTCGTCGCAAACGGACGGGTCTTCGAACCGTCCCACGACCTTAGTGATGTGTTGACCGGCCGCATGACCCAGTTCGCCGAACTGCCGGCGCTCGCGTTCGACGGGGGCGGATCCCTGTGGATCGTGTTCCGACACTGGACCATCAGGAAGCCCCACGAAATGTTCCACGTGTATGCGAGCCGGCTTGGCAGCGACGGCTGGACAACGCCCGTGATGCTGACGAACAGCTCGGGCCGCAATACGCAGAGGACCGCGCTGGCAACGACCGCGCTCGGTGGGATCCAACTCGCCTTTTCCAGCGACCTCCGATCCCCGGAGAATCTCCCGACGGAGCAGATGCATGCCCTGCACTACAACGTCTACACCGCTTCCCTAGATCCGGTAACTTCCGAACCGCCCAGTTTGAAGGCGGTCGAGGTCGCTCCTGTGGCCGAGTCATTCGAGCCGCGGGTGCGGGAGACCATGGAGGCGGACGGGCAGGCCTACACGTTGCTGCTGGGAGACTGCCATCGCCACACTGACGTGCGCGGGCACAGCGACGTCGACGGTTCCATTGAGGACACCTACCGGTATGCGATCGACGCGGCCCAGCTGGACTTTGTCGGGCCCAGCGACCACAACGAAGTCCTCGGCGGACGCTGGCCCGACTCCTTGAGGGACTACCAATGGTGGTACGCGCAGAAGCTTGTGGACGTCTACACCCACGGTCCGAAGTTCTGGGGCCTCTACAGCTACGAACATTCGATGGCGCGTCCGGGAGGCCACCGCAACGTCCTGTACCTGAAGCGTGGGGGGCCGATCCGCCCGATCGACCGCGGGAAGGGGCTGGAGGCCCCCGATAACCTGCCGCCAGTGCTCTGGGAGTGGATGCAGGAGAACGTGCTCTCAGAACGCGGGCAGAAGACCGTGATTGTGCCGCACACATTCGCGGCCGGACCGATCGCGGACTGGAACTGGGCTCCTGATCCCATGGACTGCCTGCTGGAGATCTACCAAGGGGCCCGCGGCAGCTACGAGGCTTGGCGGACGCCGGAAGGTGAGAAGCGTGGAGGAACTCAGGTCGATGATCCGGGCCACTTCGCGCGAGATGCTCTCGACAAGGGCCACAAGTACGGGTTCGTCTCGTTCAGCGACCACGGCTCGACGCACAACTCATGGGCTGCGGTGTGGGCCCGCGAGCCCACCCGCGAGGCCTTGTTCGACGCCATGCTCGCCCGAAGGACCTTTGCGGCGAGCGACGAGATCATCGTGAAGGCAGTCGCCGCCGATCACATGGTTGGGGAAGAGTTCAGTGCCCGTGCCGGTCATCCTCTGGAATTCCGGATGGAAGTCGACGCTCCTGACGACATATTGCGTGTGGACTTGGTCCGGGACGGGAAGTATGTCTACACTGCCCGGCCCGGAGGCCGGCAGGCCGAACTGAGATTCATGGAGACCGACACCGCTGCGGGCGATTCGTACTACTACGTCCGCGTCTTCCAGCGGGACCCTGAGAACCCCGGTGGTGACCCGGAGATCGCTTGGACTTCTCCCTTCTTCGTGCGCTACGAGTGATCCATCGGCCGGTGCCCGTAGGTGGGCGGTTCGCCGCCACAGTGAGCCCCCAGATACCTGAAACCGCATCGACGTTTGCTCCCGTGGCTTCGGGTCGTTGATTCCGTTGCACATTTCTTACACCCGTCTGGTGACCAACCCGCAGGCACTCCACTCGGATCAGCGTTTTCCCCAGAATCCCTGAGATCGATCGCTCCGCAGCTGGTCCACCCAAACTTGGCGGGTAGAATCGAACGGTACCTGGAACACGCTATGCGCCGCAATTCGATTCTCGCCCTCATCGCCAGCGCCTCAATCCTCCTTCCGGCGGCCGCTGGCCAAGCACCGATTCGCTGGAAGATTCACGACATGAACCGGCCCGCCCCCGCAAAGGTCACTTCGGGCATCCCGCTGCCCGCACCGGCCCCTTCGGACGCGATAGTGCTATTTGACGGAAGTGACGTTTCCAAGTGGCGAGCGGCCGACGGCAGCGGCGCCAAGTGGGAGATTCGGGACGGCGCGCTGGCCGCTGCACCTGGCGGCGGAGCCATCTTCACCCGCGACGGCTTCGGAGACATCCAGCTGCACATCGAGTGGGCGGCGCCTACGCCCGCCAGAGGTTCGGGTCAGGGCAGGGGGAACAGCGGCGTGTTCCTAATGGGCAAGTACGAGATCCAAGTTCTCGACTCGCACGACAATGTCACCTACACCGATGGACAGGCGGCTGCGATCTACGGACAGTACCCACCCTTGGTGAATGCCAGCCGCCCTGCAGGGGAGTGGCAAGCATACGACGTTGTCTTCCGCAGGCCTCGCTTCCGTCCCGACGGTTCGGTGGCGCAGCCGGCCCGCGTCACCGTGCTCCACAACGGCGTCTTGGTGCAGGACAACAGTGAGATCTGGGGGCCGACCTCGTGGTTGCAGCACCTTCCTTACCAGTCCCATCCGGACCGTCTGCCCATCTCCCTTCAAGACCACGGCAATCCCGTCCTCTACCGGAACATCTGGCTCAGGGAACTGGACGAGGAGCCCAGGCCCGGGCCTGAGCACGGCCAGAGCAAGCCCATCCTGAGCATGACGCCGGAAATGCTGGACCGGTACGTTGGCAAGTATGACCAAGACTCGCCGCAGCCGACAGTAATCTCTCGCGATGGCGCCGTTCTGAAGATCAAGTTCGGATTCCTGCCGCCGCTGGAGTTGATGCCGCACTCGGTCACGGAATTCTCGTTGCGCTGGACCGCCGGGACAGTGGTCTTCGACCTTGACGGAACGGGCCGGCCAAAGTCGTTTGTCTTTCACATCGGAGGTGACGCCAGACCCGCCAAGCGTTCCTCCGACTGACGGGGATCGGCGCTTGACCCGTTCCACCGCTTGGCCAGCTTGCCCCCAAGGGCGCCGGCAGCGGCGCCGCTTGCGGCGTGCTAGGACTGTGACGGCCCTACGGGTCTGCGGGGCCGTCATTAGAACGAACTGGTGATGGAGACTTGAGATGACACACCGAGGACACTTGCTGACTGCGCTCGCCGCCTTGGCCTTGGCGGCCTGCGCTGTCGAGCCCGCGCCCGAGCCGAGTAGGCCGCCGAATTTCATCATCGTCTTCGCTGACGATCAGGGCTATGGCGACTTGGGCGTGTTCGGGGCCACAGACTTCAGCACGCCGCGCATCGACCGGATGGCCCAAGAGGGCATGCGCTTCACGGACTTCTATGCGCAGCCTGTATGCGGGCCGTCCCGCACGGCCCTGCTCACGGGAAGCTACCCGATCCGGGTAGCCGAGTACGGGAACGAGAAGAACATCTTTCCGTATGTGCACGAGCGGGAGATACTGCTGCCGCGAGTGCTGCAAGAGGCTGGCTACGCCACTGCAATGATCGGCAAGGTGGACATCACCAAGCGGCGTCAAGGCTTCAGGCCCGAGCTGAATCCGGTCCGACGGGGCTTCGACTACTGGTTCGGGGTAGTAGGGGCCAACGACAGCGGCGAGGTGCACTGGGTGTATCGCAACGAGGAGCGCATCCAAGAGTCTGCGGGCGTGGACGACCTCACTCGTCGCTACACCGACGAGGCGCTCGCCTTCATCCGCCAGAACCGGGACAAGCCCTTCTTCCTCTACATCGCCCACACGATGGCGCACGTCGTTCTGGGCGTCACCGAGCCGTTCCGTGGCCGCTCCGAGCGCGGGCTATACGGGGACGTAATCGAGGAGCTCGACGCCAGTACTGGTGAGATCGTCGACCTGATCGGCGAGCTCGGGCTGGACCACGACACCATCGTCGTCTATACCTCCGACAATGGCCCGTGGAGCAACCATGCCCTGCCGCAGTACACGGCGGCGATCGAGGAGCACGCGGGCTCGGCCGGGCCGCTTCGCGGGGCCAAGGGCACCACGTGGGAGGGCGGGATCCGCGTCCCGACCGTGATGTGGGGCCCGGGCTACATTCCAGCCGGAACAGTCTGCTCCGAGATCGCTACCAACATGGATCTGCTGCCCACGTTCATCGGCATGGCGGGCGCGGCACTGCCCTCCGGCCGCGTCCTCGACGGCCGCGACATTGGTCCGCTAATGCGCGGCGAGCTCGGCGCAAGGAGCCCCCACGAAGCGTTCTACTACTACCGCGAGACCCACCTCGACGCTGTCCGGAGCGGACCGTGGAAGCTGGTGTTCCCGAGGCCCGGACGTGACGACTCTGAGTGGCTCCTATCCAAGTCCGGGGCATTTCTCGGGGAGCTGCTCGAGCCGGTCGCGGAGCTGTCCCTGTACAACCTTGAGGAGGACATCGGAGAGACCGCGAATGTGGCCGGGCAGCATCCCGAGGTCGTCGAGAGACTCACCGCGTTCGCCGACCGGGCGCGTGAGGAACTCGGTGACTACGACCGCATCGGTTCGGGCGTGCGCTTCTTCGAAGACGGCCCGAAATGGCCGCGCCGCCAGCAGTGGATGAGGCCCTAGGCGCGGCTGTCCCCGGACTTTGGCGCTCCTTCCCAGCGGGCAATGACCGCCGGGGCAACGCAGTGGCTCGCCACGTTGACGCTCGTGCGGACCGGGTCGATCAGGGCGTCGATCCCCAGAAGCACGGCGAGGCCCTCCGCCGGAAGCCCGTGGCTCTGGAACACGGCCGCGAGGATCACGAAGTTGGCCCGCGGCACGCCTGCGACCCCCTTGCTCGTCAGCTTGAGCGTCAGCAGGATCACCGCTTGTTGCGACAGGCTCAGGTCCCGCCCGGCGGCCTGGGCGATGAATAGTGTCGCCATCGCCAGATGGATGGTGCTTCCGTTCAGGTTTAGGCTCAGGCTCAAGGGGGCCACCACTCCCACGATCCTTCGCGGCACGCCGAAGCGCTCAAGGTTTTCCAGCGTCTGCGGAAGCGCCGCCGCGCTCGACGTAGTTGCGAAGCCGATCACAAGCGGGGCCCGTGCGCAGCGAGCGAAGTCTCGCAGCGAGATGCCCGAAAGTGCCAGACTGCCGCCGAGGACGATGGCCAAGAATGCCGAGTGGACCACCCAGGCCGTGACCGTGAAGGCCGCCAGCCCCTCAAGCAGCCCTTCGCCCTTTCCGGCCACGAGGCTGGCCGAGGCCGCGAACACGGCCACAGGCGCGATGCGCATCACGTAGTCCGTGTAGCGGAACGCGACTGTCGCCAGCGAGTCCGCGAAGTCGACAATTGGCCGAGCCCTCCGGCCGACGGACAGGCAGGCGATGCCGAATAGGAAGCAGAAGACGACGATCTGCAGCACGTCTCCGCGGGCTAGGGCATCCACGATGCTCGCCGGCACGGCGGCCTCCAACGCGTCGGCGAGGCCGGCATCGCCCCCTAGCGCGTCTTCGGCCACGGCCTGGATGCGAACACCCCGACCGGGATCCACGGCCTGCACCGAGAACCAGCCCGCGAGAAGGGCGATGGTCGTTGCAGCCTCGAAGAAGACGGCGGATTTCCAGCCCAGACGCCCGAGGGACCGGAGGTCCCCGGCTCCGCCGATCGCTCTGATCAGCACGCCCACTAGAACAGGGGCGATGATCGACCGGATCAGACGCAGGAAGATCGAGCTCAGGAACTCAAGACGCTCCCCCAGGCTTGGCCAGAGGGCTCCGGTGGCAGCGCCGGCCGCCATTGCGAGCAGCATCCACGACGTCAGAGAAACGTCGCGAAGCTTTGCCAACGTGCGGCTCAGCGAATCAGCGCCGGGCGACTTGCCCGCAACAGGCTCCTAACCCGCTACCCCGCCTGCTCGTCGTCGGCCGAAGGCCCGTACATTCCGGGAACCGGTACGTCGTTCATGCGTAGGTAGACACCGAGCTGCGCACGGTGGTGAATGATGTGGCTCAGGACCATGGACTGGAATACCGCCACGCGTGGCATCGTGAACAGCTCGTGGCCGCCGCTGAGAAGCGTCCACTGCGCCAGCATCTGCTCGTCCGACAGTCCACCTACGGCGGCGGTCATGTCCGCCACATTCTTGTCGAAAGCCTCCATCAGCTCGGCAACGCTTCCGGCGACGCTCGACTCCAGGGCTGGCCCGTCGGGCGGGTTGATGTCCAGATCGTCCACGCGGGCGGTTATGGCCCCCCACTCGGGCATTTGGGCAATGTGGCTCGCCAGCTGCCCAGTCGTCATCGACTTAGGGTGGGGCGTGTAGTCCAGAATGCCGTCGGTGACCCGCTCCAGCATCGTGCGCGTCATTCCCATTTCGCGCTCGAATTCCGGCAAGTAGCTCTGAGCTATCGTCATGCGGCCATTATAGTTTTCCGATCGCCCTCTCTCCTTGCCGGCGCTGCCGGCCCACTTCGAACAGCGCGATGCCCGCCGCCACCGACACATTCAGGGACGGGACGCTGCCTTCCATCGGGATCCGAACAAGGAAGTCGCAGCGCTCCGCCACCTTGGCCCGCAGTCCCCGCCGCTCGCCTCCCAGCACTAGGGCGCATCGGTCCTGATAGTCCACGCGGTCGAAGTCAGCCTTGCCTTTGGCATCGAGGCCGTAGGCCCAGAATCCGTGCCGCTTCAGCTCGTCCAGCCCCCGGCCCAAGTTCTTGACCCGTATTACGGGCAGGGACTCCAAAGCGCCGGCAGCCGCCTTGGCAGCCGCCGGCCCGAGGCTCGCCGAGCGCCGTTCCGGCACGACGACGCCGACCGCTCCCGCTGCCTCTGCGCTGCGTATGATCGCGCCTAGGTTGCGCGGGTCCTGGACCTCGTCGAGCACTGCAAGCATGCACTGCTCCGGCGCATCGGCGAGCACGTCCTCCAGGGCCGCATAGCTTCTCGCGGAGGTCTGCGCGACTACTCCTTGGTGTGCTGCCGTCCGGGCTAGGCGCCCCACAGCCCGGGTCGGCTCAAAGCGCACCGGAATGCCGAGGCGGCGGCACTCCTGCACGATTTCCTGCAGGCGCGGGTTGCGGGAGCCGCGGGCGATGACGATCCGCTCGATTGCCGCGCTGCCCTTGGCTGTCTTGCGCAGCGCTGCCGTGACGGCGTGGATGCCAATCAGGCGACGCATGCCACGCAGCCTAATATAAAGGGGGTTCCCGCCGTAAGGCCCTCCCCACCACGCCGACCCGGATGCTGCGGTTCATCACAGCCGGCGAGTCTCACGGCGAGACGCTCGTAGCGACGCTGATTGGCATGCCGGCCGCCGTTCCGGTCGATATGCAGGCGGTCAACCGGGAGCTTTGGCGTCGCCAGCAAGGCTACGGTCGCGGCGGTCGCATGAAGATCGAGAGCGACCGCGCGCACGTGGTGTCTGGCGTGCGGCACGGGCAGACGATCGGCTCTCCGATCGCGATCCTGCTGCGCAACCGGGACTGGAAGAACTGGGAGCAGGCCCTCCCGGTCGAGGACTACCAGGGGTCACAGGAGCACGCCCGCCCGATGCACCGCCCGCGCCCCGGGCACGCAGATCTCGCCGGTTGCCTCAAGTACGACTACCCTGAGGCCCGGTACGTTTTGGAGCGAGCCAGTGCCCGGGAGACCACAGCGCGCGTCGCCGTCGGCGGATTCGCGAAGCTGCTCCTCGCCGAATTCGGCATCGGTGTGCTGAGCCATGTGGTCGCGGTCGGGGACGCCCGCCTGGAGCGGCCGGCGTCCTGGGACGAGCTTGAGGAATTGGCCGCCAAGGACGACGTGCTGCTGAACTGCGTGGACCCCGAGGTCGAGCAGCGCATGAAGGACGTTGTGGACCATGCTTACCGCACCGGCGACACGCGCGGCGGCGTCTTTGAGGTCGTCGTGCACGGAGTCCCGGTCGGGCTTGGCGCGCACATTGGCTGGGACGCCAAGCTCGACGGCCGGCTCGCGCAGGCGATCGTTTCGATCCAGGCTGTCAAGGGGGTCGAGATCGGCTCAGCGTCGCTGGCCTCTGCATCTCCGGGTTCGCGCGTGCAGGACACCATTCACTACGACAAGAAGGGCAGGCGCTTTACCCGGGGCTCCAACCGGGCAGGGGGCCTTGAGGGGGGCATCACGAACGGCCAGGATCTGGTCGTGCGGGGGCACCTGAAGCCCATTTCAACCCTGCGTCGACCGTTGGAATCGGTAGACCTCAGGACCCGCGAACCGGCCAAGGCAGCCTACGAGCGCTCCGACGTCGCGGTAGTGCCGGCCGCCGGAGTGATCGGGGAGGCGATGGTGGCGCTGACCGTCGCGGGCGCGTTCCTGGAGAAGTTCGGTGGGGACTCGCTTGGTGAAATACGCCGCAACTACGAGGGGTACATGGAGCAGGTGCGGCGCTTCTAGGCCTCACCAGAGCTGCCGGCAAGCGAACCATGGACGATCGGGCAAGGCTCAAGGCTGTTCTTCTGCGCCACTCGGTGTTGCGGGGCGACTTCCTGCTGGCGTCCGGCAAGCGCAGCAGCGTCTACGTGGACTGTCGCCTGACGACCCTGCGGGCCGAGGCAATGCCGTTGATCGGCAGGCTCTTCCTCCGCCGGATGCTGAACCGAGGCTGGCAACCCGCCGCGGTCGGGGGCCTCACGATGGGGGCAGACCCGCTGGCGTGCGCCGTAGCGCGCGAGTCCTTGGGCTCGGAGCGCCGCATCGACGCGTTCGTGGTGCGCAAGTCCGGCAAGGGTCACGGACGAAAGCGGTTCGTTGAGGGCCTGGCCGAAACTCAGGGCGTGAGGTGTGTCGTCCTCGAGGACGTCTGCACAACCGGAGGTTCGGCGCTGAGGGCGGTCGGTCGGGCCCGCGATGTCGGCATGCAGGTGCTCGGCGTGTGCTGCATGGTAGATCGCGAGCAGGGCGGCAGGGCCGCCATCGCCGCCGCCGGCCTTGAGATGGAGGCGCTGTTCACACTGCGAGAGCTCTTACAAGGCTGAGCCACCGGCGGACCCGTTCGTCCGGCGTGTTGCTATCATGTTGCTCGAGGGGCGATCGATCTTCCGGTAACGCCCGCCGCCCGTAGGGTCGATCGGGTCCGGCGAGTCGCATGTTCGAGCGCTACACCGAGAAGGCGCGCCGGGTCATATTCTTCGCACGCTACGAAGCGAGCCAGTTCGGAAGCCCCTACATTGAGACCGAACACCTCCTGCTGGGGCTGATACGGGAGGACAAGGCCCTAGCGAACCGCTTCCTGCGCTCGCACGCCGCAGTCGACTCGATCCGCAAGCAGATCGAGGCCCACACCACCATCCGGGAAAAGGTGTCGACCTCCGTGGACCTGCCGCTGAGCCACGAGTGCAAGAGGGTGCTGGCCTACGCCGCCGAGGAAGCGGAGAGGCTCTCGCACAAGCACATTGGCACGGAGCACCTCCTGCTCGGCCTGTTGCGCGAGGAGAAGTGCTTCGCCGCCGAGATCCTCCACGAACGAGGCCTGCGCCTGTCGACCATCCGGGAGGAGCTGGCGAGGGTGCGGTCGGAGAAGCTCTTCGCACGCCGGCCGAAGGAGAGCACGGCGCTGACCGAGTTCAGCCGGGACCTCACGCAGGAGGCTGCGGACGGCAAGCTCGACCCGTTGATCGGTAGGGAGGACGAGCTCGAGCGCGTCGTGCAGATCCTCTGCCGGCGGACGAAGAACAATCCCGTGCTGATCGGGGAGCCCGGTGTCGGCAAGACCGCCATCGTGGAAGGCTTGGCCCAGCGAATCGCCAACGGGGTCACCCTGCCGTACTTGGCCGAGAAGCGCATTCTGGCTCTCGACCTTTCGCTGATCGTCGCCGGCACGAAGTACCGGGGCCAATTCGAGGAGCGCCTCAAGACGATTATGAGGGAGTTGCGGGAGAACCCGAACACCATCATCTTCATCGATGAACTCCACACGCTGGTCGGAGCGGGTTCCGCAGAGGGCTCGCTGGACGCCGCCAACATCCTCAAGCCTGCGCTTTCTCGCGGCGAGTTGCAGTGTATCGGGGCGACCACCCCCACGGAGTTCCGCAAGTTCATCGAACGCGACCGTTCGCTGGAGCGTCGCTTCCAGGGCGTGAAGGTGCGCCCGCCCACGGAGGACGAGGCCGTGCTCATCCTGCTGGGCATCAAGGATAGCTACGAGAAGTTCCACGCGGTGACGTACTCCGACGATGCCATCGAGGCCGCCGTTCACAGCTCGATCCGCTACATCCCGGACCGCTTCCTCCCGGACAAGGCCATCGATCTGATGGACGAGGCTGGCGCCCGCGTCAAGCTCGAGCAGAGCCGGGTCTCCGATAAGGCCGCTGAGATCCACAAGCGCATCAAGTACATCGTCCAGCGCATGGAGAACGCGATCGCCAAGCACGAGTTCGAGAAGGCAAGGTTCTACTCGGACGAGGAGCGCAAGGAACGCGAGAACCTGCGGCAGCTTCAGCGGGAGCAGGACGCGGAGCAGGCCGCAGCGGTGACCGTGGAGAAGGACGACATCGAGGAGGTCGTAGCGCGCTGGACCGGCGTGCCGATGACCTCGATCAAGGAAGAGGAGATGGTCCGCCTGCTGCGCCTGGAGGAGGACCTTCACCGCCGGATCGTCAGCCAGGACAGCGCCATCTCGGCGCTTGCCCGAGCGATCCGCCGTTCTCGGGCCGGGCTGAAGCCGGTGAACCGCCCAGCTGGCTCGTTCCTGTTCCTCGGTCCGACCGGAGTGGGCAAGACGGAAGTTGCCCGAGCGCTCGCGGAGTGCCTGTTCGGGAGCGAAAAGTCCCTGATCCGATTCGACATGTCCGAGTTCATGGAGAAGCACTCGGTGTCGAAGCTGATCGGCTCACCGCCCGGCTACGTGGGTTACGAGGAAGGGGGCCAGCTGACCGAGCGAGTGCGGCGCTCGCCGTATTCGATCATCCTGCTCGACGAGATCGAGAAGGCCCACCCGGACCTATACAGCATCCTGCTCCAGGTCTTCGAGGACGGCCAGCTGACGGACGGCCTCGGGAACACGGTGGACTTCAAGAACACCATCGTGGTGATGACCTCTAACATTGGCGCCCGGCACCTGCAGGCCAAGAAGCCCATGGGCTTTCAGGGCAACAGCGAGGGTCTCAACGACGCCAGCCTGGAGCGCGAGGTGCGCGCCGAAGTCAAGCGCATCTTCAATCCGGAGTTCCTCAACCGCCTCGACGAAACGATCATCTTCCATTCGCTCTCGGACGATGACCTGCGGGCCATTGTCCAGATGCTCGTGGGCCAGATCAACACCAATCTGCTGAGCAAGGGCCTCCAAATCCGCCTCAACGAAGACGCTGCCCAGCACATCTTGGACGAAACGGTTGGGGACCGCAGCTACGGGGCCCGGCCCCTGCGTCGAGCCCTACAGAGGTTCATAGAGGATCCTCTCTCGGAAGCCCTGATCCAGAAGCAGCTGCCGCGTCCCGCCGAGATCGAGATATACCGGGGGCAGGACGGGCTGTACTATCGGCGGCTCGACCTGCCCGAGGCCGAAGGGTTCTCGGAAGGGTCCGATGTGGATGTGGTCGCGACGGTCGAGGAGGGCAGCCTCCTTTACTCGTTCTGACCTCGGCGCACGGACGGCCAGGTCTTTTCCGCGCGGGCACCCAAGCAGTTCCGCCGATGCAGGCCCGGTCCGCGACTACATTTCGGGATAGAGTTGCTTGAGGGCCGGGTACAGGCGTCCGAACACTTTGTAGCGCTCCCGGTAAACAGCCGCCAGGTCAGCGTCCGGCTCCTGCCGGCGCACCTCCCGGATCGTTGCCGAACAGGCCTCCTCGACTGAATCGAACTCCCCAGTCCCGACCATCGCCAGCAACGCTGCCCCGTAGGCGGATCCTTCTTGGCTCTCGAGGCTGGCGACCGGTTTGCCGAACACGTCCGCAAGGATCCGGCGCCATAGCGGAGACTTTGCACCGCCGCCCGAAGCCCGCACGGCCGCCACCTCTGCGCCCAGGCTCTCGACGATTTGCAGGCAGTCATTGAGGCTGAAGGCGACGCCCTCGAGAATTGCGCGCACCAGGTGCGCACGCGTGTGCTTTGCGGTCAGCCCGATCCACCCGCCCCGCGCCGAAGCGTCGAGGTGCGGCGTTCGCTCTCCCATGAGATACGGCAGCCAGAAGAGCCCCTCGGCCCCGGGCTCGACCTCCGCAGCTTCGCGCGTGAGCAGGTCGTAGATCTCGACTTGTTCCCTTTCGGCCTCGGCCGCCATTGCCCCGCAGAGCTGGTTCCGGAACCACTGCAGGCTCAGGCCGGCGCCCTGTGTTACGCCCATCACGTGCCACTTGCCCGGCACGGCGTGGCAGAACGTGTGGACGCGGCCGAGCGGGTCGTATGCCGCCTCCTCAAGGTGGGAGAATACGACGCCGGACGTTCCGAGTGTGCATGAGACGAGGCCTGCCCGCACGATGCCGTTGCCTACCGCGCTGGCGGCCTGATCCCCGCCGCCGCCAACCACGGGAGTACCCGGCCGCAGCCCGGTCGCGTCCGCCCCCACCCGTGTGACTCGGCCAGTCCGGTGCGGCGATTCCACGACCTCTGGGAGGATCGAGGCGTCGATGCCGAGCTTCTCGATAAGAGGCTTGGCCCAGCACCGCCCGACCACGTCGAAGAGGGCCGTTCCGGACGCGTCCGACACCTCGCTGGCGTACTCGCCCGTCAGGCAGAAGCGGATGTAGTCCTTGGGAAGCAGCATCCTTCGGACTCGTTCGTAGCTTTGCGGGTCATGGTCCCGGACCCACAGCAGCTTTGGGGCCGTGAAGCCTGTCAGGACCGGATTGGCGGTCTGGTCGAGGACCATAGCCTTGCCGGCCTTCGAGTTGATCCAGTCCACCTGCTGTTGGCTTCGCTGGTCGCACCAGATGAGGGCCGGGCGGATCACCTCGTCCGCGGCGTCCAGCAGCGTCAGCCCATGCATCTGGCCTGAAAGCCCGACGCCCGCCACGTCGTCGCCAGTCGCGCCGGCTTTCGTCAGAACCCGTCGGACCGCCCTCTGGGCGGCGCCCCACCAGTCCTCCGGTCGCTGTTCCGCCCACAGAGGGCGATGCATCTGGATGTCCTCGTGGGGAGCTGTCACCCCGGCGGCCACCGTACCGTCGGCCTCCACCAGCAGCGCCCGGGAGCCTCCCGTTCCTATGTCGATGCCCATCCAGTACCGCATGGTGCTTTGGTGCCCCCTATCCTGGTCCTGCATACGCGGGCAGCTCCGCGAGTCTGGCCACTTCGGACGTGAGGCGGCGCGTCAGGTCGATCGCGCTCCGGGCCTCTCCCGGGGCGGTCTCGATGGGCGAGCCGATCCGCAGTTCCACCGCCCCGGGGCGGAGATGCCAGGAGCCCGGCGGGAGGACTGCCCTAGTCCCAGCGATCGCCACCGGGACGAGCGGAGCGCCGGATCGAATCGCGATGTGTGCGGCGCCGGTCTTGAACCTCCGAGCCTGATCGCTGCGGCGCCGTCCTCCCTCCGGGAAGACCAGAATCGACCGCCCGGACTGCACCTTGCGAGCCGCTTGGGCCACATTGCGAGCGGCCCTCCGGGGATTCTGCCTGTCCACGGGCAGGTGGCCGGCACGGTTGAGGTGCCAGCCGATGAACGGGATCTGCCACAGGCCAGCCCGCGCCAGCACGCGGAACGGAACGGGCAGGAACCCGAACATGAGTGGCGTGTCGATGAGACTGAAGTGGTTGGACGCGAACACGCAGGCCCGCCCATCCTGCAGGCTCGCCGCACCGCGGACCCGCACCCTCACCAGGAAGATCGCCATCAGCATGCGTCCCCATGCCCGGGCGATGCGATGCTGCAACCCGCCCCTGCTGTCGATCAGGGAGGAGAGCAGCGAGAGTGCCCCCATGGCGGCGGTAGTCGCCAGCAGCATCGGAATCATCCAGCACACCGACCGCAGCAGGCTGAGCGTGTCCCGGACGGTGCGCAACCCCCGATTCTAGCCGAGCAGCTCCCGGGCTTCTCCCACCAGAAAGAGAGACCCGGCCACTACGATCCAGCCTTGGCTTGGCGTCTCGCGACGGGCAATCCGCATCGCCTCCACAACGTTCGGGGCAGTCTCAGCGCTGCGATGATGGTGCCCGGCCACGCGGAGGAGAGCTTCCGGGCTCGCCGCCCGAGCCACCCTCGACCGTGTCAGGATGACCCGCTCGGCCAAGGGAAACAGCCAGGCTGCCACCTCGTCGATCGCCTTGTCCCTCGAGGAACCGTAGATCAGGGTCAGCCGTCGGCCCTTCGCCTCGCGGCCCAGGAATCTCGCAAGCGCCCTCGCGCCGGATGGGTTGTGGGCCGCGTCGAGCAGTACCGGCGGAGTGCCCGGCCGAAGCTCTAGGCGCCCAGGCCATTCTGCCTTGGCCATCCCACCCGCGATGGACGAGGCTGGGATGCCCAAGCACCACATCGCCACCGTTGCGGTGAGGGCGTTCTCGATCTGGTGCTCTCCCCGGACCCCTAGACGGATGCGCACTTGCGCCTCCGGTCCCCGCGCCGTGAAGTGCCATCGCCCTCCGACAAGTTCCCGTTCTGTGGCCCGCCAATCCGTGCCAGCGTCGACAACGGGCGCCCCCGCTCTTGCGCAACCCAAGAGCAGTGCTTCTCGGGCTTTCGGCGCTTGGGGCCCGATCACCACTGGGCGGTCTGCCTTGGCGATCCCGGCCTTCTCTGCGGCCACTGCAGCAAGGCTCAAGCCCAAGAACCGCTCGTGGTCGCGTCCCACCCGCGTGATCACCGCGAGATGGGGCCGCACGACGTTGCTGGCGTCCAGCCTGCCGCCGAGGCCGGTCTCCACAATCTTCCATCGGACCCCGGATTGGGCAAACAGGACCAGCGCGACTGCCGTGCACGACTCGAAGAACGTGGGGTGGCGGGATCGTCCCATTCGCGATACGATCCGTTCGTTGGCGCTGCGCACTCGCCGGATTGCGCTCGCCAGCGCATCGGAGCAGGCTTCCCGACCGTTGATTCGGTAGCGCTCGTTGATCCGGGACAGATGCGGCGATGTGTACAGCCCTGTGGTCTGGCCGTGCTCCAGCAGCACACTCTCGATCATTGCGGCCGTGGACCCCTTGCCATTCGTGCCGGCGATGTGCACGATGCCGCTCTCGCGCTCGGGGTGGCCCAGCGCGCTCATGAGGGCCTCCATACGCTCGAGGCCGAAGTTCTCTTTGCGGATCGCTCCCAAGAGGGAGAGCAGGTAGCCAACCTCGTCAGGCATGGCTCTCAGAAGCCTCGCCGGAACGGGCGCCGGAGCGACGGGCGGAGGCGGTGTGCCCTCAGTCCGTTAGCCGGCCTGGCTGCCGAAGAATGCGAGCGCATGCCCGATGTAGCGCCGCAGGCGCGCCCGGGGCACGACAGCGTCCAGCATGCCGTGCCGCAACAGGAATTCCGACCGCTGAAAGCCCTTTGGAAGCTTCTGCCGGATGGTCTGCTCGATGACCCGTGGCCCGGCGAAACCGATCAGCGCACCTGGTTCGGCGATGTTCAGGTCCCCGAGCATTGCGAAGCTGGCTGTCACGCCACCCGTGGTCGGATCGGTCAACAGGCTGATGTACGGCACCCCCGAGAGGTCGAGCTTCTTCAGGGCAGCCGCGATCTTGGCCATCTGCACAAGGCTGACCATTCCCTCCATCATCCGTGCCCCGCCAGACGCCGACACGATCACCAGAGCGCGGCGGTCCCGGAGTGCCCGTTCCGCGGCCTGGGTCAGCTTCTCGCCGACAACGGCTCCCATGCTGCCGCCGATGAAGCGGTACTCCATGGCGCAGATCACGACGGCGTGGCCCTTGAGCGTCCCGGTGGCACAGATCACGGCGTCGCTGAGCCCGGTCGTCCTCTTCGCATGCTCCAGACGGTCCTCGTAGGACTTGCGGTCGTGGAACCGGAGGGCGTTGGTGGACCTGAGGTCGCCGCCGAATTCTTCCCACTCGCCGTCGTCGAACAGCAGATCCAACCGCCTGCGGGCGGAAATCTTAAAGTGGAAGCCGCACTCGGCGCATACCATGCCGAGCGCTTCGAGATCCTTCTTCCAGATCGGGGTCGAGCACTCTTCGCACTTGATCCAGAGCCCCTCGGTGTGAACCCTTGTGGCTTTTTGCCTGCGGCGGAAGAAGGCCATAAGGATTCTGCGGCCGCGCCCTTGCAGGCCCGGGTGCCTTGATGATAGCCATTCGCCCAGGAGTGCTCAATGCCTACACTTCTCCAGCCCTTTGGATGCCGCGCAGACGACGGGGACCTATCTCACGCTGCCTTGTCCTCGAACAGCCTGCCCTGAACCCCTGCCGGCGGACGGACCTCGCACTCCCGCAACGGCGACTGTCCGGAGAGGCCGCGGTTCGCGCGAACCTCGTCAACGCGGGCGGCCAGCCATGACCGATAGTCGTGGGAGGTGTAGGCTCCCCGCTCGTAATGCCGTCTGTAACGCTCCGCTACTCCCGGATACTCGCGCTCGAGGAAGGGGAGCATCCGCTCACGGGCACCAGGGCGCAGGAACAGCGGGTGGGCGTTCCACCACAGCGCGCCGGCGCGCTTCGCCGCCTCGGCGACTCCGTCCAGCGACTTGACGGAGTCCGTCAGCAAGGGCAGCACGGGGGCGCTGAACACACCCGCGCTGATCCCGCGCCAACGCAGGGCGCGCAGGGCCTCTATGCGCCTATCCGGAATGACAGAGCGCGGTTCCAGCTTCCTTGCCAAGACCTCGTCCATCGTGGTCACCGTCATGCTGACGTGCAGAGTGTTCCGGGTGGTGATCGTGCCGAGCAGGTCAATGTCCCGCAGTATCAGGTCTGACTTGGTCGTGATCCCAATGTCGTTCCCGGAGAATAGGGCGAATGCCTGCAGGATTCCGCGCGTCGTCTCGAACCGCCTTTCACCCGGCTGGTAAGGATCGGTGCTGGTCCCGATCGCGATCCCTCCTCGCACACCCTTTGCTAGTTCCGCGGTCAGCAGCTGCCGAGCGTTCTCCTTCGAGTACACGAGGGACTCGAAGCCGGCGGGGTCGTCAATTCCAAGGAAGGCGTGGGTGTATCTCGCGTAGCAGTAGTGGCAGCCGATCTCGCAGCCTCGGTAGGGATTGACCGTCCAGCGGAACGGCATCCTAGGGCTGGAGCAGCGGTTCAAGATGCTCTTGGACGGTAGGCTGCGGTATTCCACGGAGCGCTTCCTGCCAAGCCGACGGCCTCTCGCTGCTTGGGCGGCGATTCCGACGAGAGCGGGAGCAGCTTGCGTCATGCCTCTATTATCGCTATTTATTCGCTAATGTCAAGATACCAGAGCATATTTTTCTGTATTTTGTCTGTATGTTCGCACTTTGTGGGCCAGCACACATTCTGAGGTGCGCGGAGCGATCGGGCCTGTGGTCTTGCTGGGCCCCCAGCGAGCCGTTCAGCAGGCCTCGCGGAGTATCCCGAGCATCCGCCGCAGCGGTTCGGCGGCACCCCAGAGCAGCTGGTCCCCCACCGTGAATGCCCCGATGTGGCGCGGTCCCGTGCCGAGCTTCCGCAGTCTCCCGATGGCGACCTCGAGGCCTCCGGTCACGGCGGCTGGCGTGAGCTGCCGTAGGGTGGCCTCCTGCGAATTCTCCACGACGCGGACCCAAGGGTTCGCCGAGCGCAGCACGCCCTCCACGTCAGCGATCGGAACGTCGCGGTCCAGCTTGATGCACAGGGCTTGGCTGTGGCAGCGAAGGGAGTCGACGCGGGCGCAAACGCCGTCGATCTTCAGGGGGTTGGGCGAACCCAGGATCTTTGTTGCCTCCACGCTGGCCTTCCACTCCTCGCGAGTCTGGCCGTTCTCCACGGGTCGGTCGATCCAGGGCAACACGTTGCAGGCGAGAGGGGCTCCGATTTCAGCCGTCGGGAAGCCGGCGTCCCGAATCGCGCTCGTCATCGCAGCCTCAACCGTGACGCTTGGGGAGTCTCGGTGTGACCCGGCGGGGGCAGAGAGCCGGACGATCTGGCTGGCGAGTTCAGTCAGCCTCCGCGACCCGGCCCCTGAGACCGCCTGATAAGTCATCGTGGTGATCCATTCCACCCAGCCGGCCTTAAACAGCCCGCCCACCGCCATCAGCAGCAGGCTGACCGTGCAATTGGCACCGATGAAGTTCTTGCATCCGGCCGCCAAGCGCTGTCGGATGATGTCGCCGTTCACCGGGTCCAGAATCAGGGTGGCGTCGTCCTGCATCCGGAGCGCCGACGCAGCGTCGATCCAGTAGCCGTCCCATCCGCTGGCTCGCAAGGGGCCGTACGTTCTCGCCGTGTAGCTGCCGCCTTGGCAGGACAGGACCACGTCGCAACGGCGCAGGCTGGCGAGGTCGAGAGCATCGGCGAGCCGTCTTGAGACCCCTCCTGAGGGGGCCGGGCCGCCTGGATTGGATGTGCTGAAGAAGCGGACGCTAAGACCAGGAAGGTCCGACTCGGCGCGCATCCGGGCCAGCAGGACACTGCCGACCATTCCGCGCCAGCCTACGAATCCTACGTTCAACACCTCAGTTACACCCGCAGGGAAGCTCCCGCTCCCATTCCTAGGCCGATCCGGGCCAGACTGTCAATCGCTAGGGGAGTCGTGTGAGGGCGCCTCGCGCCAAGCGGAGATCTTCAGGTGCTGGCAAACCCAGCAGAGCCGGTCGGAGCGCTCAGTTGCCCCCGGGGATCCGCACACCCGGCAGGGCATCTGCTTTGGTCGGGCCGCTCGGAACTCGTATTGGCGGGCCCCCTCCAGAACTTGGGGCTCGACGGCCGGGGCAGAAACCTTGCTCGTCTTGGCGGTCGCCATCGCCGATCGTGCCTCAGGCATTCACTATAACCCGACTTCAGTTCTCGGGCGATGCGAACGATTCTGCGTGGAACCCTTGCAGGTCGCAAATCCCCGGGGTCTCGCCGCTCTAGCTCTTCTCGAGGGTGCCCCTCACGGTGGCCAGAAAGGCGTCTAGGGCCACGGCGCACTCCCTCTTCGTGGCCCTCGCTCCGCGTGTGGCGACGGCCTACTCGACGAGGTCAGCACTTGTCATCCCCATTGCAAGCGCCTATAGTGCCGGCCAAGTCTTGTATTCACGACAGGTGCGGTGTCGGCCAGTGCGAGGAAAGCGCGATGGTCAATGTGGACTGCGTAGACCACCACTGAAGGAGTAGATGGGACATGGCGATGCAGAATCCGCCGCATCCGGGCGGCATCGTGAAGCGGCAGTGCCTCGAACCACTAGGGTTGACTGTGACCCGGGCCGCCCAGGGGCTGGGAGTGACCCGCCAGGCGCTGTCAGAGTTGTTGAACGGGCGGACTGGTATCTCGATTGAGATGGCGATCCGGCTGTCCAAGGCCTTCGGCTCGACGCCCGAGACTTGGTTGGGGATGCAGATTGCCTACGATCTCTGGCAGGCTCAGGGCCGGGCCGGCGAGATCGCAGTAGAACGCTTCGGAGCGGCCTGACGTCCCAACCGAAGCACCTTGCGCAGCAGGGCAGCGGCGTGCCAGCCAGCGCTCGCTGTGCTCGGCGGTCTGCAGTTGACAGGGGCAGGGTTACCAGAGGAAGCCGAGGTAGTCGCGGCCGCGGATCGAGTCGTCGAAGCGCCGCTCCTCGTTGTGCCACGCACACCGGATCCGGACTTGGCGAAGTGCGATCGGGCTGTCCTCCACGGTCTCCGTGGCGAAGACTGCAATGCCCTCTTGTCCACCCCCGAGCAACGATTGCCCAGCCTTGGCTGGGTCAACCCAGCTGTCGAAGGGTCCTGCCCCTCTTGGAGGATTCTCGGCACCGGGTGCCCGTTACCGGGCTACGCTTGTTCGGGTGACCGATCTCCCAGCGACCGATGACAAGCGACCTTGTCTGCTGCTCTGACATGTGGGACTAGACGACGAGCAGGCGTGTACTCTTGTGCGGGAGCTGCAGAACAGGTCCGCCGCAAATCTCATTGCCCGTTTCGAAGCAAGGCTCGACTCGAAGCTGGACGCGATGCGATCCGAACTGACAGTTCTGCGTTGGTTGCTTGGCTTCGGCTCTGCCGCCCTGATAGCGGCCGCCATCGCGCAGCTGTTCCGATCGGCCTCGTAGCGGGAACTGCGGGCCGCAGCGTCCGGACGGGTGGGCTATAGAATGGGCCCGTGCTGCGGAGCGCTCTCATCGGACTGTCGCTCGCGGCCAGCCTAGGAGGGCAGGCTCAGGTGAGGGAGTTCCAGGTGAATGTCGAAGAGGCCGTGCTGGACGATCTCCGCAGCCGCTTGGAGGACACCCGGCTGCCAGACCAGATTCCCGGGTCGGGCTGGCGCTACGGCACCGACGTCGCGTACATGCGGGAGCTGATTCGCTACTGGCGGACAGCGTACGACTGGCGGGCCCACGAGGCGCAGTTGAACGCACTGCCTCACTTCAAGGCCGAGGTCGACGGCATCGACCTGCACTTTGTCCACGTGAGGTCCACGGAGCCCGGTGCCTTGCCCCTCGTCATCACTCACGGCTGGCCCGGTTCGGTGTACGAGTTCATGGATGTAATCGGGCCCCTCACCGACCCCGCCGCGCACGGGGGCGACGCCGCCGACGCCTTTCATCTGGTATTGCCATCGATGCCGGGCTATGCCTTCTCCAGCGCGCCGCGCTCGCCTGGCATGGGAGTGGACTCTGTGGCGGGCGTGGTCGCGAAGTTGATGGACAGCCTCGGCTACGAGCGCTACGGTGCGCAAGGGGGCGACTGGGGGTCCGCGGTGGCAGCATGGCTAGCCAGGGACCATCCCGACCGGCTCGTCGGCATTCACCTCAACATGGTGGGCGGCGGTCCTCCCGCGGGGCTCGACGATCCGGAGGCAGGAATCCCGGACTGGGAACTGCGCCGCCACAAGGAGCGGTCGGAGTGGTGGAGGGGCGAGAACGCCTACGGGAATATCCAGGGCACGAAGCCGCTGACGCTCGCGTACGCCCTCAACGACTCCCCTGCGGGTCTGGCCGCTTGGATCGTGGAGAAGTTCCGCGCTTGGAGCGATTGCGGGGGAGACATCGAGCGAAGCTTCACTAAGGACCAACTCCTTACCAACATCATGCTGTACTGGGTCACCGGCTGCATGCCGTCGGCGGTCCGCCTGTACTACGAATCAAGGCGCAGCGGACGCAGGCCCAATCGGGTCGAAGTGCCGACCGCTGTGGCGGTCTTCCCGGGCGAGATCTTCTTCTCGCCGCGGAAGTGGGTCGAGACCCGCTACAACGTTGCCCAATGGACCGAGATGCCGCAAGGCGGCCATTTCGCCGCCATGGAGGAGCCTGAACTCTTTGTCGAGGACGTAGCCAAGTTCTTCCGGGGCTTGCGTTAGTCGGCTTACCGCCGCGGCCAAGCGGCGAGCCTATCTTCCAGGCGGTAGACTGGCCGAATGCGCACGGCCGATGCGTAGGTCGCCGTCCTATCTGGACGCTGCATGGCTGCCACCGCATTCGCGCCTCGGCGCCTTTCAGGAACCGACCGCAGCGGCGACGCCCAGCAGGGCTGAGGCTACGGCCCGCGCGGACCGTCCGCCCGTGCGAAGACGCGAGCGGGCAGAGCAATGGCCCACCTGAGAGTCTCCAGCAAGCCGCCGACCGCGACACCCAATACCCGGAACGGCAGCAGCAGCAGCCACACGATCGGATATGCCACCAGAGCAACGATCGCCAGAGGCCAGCACAGCACGCACAGGATCAGCCAGAGCAGAAACTTCAGCATGGGTCCAAACCGTCGTCGACGCCTGTCACCGGCACCCCATTTGTCGGCCTTGCGCCGTGCCCGCGCGCGGTCATTGCGGACCAGCCGAGGCCAGCTCCGCCAGCCTGGCCTGAATCCGCTCTTCCGACAGCCAACGGCCGCGCACCATGACCCCGACGCGGCTTGCGAGGTTCGCGGCATCATCGAGCGGGTTCTCCTGAATCAACAGCAGGTCTGCGCGCGCTCCCACGGCGACGCGCCCGAATTCATCTGTCCGGAAGTGCTCGGCTGCGTTGCGGGTGGCCGAAGCGAGGATTTCGTAGGGAGTCAGGCCCGCTGAGGCCATGATCGCGATCTCGCGGTGGATCGAGAAGCCCGGGACGCTGAACACCTGCGGCGCGTCCGTACCGAAGACGATGCGGGCGCCCTCATCCTGCAATGCCTTGAGGATCTTCTTGCGGATCTCGATCACCCGGGCTCCCGCTTCAGGGTTGATTCTGGCCCGCCGCTCCTCCTGCGACCGAATCCAGGCGTTGACCGTTTCGGCTGGCAGATACTTGAGCTCTTCTTGGGCGGTGTACGTCTCGACTCCGACGTCCGCATTGAACGTCTCCCACAGGGCCATCGTCGGCACTGCGGACGCATCGGCGATCTTCGTCGCGGCCACGACCGCGGGGATCAGCGACTCGTCAGCGTGCAGGGCCAGATCGCGGCTCCGTGTGGCGGCGTCCGCATCGTTGAGCGGCGAGTCATCTGGCAGGAGCGCGTCGAGGTAGTTGTCCAAATGGTCGACGCTGCGCTGGCCCGCCGACAGCGCATGCAGCAGGCCGACTTCGTTCGGCACGTGGCCCCCGAACGGAATGCCGACCCGTTTGGCTTCATCGGCAATTGCGTCATAGACCTCGACGCTGAGGCCTTCCAGGATCTTTAGCAGGTCGTAGCCGGCCGCCTTCTGCTGGGCGACCCTCTCAGGCGCGGATTCGACTGTGAAGTCTTCCGATGCCCGGAATGCCGGCCCAGCCGCATAGACCGTCGGACCCAGCCTCGTGCCTTCCTCAATCTCTTGGCGGAGCAGGAGGTGGGAGGCGTTGCCGAGCATCCCTCGAACGGTGGTGACCCCGTTCGACAGGAACAGGAACAGGATCCTGTCGACTTCCTCGGGCGGCGTGTCCGCGGCTGGCAGGTGAGCGTGCATCTCGGTCAGCCCCGGGAGCAGGAACATGCCGTGCGCGTCGATGACCTGCGCTCCGCGGGGCGGGGAGGACTCGCTTGACGGCCCAAGGGCCGTGATTCGCCCAAGAGACGTCACCACCGTGTGGTCTTCGAGGATGCGCTCGCTGTCCATCGGCACGACGTTGACCCCAACGAACGCGACCGTACCCTCAGGGGCTGTCTGGCAGCCTGCACCCGTCAGCAGCGCAATCAGTGCGGCGATTTTTCTCATGGCTATCTCCTACGCGGGGCTTCCGCCTCGGCTTAGTCCTCGGGCTCTCCGAAATTATGGACCATGTACTCGTGGTAAGGGCCTCGCAGGAAGCCTAGGAAGATCTCATTGGCTAGCTTCAGGGCCCTAGCGACGGCGTAGTCCCAATCGCCGTCAAGGCTCTCAAGAAACACGCTGACCGAAGCCCGTCGGTTGCGAGCGCGGAGACGCACTTTGGTTGGATCGGCGCGTCGGTGCTCCGGCAGGGCAGAGTCGCAGCGCGACTTCAGGAAGGCCCTCAAGTCCTTGTACATGGGTTCCCGGGCGGGCAGATTGGGCAGCAGGTTGCGGAATTCGAGCGTGTCGCGCCTCGCGTCGAAGACGAGACGGAACGGCTGTTCCCGAAGCCAGGCGAACGAGAAGCTCAGCTTGCCGTGCAATCTGCGCACCGCAAACGACCGGAAGATCCCGCGGTCGGCGCGGGCGCGCAGGAGTTGGCCGACCACCTCTTCTGACGGAGTCCCCATGCAGATCAGTGGTAGTAGGCCATGCAGCCCGGCTCGACCTTCTGCAGCATGCCGGGAGGATAGTCGCGGGCGCTCCAGAACTCCTTGATGGCCTGGCAGTTGATCACCGTCGACAGCCGCTCTCGGGCCGCCGCCTGATAACTGCGTTCCAGTGCGGGCGCAAAGTCCTCCGCCTTGGCAACGTACTCGCCACGGGCGCCGAGGGCTTCCCCGATTTTCTCGTAGCGCAGGTTCTCCTGGAATAGGTACATGTGCTGGGCCTTGGCGGTGTTGCTGCGGCCACCGGTCTCACCGGCGCGCCACACTCCCCACGCGTTGTTGTTGTAGACCACAACGATCGCCGGGATGCGGTACTTGCTGAGAGTCTCGATTTCCATCCCGGAGTATGCGAAGCCGGCGTCTCCGGTCACGGCGAGGACCGGGGCTCCGCGGTAGGGCGCCTGGGGTCCCGTGCCTTGCAGGACCGCCGCCCCAGCCCCCGCCGCGTAGCCGACATCGGGGCCTATCGCGCCGTACTGGTACGCGCCATTGCAGATCTGGCCCGGGCGGTACGCCCGGAGCCTCCGCCGGGTGTAGCGGGCGATCCCGTAGCCGCCCGAGACGACGGTGGTCTGCTCCTTCGGAATTTCGCCTTGGTACAGCAGGTCGCTGATGCCCTTGGCGATCACAGCCGGATGTACGCAATCGGCGTCGGCGCTGTACTTCAGGCCCGCGCGGTAGTGCTCGTCGTTCTCTGCCTCGAACGCGGCTCGCGCTGCGGCCAGCTCGTCACGCCAAGCCGGCCGCCGTTTCGGAGGCAGCGCCTCGGCGAGCGCCTCTAGCGCCGCCTTCTCGCAGCTGACGATTCCTAGGTCGATCGGCAGGTTGCGGCCGATGTCGGACGCGTCCGGGTCGATCCTGATGTACGTCGCATCGGGATCGAACGAATATTCGCCAATGTTTGGCATGCAGTACTGCCCCACCAGAAGCACCAAGTCCGCGCTGAGCAGCGCGTCTGGCGCTGTGTTGGCCGAGAGCGGGTGGGCGTCCCCGAAGTGGCCGCGGCTGGGACCGGACTCCACGACGGCGATGTCGGCCTTCTCCGCCACTGCCCTGAGCGCGTCCCAGGCCTTGCTGTAGAACACGCCTGCGCTGGCGACGATAATCGGCCGCTCGGCTTTGGCGAGCATGTCCGCCGCGCGGGAGATCTCCTTGGGCGACGGGTGCGGCCGCGATTCTGTGCGGTACTTGGACTTGTCGTGGAAGAAGCGCAGGTCCTCGGGACCGTCGAAGCGCTGGCGGGCCACTTCGCCGGGAAAGTCCAGGTGCACGGGGCGCGGCACGCCGGTCTTGAGCTGCCGGAATGCGTATCCCGCGTATTCGTGGACGCGCTCAGGATTAATCAGGCGCTTGCCGTACTTCTTCATTCCCTCCGTGGTGGGCTGCTGGTAGACGCGCTGGATGCCGTGCTCCGTGTCCTCAAGCGCGATCGTCATGTTGCTGGCCAGCACCAGCAGTGGCGTGCGGGCGGCGTTGGCCGCCGCCACCGACATGATCATGTTGGTGAAGCCCGGTCCTTCCGTCCCGGATGCCGCCGACACTTCGCCGGTCACCCTCGTGAAGCCGTCTGCGGCCGAGCACATCATCCCCTCCGTCCGTCCGCCATAGCATGGGATGCCCTCGGAGGCGATTGCGTTGATCACCGAGTAGTTTCCAGGCGCGCAAAAGAGGGCCGCCAGGCCCTCGTCCTTGCACGCCTTGGCGAATACCTGCGCGCCCGTCATCGGGAAGTCCGCTGGCCTTGACGCCTCCTTACGGCTGCTCGGGACTTCCTGAGGGATGGAGATCGGCCGCTCTTCCCGGCTGGCATCGGCAGCAGCCGCCCTCCCGGCAGCGGCGGCCGCAGCGGCGGCCCCCCTGGCTACGAACCTGCGGCGCGAAACGGACTGACCCTTGCGGCGATGGCTTGCTGGCATATCTGGGGTGTCTCCTTTGTGCGGCGGGCCGTGCCGGGCCACACCTAGCCCAACATTGTGACCCAGCGGCCCCACGGATGGGCTACATCAGAGTTGCCACATCATAGGTTTGGGATTTGGCGGGATCGATGAAGGCTGAGTTCGCCATCGTGGAGAGGATCTGCCGTTTTCTGACGTTCGCGATTTGACGCGCCCTTCCCCGGCCAAGCTCTGCGTTCGAAATATGAAGAGAGAATGGCCCAAGCAGCGATAAGGGCAGGGCCGGAACGCCCCGGTTCTGGCAGCCCGCAGTGCACTTGGCGCAACTCCGGAGGGCGGAGGTGTGTTCCCTGCCGCTCGAAGATGTGGGCGAAGACTCTCGCGCGGCTCTTGCGAAACTCGCAGTCTGTGGCCGAACGAGGCCCGGGCAGCGACGGCTGAGCGGCGAGCTCCGCACTTTCGAGGTCGGCACTCTCTTGGGCGGTTTCCCCCGGCCATGGCGTGTCGAAGTGCCCCCTCACAGTAGTCGCTAGTGCTAGGCGGTGGGCGGCGTGGCTTCAGCCACAAAGGGACCGTCGACGCCTTCCTGCCCGTCGAATGCGTCGTGGACTGGAAGCTGACCTTTGGTCCGATCCGCCCGAAGTAGTACTGCGAACGGTCCTAGGGGCTGTAGCACTTGCACGCATTCCCGCGCGCCACTGCCTTCCGCTACGTCGCGTTCGAGGCCGTGCCTGCCCGCGCCGTCCCCACCTGAATCCTCAGATGCCCCCGGGATTTGGCGCGCTGGGCGAGGACCGGCATGCGGCGCGAGGTGCGGCGCCCTCTCCGCGGACGAGCGGGGTTAGAAAAAAGGAGAGCGCACGGGTCAGGCCATCGGGCCCCACGTGGTTCTAACGTCCGCGGCCCCTTGGTCCCCTCTTGCGAGCTGCGGGGAGGACATCGCCGTCCCGCAGAGGGGGCACGTAGCGATCGACGTAGGTCCGGCCGCCGTTCCCGTTGGGACGCTCTAATCGTCCGGCTAGGGCACTCCGGCCTATGCTGATGCACCCCCTCAGTTCTATTCTGGCCAGATCTCCCAAGTAGTCGCTGAAGGACCTCAGGTCTCCGCTGTCAGCTGCCTCGAGTGCCTGGATGTACAGCGGCTTCCTCTCGGTCGCGACGATTGGCGGCAGCAGCCAGCGCTTGGTGTAGGCGTAGGCCATCAGCATTCGCGAGACACGCCCGTTGCCGTCCCGGAACGGGTGCGTGCGGACGAAGCGGTGGTGCATCCATGCCGCCTCGACCTGCACGGGGTAGTCCTGCGCTTCGATCGCCCGGTGCAGTTCGATGAACCGGTCCATCTCGGACTGCACCTGCTCGGGCGGGCAGTACTCGTGAATTCGTCCGTCCGTGCGGCGGGGGTTGTTGGGAATCGTCTTCCACACGCCTTTCTCCCGGAAGGGGATCTGTACGCGACGCATCGCCTTGCCGCCCCGTGTGATCTGGAGTCCCGTAACGGTCTCCTGATGGCGTGTCAGCATCGCATGCCACGAGCGGATGGTGTGCTGCGTGAGGGGCTGCCCGTCGGCGACATCGCGGAACATCACCTCCAGGGCGTCCGCCTGGTCCTGCAGCAGCCCTTGGATCGTCCTATCCGGAAGCTCCTCCAGCGTATGGGCGCCCATGACGCCCTGCAGGCCCTCGGCCATGAGTTCCTCAGTGACGCCCCGGCGCAGGGTGTACAGGTTCTCGATCTGCCCATTCTCGATGGCGAACGCGCGGCCGCGCTCCTGTAGCCAGTTCTCGAGGAATCGCCGGGGTCTTTCGCGGTCAGTCAGCGCAGTTCGGATCTCCTGCCATTCCTGCTCCATCTCCCGCAGTTCGGCCGAGCCCCAGCGGTGCGCCCCCTCGGGCATGCCCTTCAGCGGCGCCCACTTGGCCGGATCCTTGTATGTCATTTTCGGATCGCCGGGAGACCCTCGTAGAGGTCGTATGGCGCCCCTCTGTCTAGTATGCTGCCCCGAAACCCGAACGGGCACTGCCCACCCCCTGTGGAAGTGAGGCTGCCCCGCTGTGCGACCGCTATTTGGCCGGGAGCTGTGCGGCCCGCAGTCGCGTTCCGCGGCGTACTCGACCATTCTGCTTGCAACGGTGTGCCGAAATCCGAAATGCTATACTCTATGATCTAGAGTGACTCTCATATACAGAGTAACTCGCGTCTTTAGAGCAAAGGAGGATTACATGCTCGACAACACCAAACTCAGGGAAGACATAGCGTTTGTCCGGGCCACGGCCGAGCGATCAAAGAAGCCGACCGTGCCGGGCATCTATTTCGTCTGGGCGCTGATTGGCTTCTGCGGCTTCGCGATCGTCGACTTTGTCGACGACCTTCGTTCGGTCGGCATCTACTGGCTCTTTGCGGGGCCGGTCGGATTCGTGATCTCCGCTTGGCTCGGCAGACGCGCGGCTCTCGACACGGGCCTAGTGAACCGCGAAGAGGGCATCCGTCACGGTCTTCACTGGATTGCGTTCATGGCCGCAGGCATTCTTGGCCTAGCGCTCGTCCAGGCACAGCAGCTGACTTGGCAGGGGTTCGGGTCACTTTGGGTGTTGCTGCTCGCCCTGACGTATTTTCAATGGGGGCTACATTTGGAGCGCCGAATGCTGCCGCTGGGCCTCCTGACGGGTGGCGCGTACCTAGTGACGATCTGGGTGCCGAGCTTGGGCTGGACCATCGCTGGCGCGGTGCTGGCCATCGGTCTGACGACTGCAGCGTTCATCGGAGCACGGAAGCGTGAGACAGCCCAGTAACCCGGATGTCCCTGCCTTGGACGAGTTGCGCTTGCTGAACGGGCTTCTTGAGCACCGCATGCGGCTTGCGATCTGCGTGCTGCTCTCCAAGCACGACGCCATGTCCTTCAGCCGCCTCAAGGAAACGTTGGGAGCGACTGACGGCAGCTTGGGAGCGCATCTCCGCAAGCTCGAGGACTCGGGTCACCTAGAGGCCGAGAGGACTTATGTGAAGCGGCGCCCCGTGACTTGGTACCGTCTCAGCGCCGACGGCCGGTTGAACCTCAAGCAGCATCTCGAGGCCCTGACGCGTCTGATCAATCAGGCAGTCTAGCCGGAGATGGCCTTCCATCGACCCGACCGGCTTCAAGCCGTCATTCCATGAATTCTGGATTCACCGGTGCGCCGGACGCTGAGGTTTGTTCACGGGTGTCGTCCAGGCGGCTCAGAGATGCCCCGACTTCAGCCCGTGTCCTCAGGATCCGAATCCCCCGAGTCGACGTGCCGAGGTCGACTAAGCCAAAGAGGTCGCCCGAACCAGGACGGCGTACCGCGGTAGCGCCAAGCTGTCTTCGTTCCCATCGCTGCGCCCCCTGACGGAAAGCGAGCGGCTGGTCACGACTGGGCAGGAGGCTCGCCCGACCGGGGAGGGCCGGGAGAGTCCTGACGGGGCATCCTTTGGGCCGCGCTCAGCGGGCCATGGAATGCCGCAATGCCATCGGTATTTCGCCGCTGTCTTTGAGGGCCACCGTGGGGTCAGGTCCGCAGACGCTCCCGAGGAAGTGGGCGTGACTGCCGGCTCGCAGCCTCTGCGGCGCTGTTGCGCTCGCGCCCGCTAATGCCGGACTATAGGTCGCGAGCCATGCCAGAAGAAAACAAGATCAACCCCACCCCCCGACTTGCTCTGCTGAGAGCCGCCAGCCTCGCCGTCTCCGCGGCGCTACTCGTCGCGGCCTGCAGTAGCGGCGACATGCCGGTAGTTCGGCCAGACCCCTTCGCCGGATACGAGATCGTTGACCTTAGCCATCCATTTGATGAGCAGACGGTCTACTGGCCGACCGGCAGGCCATTCCGCCACGACCGCACAGCCTGGGGTCCCCAGCCGGGCGGCTTCTGGTACAGCGCCTTCGACTTGGCGATGAGCGAGCACACGGGAACCCACCTCGACGCTCCCGTCCATTTCGCCGAGGGTGGTGCCGCGGTTGGGCAGTTGAGTTTGGCTGACCTCAGCGGCCCGGTCGCCGTCGTAGACGTCAGCCAGCAATGCGAGGACGACCCGGACTATGCCGCGTCTGTGGACGACCTGGACGCGCACGAAGACCGGCACGGCCAGATCTCGGAAGGCATGATCGTGGTTTTCCGGACCGGATGGAGCCGTCGGTGGCCGGACACGCTGAGCTATCTAGGCGACGACACCCCCGGCCGGGCGGACAGGCTGCGGTTTCCCGGGATCTCATCGGAGGCCGCCAAGCGCCTCGCCGAGCGGGGTGTTGCGGTCGTCGGCATCGACACGGCCAGCATTGATCCCGGGACGTCCAGCGACTTTGCCAGCCATCAGGTCCTGGCGGGCGATTCGATTCCGGCGCTAGAGAACCTCACGCAGCTTGACCTTCTGCCCGAGCGCGGGGCCCACCTTTTGGCCTTCCCAATGAAGATCGCAACCGGCTCAGGGGCGCCGTGCAGGGTGGCTGCTCTGGTGCCGCAGAACTAAAGAGGGCCGGGGCTTTCTCAGCGCCGCCCAGTCGCCGGGCCAATGCTGCGGATGAACCGCACCAGCTCCCAGATCTCGCGATCTGCGAGCTTATCGCGGAACGGCGGCATGTCGTGCCCTGCACCGTCGCGTATCGACACGAAGATCTCCCCGTCGGACGCCCCGAATCGCCACTCAGTGGGATCCCTCAGGCTCGGGGCCTCAAAGTCGGGGTTGGCTTGGGCACGGCCGTCCGCGCCGTGGCAGTACTGGCAGAGTCGAAGGTAGGTCTTGCGTCCTTCACGAAGTACGGCGGGGGAGTCTTCGACCGGGTTCTCCAATGCCCGGGCCTGATCCGCTGGCATGCGGGTTTCTTGTGCCCATGCTTCGGTCGCAGCGACCGCAAGTGCGGCCGCCAGCGCCAGTCCCGCGCAGCCCGCCCTTTGGGGTCGTGATGAGAGCAACCTTCGCGCCCGTAACGGGGATTCCCGGCCAACGCTTGCAGGGCAGAGAAGTCTGGCCAATTTAAAAAAGGTGCCGGAGGGGGCTATTCAGGGGTCTTTGGTTGAGGATTTGCTATGCGTTGGTGGGCTTCGCCCCTCCGGCTGAACGTAGTATACCGAATCTCATAGGGCAACGCAAGCGGATCTACCATTTTTCGTATCAATCCGCGATCGAAGCGTTCTGGCGAGCCAAGCGAAACCCCTTCTGCGGCCGCTTGGAGGACTCGTCAAGATCGGCCTCAGCGGGTGCAAAGGGCCACGGGCCGGATCGGCGAGCCGGTCGCGCCGGGAAGCCGCAGGGGCGCGGCGGCGAACACGAACTCGTGGATTCCGGCCTTGGCGAGGCCCTCTAGGTCCAGCGCTTCGATGATGTGTATGCCGCTCTCCACCAGAAAGTGGACGTGCACCGGCATGCCCTTGGCCGGCAGGAACTCGAACGCGATCGTGTCCGAGCCTCCCGCGAACACCCCGAGCGAGCTGAGCCAGCAAGCGGCGTCGAGGTTCACGCCGGGGCACCGAAGGCTGTTGATGTAGCGGCCGGGGTCGTGCCAGAAGCGGCCCCAGCCCGTGCGCACCAAGGCTATGTCGCCGGGTCCGGGCCGCACCCCTGCCCGCTCGGCCGCGCGCTCAAGGCAGTCGGCATCGATCACGAAGTCGGGCGGCAGCACTTCTTCCCCCTGAGTGGCAGCCACGTCCAGAAGCACACAGCGGCGGAAGATCGGCTGGATGGTGTCGACGTGGTGCGCGGAAATGCCGAGGGTGTACGACTGGCAGCCCACGGCGTCCGCCCCGCCGAACAGCTTCCCGCGCAGGGAGAAGTGGCAGAGGGCGTCGATATGCGTCCCGACATGGCCGCCTAGCGAGATCGCGTCGCCGGCCGCGCTTACCCCCCGCCACGAGCTCTCACCGTGCGCCTTGCTCAGCCCGTACACGAACGGCGGATGGTGAGGATGGTGCGGCATGCCCGGATAGTACGGCTGGGCCAGATCGATGATTCGGGCCGCTTCCAATGCCCGTTGCAGTTCGCGCATCGCAGAGCATTCTAGCGACCCAAGCCGTCATGCCCGTAGGACATCCGTGGGATCCGCGCGTTGACCGGTCCTCACTCGGCATAGCCGTCGGTCCGCAAGCACCTCTGCGGGCGAACGGCGAGGCGGGGGACTGTGCCGTGCGCTGTCAGTGCCCTGAGGCTGCAGTGCAGGCGCGGCGTTTCGCCAGGTGCGTGCCACCGTGCGACATCTGCCCCCACGTAGTGCCTACGGCCCGAGGGCGCCTTCGCTTGCGTAGGAACGGTCCGGACTTCCGGCGCATGGCCCCGTGCCCGATGCTTGGCCATGCTGGCCAAGCCGCCCGCCGGAGCAGAGCGGGCCCCCGTCCCGCCAGGCCCGACCGGGCGAGCGGCCACCCCACGAGCCCGCAATACCGCGGGCCGGTGCCTGCTGCCGCCACCCCAGGGGCTTTCAATGTTAAATGGATCGGGCGATGTCTGAGCGACGGTTGAGA
>JAPPMC010000052.1:0-52706 GCA_028819235.1 Bryobacterales bacterium
GCCACACGAGGGGTGCCGTTGTCAAGTCCCGCTTATGGGGCATGGGCAGGCCGCGGTAGCGACAACGGCATGGGCAGAGTCTTGTCTGGCGGCAGGCCGATTGCGCCGACATGCCCGGTCGGGAGCCACGGGCGCGGATGTTCTGCCAATAATGGTGAGGCAGCCTGCTCCGGACCGCCACCCCAGCGCGCGGACGGGCCGGCGGCGCCGAAAGAGAGGGTTGGCATGCAAGTTCGCGTCAAGACGCACGACCTGGCACGGGAGCTGGCCGCGTCCGAGGGGGTGATCGACCCCAAGACCACAATTCCGGTTCTGTCCAACATCCTGATGACGGCCGTCGGCGAGAGGCTGGAACTCATCGCCAGCGACATGGACGTCTCCGTGAGCACGTCATGCCCTGCAGAGGTTGATGCAGAGGGAACTGCTGCGCTTCCGCTCAAGTCCTTGGCCCAGTACGCCCGCCTGCTCGAACCGGGAAGGGAAGCCACGATCTCGGTCTCGGCGAAAGACGTCGCCACCCTCACATGCGGCGATGCCTCGACCAAGTTCACGGGCGCGGGCGCGTGGAATTACCCGACGGTGGAGCCCATGCCGGAAGAGGTCGCCGCCAGCATTCCGGCGGAAGCCCTGCAGAAGGCGATACGGCAGACCCTGATCAGCGTCAGCAGGGATTCCGCGCGCGGCTCCTCGCACGTCTACTCGTCGGGCCAGCTGGAGGTCGGCCCGGGTCGCATGCTGCTGGTGTCGACGGACGGCAGCCGCCTCTCAGTCTGCGAGACCAGGCTTGAGGGGTTCTCCATCCGGCAGGAAGTGAGCTGCCTAGTCCCGCGCAAGGCCCTCGTCAACATCCAGAAGATCATCCGCCCCCTCGTTGCCGGCGATCCAGGCAAGTCCACGGTCGACGTCGCCGTGAAGGGCAACCGCGCATTCTTCCGGGCCGGGCTGCGGACGCTGGCGACCCGTCTGACCATCGGAAGGTTCCCCGACTACGAGCGTGTGCTTCCGAAGACCATTTCGGTCACGAAGGAGATCGACCGCCTGGAGCTGCGCGAGTCATTGAGCAGGGTCGCGAAGTTCGCTCCCCAGGAATCGGCCCAGGTCTCGTTCTCCCTGGAGGATGACGAGCTCAGGCTAAAGGCTCGCGACCTGGCCATCGGCGAGGGGCAGGATGCCGTGAGGGTCGGCAAGGATCCCGCGTCCTTCGCCGCGGGCTTCAGCGCGAAGTACATTCTCGACTTCCTCGATGTGTGCAGCGCCCAAAGCATCACGGTCAACGTGAACGAGCCCACGAGGCCCGTCGAATTCAACGCTGCCTGGGACAACGGGAGCCAGACCGTGCGGTACGTGGTGATGCCGCTCCCCGGCGAGCCGCCGCCTCGGGCGTGATACAATATACCTAGGCGAAGGATGCCCTTGGTCGGCCTTCGGGCCTGCGCTCGGCGGTCGCGCGGTCGCCGGTAGGCTAGGCCCTGTCCCGTCTTTGGCGGCCGATTTCGGCTGGCGGAGATCCCCCGGCGGCGCCGGGACCGCCGTCGCCGGCCAAGAGGGGGATGGTCGAAGAATGGAGCTGTCCATCGGCGTGCAGGCCTTGGTCGCCGAGCTGAAGCTCGCCAGCACGGTCTTCGACGATCAGGGATTCGACTTGGTGCGCTACGAAGCCGGGGACGGCACGCTCTCCTTCAGTGCAAGCGGCTCGTCGCTGTGGCTGAACTCCGCCTGTGAGGCGGACGTCCTTTCGACTGGGACCGCCGTCGCGCGCGTTCGCAGGCCCCTGTCGTACCTTGAGCTGCTTCCCGCCGACAAGACGCTGCGGCTGAAATACGAGAACGGCGACACCCACATGCGCATGAGGGTCGTGGATGCGACCCCGGCCGCGCAGACCCCGACGCTCCAGGCCGAGGCTTTCAAGCTCCCGCAGGGCTTGTTCGGGGCGGACCTTGAGCCCGATGCAAGCCAGCCCCAGGCTGCCGGCGTCCGCTGGAGCTTGCCGGCCGAGCCGCTGCTCGAGGCCATCCGGCGGACCTTCATGTGCGTGGCGTCCGAAGGCACGCGCTATACCGTTCCGGGCGGTCAGCTGGTCATGACCCCGGAGAAGGTTGGCATGGTCTCGACGGACGGCCATCGCCTGTCCCGATATTTCCGCGAAGCGGCTGTCGAGGGCCCGGCCGGTGGCCACGTCAGCGTGATCGGACGCCAGGCCCTAGCTTCGCTGACCGGGATTCTCAGCGCTGCGGCGGCCGCGGAAGGGCCGACCCCGCCAGTGACGGTCGCCGCGCTCGGGAACGACCGCATTTTCTTCGAGTGCGGCCCGCGGCGGCTGGCGTGCCAGCAGGTGGAGGGGAAGTTCCCCGACCACCAGAGGGTGATGCCCGATGAATTCCAGGCGAACTTCGAGGTCAATCGGCTCGAGTTCTACCGAGTCCTGCGGCGGGTCGCCCTGTTCGCGGAGAAGCGCACTCCGGCCGTGCGGTTCGACCTTGACGACGGCCGGCTCACCATGACGCCCCACATCGGGAACGGTCAGCTTGCGGACACCAGCAAGGAAAGCGTGAAGGTGGACTTCGGCGGCGAGCCGGCGGCCGTGGGGCTCAACGCCAAGTATGTCCTCGAGTTCCTGGAGCAAGCCCGCAGCCCGCAGGTCCTCATGAGCCTGAACCATCCCCCGCGGGGCTCCGTCCAGCTGCAGGAGACGGGCCTCCCCAAGGACACCGACTACCGCTACCTGATCATGCCGATCCGCCTGTAGGCGGGCCGGAGGAGGGGCCTGCAGGCCTTAGACATGGCGACGACAGCAAGAACCAGCACCAGCGAGTACACCGCCGACAACATCCGGGTCCTGGAGGGCCTGGAAGGTGTCCGCAAGCGTCCGGCGATGTACATCGGCTCCACGGGCGAGATCGGCCTTCACCATCTGGTCTACGAGGTGGTGGACAATGCCGTCGACGAGGCGCTGGCCGGGTTCTGCGACTTTGTCCGCGTCACCATCCACATCGACAACTCCGTCACCATCCACGACAACGGCCGCGGCATTCCGGTCGGCCGGCACCGCACCGAGGGCGTCTCCGCGGCCGAGGTTGTGATGACCAAGCTCCATGCCGGGGGCAAGTTCGACGCCAACAGCTACAAGGTCTCTGGAGGCCTGCACGGGGTGGGCGTGAGCTGCGTCAACGCCCTTTCGGAGTACCTCAAGATGGAGATCTGGCGGGAGGGCCACGCCTGGGAGCAGGAGTACGAGCGCGGCAAGCCGCTGACCCCGCTGCAGCAGTGCGGGCGCTCACGAAAGAAGGGCACGCGCATCACATTCCGGCCGGACACGGAGATCTTCACCACCACGGAATTCAGCCACGAAATCCTCGCGCGCCGGCTGCGCGAGATGGCCTTCCTGAACGCCGGGCTGCGCATCGTGCTCGCCGACGAGCGCTCCGACCGCGAGCCCCAAGAGTTCCACTTCCAGGGCGGCATCGCGGAGTTCGTGCAGTACCTCAACCGCGGCAAGCAGGCGTTGCACCCGGAACCGATCTCATTCCACGATGAGCGTCCGTTCTCCGGCGGCGTAGTGGCCGCCGACGTCGCCCTGCAGTACAACGACAGCTATCAGGAGAACATGTTCTCCTTCGCCAACACGATCAACACGACCGAGGGCGGCACGCACCTGTCCGGCTTCCGCTCGGCGCTCACACGCACCATCAACGCCTACGCCAAGGCCGCGAACCTGCTAAAGGGGCTCAAGGGCGGACTGTCCGGCAATGACGTGCGCGAGGGTCTGACCGCCGTGATCAGCGTCAAACTGCCTCAGCCACAGTTTGAGGGCCAGACGAAGGGCAAGCTCAACAGCGACATCCAGGGCCAGATCATGTCCGCCGTGAACGACAATCTCGGCGAATTCTTCGAGCGCAACCCGAGAGTCGCCAGAAGCATCGTCGCCAAGGCGATCGACGCTTCTCGGGCCAGGGAGGCGGCGCGCAAGGCTCGCGACCTGACCCGCCGCAAGGGGGCCCTGGACTCCGCGGGCCTGCCGGGCAAGCTGGCCGACTGCCAAGAGCGCAACCCGGAGCGTGCCGAGCTGTTCATCGTCGAGGGCGAGTCGGCCGGCGGCACCGCCAAGCAGGGGCGGGACCGCCGCAACCAGGCGATCCTGCCGCTGAAGGGCAAGATCCTCAACGTTGAGAAGGCGCGCGCCGACAAGATGCTCTCCCACGAGGAGATCCGCGCGATGATCACGGCCCTCGGCACGGGCATCGGAGATGACTTCAATGAATCGAAGCTGCGCTACCACAAGGTCATCCTCATGACCGACGCCGACGTGGACGGCTCCCACATCCGCACGCTGCTGCTGACGTTCTTCTACCGGCAGATGCCGACCCTGATCTCCAGCGGCCGCGTGTTCATCGCGCAGCCCCCGCTGTACCGCATCAAGCGCGGCAGGAAGGAGACCTACATCAAGAGCGACGCCGAGCTGGCCGACCGCATACTGGAGATCGCCTGCGACGGTGTGACCGTGCAGGTGGGCAGCAACGGATCCCCTGGCATCCTGCTAAAGAAGGGGCGCCTGCGGCAGTACCTGGCGCAGCTCGAGGGATACGGGCGCATGCGCCGCAGGCTTCTGCGCAAGCTGCGCAGTGAGGCGGCCGTCGACCTGCTGGGCAACACCCGCGCGGCCCTCGACACGAAGGAGCAGTTCCGGGACCAAGCGTGCATGGAGGCGGCCGCAGGCCTGCTGCGCTCGACCGGTCCGGACGCGTGGCTGGAGGAGGATGAGGAGCATTCGGCCTTCTCGCTGTGCTTCCGCGACGGTTCGGAGGCCGAGGGGATGATCGACCTGGAGCTGGCGGCCCAGCCCGAATACCGCCGGCTTCGGACCCTTGCGCGGGATCTCGAAGATCTCAACCGGCCGCCGTTCGTCGTGGCAGCGCGCCGCTCGACAAGCGTGCTGGACGAGCCTCTGGATGTCTTGGCGCACCTGAAGCAGCTGGCGATGAAGGACGCTTCGGTGCAGCGCTACAAGGGGCTCGGCGAGATGAACGCCGACCAGCTCTGGCACACGACCATGACCGCCGAAAAGCGCAGCCTGCTGCGCGTGCGCATCGACGACGCGGTCGAAACGGACAAGATCTTCACCACCCTGATGGGCGAGAACGTCGAGCAGCGCCGGAAGTTCATCGGCGACAACGCCCTAAACGTCTCGAACCTCGACATCTGAGGAGCCGGGCTCGGGGAACGGGCCCTACCCGCGCGCCTTGCGCGCTTGGCGGAAGGACCGCACGCACATCCACAGGAATGTGGCCAGGATCGGCGCGCTGAACCCCGCCCACGATTCTTCGCGAGGTCCTCCGGCGACCGCGTCGATCGCGGCCCGGAAGGTTCCCAGCAGTCCGAGCAGGGCCGCCGCTGCGGCAGCATGCATGGCGTGCTTGCGGCTGTCGGGGCGGGCCCAGGCCAGAATGCCAAGCCCGAGCAGGACGGCCCCGAACACTGCCGGGACGAGCGTGGCCATGCTGGAGGGGCCGGTCGCGATCCACATGCCGACGGCGAGGGCCAGCAGCGAGACCCCGTGGGCGGCACTCGCTTTTGCCATGTCTAGCGTCGTTCCCTCACCCGCCTTCTCCGGTGTCATCCGTGTCCCAGGCGCTCGCACGCGCCTGAACGCAATGTAACAGACACTTCTCGATGCCGTAACCGGGCCGCCACTTCACCCTTGCAGGCTGGAGCTTGTGGAGCCGCGGCTTCCGCCCCGGGCGCTGATGCAGCGCAGTCTGGGCTACTTGCACAGCTCTCCCGGCGTCGCCGAGCATTTCCGGACGGCTGTCTCCCTTCACGGCCACACGTTGCACTCGAAGGAAGGCCTGCTTTCACTGTGCAAGTTGCCGATGTCATGCGGAGAGCTCCCTGCGCGGCTGCTGGCGAGTTTCCGCCAGCAGTACGGCTCGCGCGATATCGAGGACGACTTCGCGCGAATGTGGTGGACCCCGCCGCTCGGCCCGCTGGGCCCGCTGAGAGTCGAGCAAGGCCAGATCGAGGAGCTTCTCGGGCTCGACCCGGTGGTCTCGATCACCGACCACGGCTCCATTGAAGCTCCCCTCCAGCTGCAGGCCTTGGACAGCAACCCGACCGTTCCGGTGAACGTCCAGTGGACGGTCCTGTTCCGGGACACCTACTTCCACGTTGGGGTCCACATCCTGGCGCCTTACCGGGCTCCGACGACCATGGCGCCGCACGGATACGAACGGCAAACCGGTCTGGTGGTCCGACGCGTCCGGCGTCCCGACTGTGGTGAAGAACGCCTAAGGGCCGCCGCACATCGTGCAGAACGGCGTCACAGGCCTCGTCAGCCGGTCAGACCGCGAGTTCGTCGACGATGCGCTGCGGCTGCTGCGGGACCCAGGCCGCCGGCTGGTGCTGGGCAGGGCAGCGCTGGAAGGCTAGCCGATCGCCGAGCACACGGCCCGGCCCACTTCCCGCGTCGAGGCTGGCTCCCCGGCGGGCTTGAGGTCTGCCGTTACAGTTCCGCTGGCAAGGACCTCACCGATGGCACGCTCGACGGTGGCGGACTCCTCGGACAGGCCGAACGTGTACTTCAGCATGGCCGCGACGGACCCGATCGCCGCCAAGGGATTCGCGAGGCCTTGGCCGGCGATGTCGGGGGCCGAGCCGTGGACCGGCTCGTAGAGCCCCCGTAGGGCCCCGCTCGGGAGGCGGTCGCCGATCGAGGCCGACGGCAGCATGCCGATTGACCCGGCCAGCACCGACGCTTCGTCGCTGAGGATGTCGCCGAACAGGTTCTCGGTCACAACGACGTCGAAGTCGGCCGGCCGCAAGAGCAGCTGCATGGCACAGTTGTCCACGAGCATGTGGTCCAGCTCCACGTCTTGGTACTCGGCCGATAGCTGGGCCATGATTCCCCGCCACAGCTGAGAGTTCTCAAGGACGTTGGCCTTGTCCACCGAGGTCAGCCTGCCGCGCCTCTGCCGGGCCAGCCCGAATGCCATGCGCCCGACCCTCTCGATCTCGTGGCGCGTGTAGACCATGGAATTCACGGCCGTCTCCCCCGGCCCGGCGCCCTCAATGCCCCTCGGCTGCCCGAAGTACAGGCCGCCGGTGAGTTCGCGCACGATCAGGATGTCCGTCCCCTGCACAATGGCGTTCTTCAGTGGCGAGGAGTCGATGAGGCTGTCGTAGCAGCGCACTGGACGCAGGTTCGCGTAGACGTCGAGCGCCTTCCGCAGGCCGAGCAGGCCCTTCTCGGGCCGCTCGGCCGGAGGCAGGCTGTCGAACTCAGGGAGACCGACCGCGCCCAGGAGCGTCGCGTCGGACTCTAGCGCGAGTTCCCGGGTGCGCTCAGGAAAAGGCGAGCCGGTGGCATGGATGGCGGCTCCGCCGAGGAGAGCCTCCTGCAGGCGGGCTTGGTGGCCCCATTTGGCGGCCACGTGCTCGAGCACGCGGACGGCTTCTTGGGTCACCTCTGGACCGATGCCATCGCCCGGCAGCACCAGCACGTTCCAAGTCATGGGGCCCATTGTATGGCGTGGCCCGTGCAGCGATCCGCAGGGTGGCCTAACATGAGTGGGCGATGACCCGAAGGCAGTGGCTGGCGCGAAGCGCTACCGGTTTCGGAGGCCTCGCGCTGTCGGCGATGGTCGCTCGGGACAGCGCGCGGTCGGCCCCGTCGCGCGCAGCGGACCCGATGGCCGTGCGACCCCCGCACTTCCCGCCGCGCGCCAAGAGCGTGATCTTCCTCTACATGGATGGCGGGCCAGGGCAGATGGACACCTTCGACCCCAAGCCCCGCCTGCGCGCCGAGCATGGGCAGCCCATCCAACTTCCGGACCTGCCGACCACTGTCTTCAACATCACCGACAAGGTCTTTGGGTCTCCCTTCGAATTTTCCAGGCGCGGGGAATCGGGCCTGTGGGTCAGCGACCTGTTCCCGCACGTGGCGGAGTGCGCCGACGACTTGTGCGTGATCAACTCGATGGTGGCCGACCACTCCGAGCACACAGCCGGCAACTACTTCGTGCACACCGGCTCCGGCTTTCAGGGACGGCCCTCGATGGGCGCTTGGGTCACCTACGGGCTGGGCAGCGAGTGTGACGACCTGCCGGGTTTCGTGGTGCTGGACAGCGGCCTGATCCCGCCGGGCGGGATGGACTGCTTCGGGAGCGGCTTCCTGCCCGCCTCGTACCAGGGCACCCTCTTCCGGCGGGGCGAGCATCCCATCGCGGACATCGTCCCGGTGGAGGAGCACGAGGGACAGCAGCTCGCCAAGCTGGACCTGATCCGCAAGCTCAACAGGGGCGTCGTTGAGCGCATGGGGAGCGTCAGCGAGATCGAAGCGACGATCGCCAACTACGAGCTCGCCTTCCGCATGCAGAGCGCCGTGCCGGACCTGCTAGACCTCAGGGGCGAGTCCGAGCTGACCAAGCGAATGTACGGCCTTGACGAGGACCACACCGCAGAGTTCGGCAGGCAGTGCCTGCTGGCACGCCGCATGGTCGAGCGCGGCGTGCGATTCATTGAGCTGCTCACTCCCGCCCGCAAGGGTCAGGACCGCTGGGACCAGCACCAGAACCTCAAGACGGGCCACCGCATCAACGCGAGGTCCACCGACAAGCCCATATCGGGCCTGCTGAAGGACCTGAAAGGCCGTGGCCTACTGGATACGACGCTGGTGCTATGGGGAGGCGAGTTCGGGCGCACGCCCACTGCCCAGACCAATGGGGGCGAGTTCAGCGACAAGACGGGCCGCGACCACAACCCGTTCGGCTACACCATGTGGCTGGCCGGCGGGGGCGTGCGCGGCGGCATGCGCCACGGGGCAACGGACGAGTATGGCTACTTCGCCGTCGAGAACAAGGTGCACATGCACGACCTGCACGCGACGATGCTGCACCTTCTCGGGCTGGACCACAAGCGGCTGACCTACCGCTACAGCGGCCGCGACATGCGGCTCACCGACGTGCACGGTGAACTGATCGAACCGATCTTGGCCTGATCGCCCCGCGCTGGTCGGGTCTGGTGTGGCGACCGAATGACGTCCAGACCGGCTCTTTTCGTGAAGCAGTGGGCCTCCTAGCCCGAACAGCCTGTGAGGGGCGGGACCTTCGCAGTGCGCGGCAGCAACAGCGTTCGTTCAGGAGCTGCCAACTGGCGGATCAATGTGCGTGTCCACGCACTGTTCAGACGCGATTCGGGGCTGTCGGGCTAGGGCAGTTCACTTTGAAGGGCTGAGGTCGCGCACGAAAAGGTCCTTGAAGCGCATGCGGCCCTCCCCTCCGGAGTGCAGCTGGAGGGCGATCACACCTTCCTCGGAACCGGGAGAGGGATACGTGAAGTCGAGGACCTTGATGCCGTTGAGATGTACGACATAGTGGTTCCCCTCGATCTCGATGAGCATGTCGTTCCAGTCATACGGCCGGATGACGGTCTCGTACTGCGGGGATGGCCAGGCGAGCCAGCCCCTCCCGTCCCCGTAGATCCCGCCAGTGTGGCGGCCGAGAGTGCGGTCAATCTCGATCTGCCGTCCCGCCACTACGCGTGGCGTGTCCCCCTCGAAGGCCGTGTGGATGTACACGCCGCTGTTACCGTCCGCCTCGCACTTGAACCGCAGCGAGAAGTGGAAGTCACGGTACGTGCGGGTCGTGGCCAAGTATCCGTACGCATCGGTGATCCCTTGGCCGAGGATCGTCCCGTCGACGACCTCCCAGCTCTCCTTGCCGACCTTTCTCCAGCCGCTGAGGTCCTCGCCGTTGAAAAGCGAGACCCACTCCGGAGCCAAGGCCCTTGGTCTCGGCCGGTCTTGCGCACCAACCGAGACGGAGAGCAGGAGGGCCGAGATGCACGCTGCTAGGGCTGGTCTGATCTTGGAGGTCACCGGGCTATCGTAACCCACGACCGAGCACGTCCACGCGGTCGGCGAACGGGTCAGCACGAGTTCTCGAGTAAGACCTCTAGGCGATGGACGAACGGAGGACTCGCGCTGTCGCGAAATCGGAACGTGCCCCGAGGAACTCTTCGTACCGGACCCTGGCTCTCCCAGTGCTGGCGGCCAGTCTGAGGTCCTGCATGGAAGCTGCGCCGATATGCTTCAGGAGTCGGCTTCCCTGCGCGACGCTTCCTGCTATTCGGCAAGCTGGTCGGGCGGAGCCTGCTGCACGGCCTCTTCGTCGCTCTCGTCCGGAGCGGACGCTTGGGCCGCCACAGTACGGTACCCGTCGGCCTTTGCCGCCCTCAGCGCGGTCTCGTTCTGGGCCACTCGCTCGGAGACAGCCGCCAAGTGCTCAAGGTGGTCGTCGAGGCGCTCCATCAGCGCGGAAAATCTTCGCTCGCTGATGTCAAGCATCCTTTGGATCGCAGCCTCACGCTTAGCGGCTTCCTCGCTGAGCTGGCGCCTGAGCTCCCGAGATTCGGCCTCCCGCTTGGCGGCCTCGTTGTCAAGCTGGCGCATCAAGTCCTTGGTTCCAGCCTGGCGCTTAGCAGCTTCCTTTTCAAGCTGGCGCATCAAGTCCTTGGTTCCAGCCTGGCGCTTAGCAGCTTCCTTTTCGAGCTGGCGCATCAAGTCCCTGGTTCCAGCCTCGCGCTTGGCAGCTTCCCTTTCGAGCTGGCGCATCAAGTCCTTGGTTCCAGCCTCGCGCTTGGCAGCTTCTTTTTCGAGCTGGCGCCTTAGGTCGCGTGTCTCGGCCTCGCGATGGGCAGCTGCCCTCTCCAGCTGGCGTCTTAGCTCTCGTGTCTCAGCCTCGCGCTTGGTAGCTTCCTTGTCACTTCGGTCCAGAAGAACCTCAAAATCTCGCCGGCGGCTCCGGAACAAAACTGACCAAACACTCACTACCAGCGCTGCAACTGCAATCACAAGCGTGCCAAAGTCGCCGACCATGTCTAAGATCTGGCCCCACATCGTGACCAGTATATATCCGCATACGCTCACACCATTCCTGCGCGGTAGGAATTTCTCGGCCCGCGACCCAACAATGGGGTCTATGGCGGATTCACGGTCGGACAGACTCAAGGCCCCGGCACAGTGAGGCGCACATCAGGCTGACGAAGAACCGATGGACAGGTGAAGCGGTTGGTAGGCCTGCGGCCCAGTTTGGAAACGTAGTCCCTTACGAGCGCCCCGCGCTGACTTTCGCGGAAATGCTCGTGGCCGCCTCGGTCGCGGGTGTGCGCTCGGCGAGCGCTCAAGTCTGCCCGGGCCCGTCTCCGCGAGTGAGCTCGAAGGCGTGCCCTAGGTTCAGCATGGTCTGCTCGTGGAAGTGGTTGGCGAGAATCTGGAGGCCCACCGGCAGCCCTGCTGCTGTCTGCCCGCAGGGCACGCTCATGCCGGCTATGCCCGCCAAGCTGCCGGTGATGGTGTAGATGTCCGAGAGGTACATCTGCAGGGGATCGCTTGTCTTCTCGCCGAGCCTGAACGCCGGGAACGGGGAAACCGGAGTGATGATGGCGTCCACGTCCTCGAAGGCCCGCGAAAAGTCGCCGGCAACCAGGGCCCGCACCTCTTGCGCCTTCTTGTAGTAGGCGTCGTAGTACCCGGAACTCAGCACATAGGTTCCGAGGATGATGCGGCGCTTGACCTCGGGACCGAAGCTCTCGGCGCGCGAGTCGCGGTACATGTCCCGGAGGGCGGCGCGGTCGGCGCGCCGCGAATAGCGCACACCGTCGTAGCGCGCCAAGTTTGAGCTGGCCTCCGCGGTGCAGATCAGGTAGTAGCTGGCGATCGCGTAGCGGGTGTGCGGAAGGCTGATCGTGACCGGCTCGCAGCCGAGGCCGACAAGGCTGTCGATTCCAGCCTGAACGAGGTTGCCCACCTCCGGCTCGAGACCCTCCCCGAAGTACTCGCGGGGGATGCCCAGCCGCAACCCCCTCACGTCGGCGGTGAGACCGCCCGAATAGTCGGGGACCGGTGCGGTTGCCGCGGTCGAGTCCATGGGATCCGATCCGGCGATCGTGCCCAGCAGCAGCGCCGTGTCCCTCACGGTGCGTGCGAACGGACCAATGTGGTCCAGAGAGCTTGCGAAGGCGACCAACCCGTAGCGGGATACGCGCCCGTAGGTGGGCATCACCCCCACAACCCCGCAGAAAGAGGCCGGTTGGCGGATCGAGCCGCCGGTGTCTGAGCCCAACGAGAGAGGCACATACCCTCCCCCCACCGCTGCTGCCGATCCGCCGCTTGAGCCTCCTGGCACACGGGTGGGATCGGCCGGGTTGCGAACGGGGAAGAAAGCCGAGTTCTCGTTCGAGGATCCCATCGCGAACTCGTCGCAGTTCGTCTTGCCGATCACCACCGCCCCGGATCGTTCGATCGCCTGCACGGCGGTCGCGTCGTACGGCGAGACGAAGTCCTGAAGGGCTCGCGAGGCGCAGGTAGTGCGCTCGCCCTTGGTCATGATCACGTCCTTGACGGCGATCGGAACGCCTGCGAGAGGCCCAAGGGGCTCCCCGGCGGCGAGGCTTCGGTCCACTCGCAAGGCCGCGTTCAGCGCCCGCTCTTCCGTGAAGCTCAGGAACACACCGGTCCGGTCGTTCTCCGCACGCGCCTTGGCAAGCGCCTCCCGCGCAAGCTCGGTGGCGCTGAAGTCTCCGGCTAGGAGCCCGGACCGGATGTTGCCGGCGGTCAGATCCCCAACTGATGGCATGGGACAGTTCAGCGCTCGATCACTCGAGGCACCTTGAAGTGCCCGGCGCCTTGGAGCGGTGCGCAGCGAAGGGCGGTCTCTTGGTCGAAGCTCGCGCCTGGGGCGTCCGCCCGCAGCGGCGCGGCGTTACCTTCGTGCAGCACTTGGGCCATTGGCTCCACCCCGGTCGTGTCGAGCTCGTTGAGCTGGTCTACGTAAGCGAGGATCTGTTCCAAGTCCCGCGCGTAGAGAGCTGTGTCCTCGTCGCTGAGCCGCAGGTTCGCGAGGGCAGCGATGTGGCGCACCTCGTCGGGAGTGATCTTCATCGGGCCGGTCCTCGGTCCGCGCTGGGCGCTATGCTGGCGTGGATCGCTTCCACGGTGACCGAGGGGAGTTCCCGCTGGAGAAGGGAAAGAACTTGGCCGCGCATGGGCCAAAACTCCTCCATCCACCCGGCATCGGCCACCTCGACCAGCAGCTTGGTTCCTTCGAGCCTGCTAGGGCTGCAGTTGCTCGCCATGAACGGCCCAACGACCGCGGGCCAATAGGCTTGGATCAGGTCTAGGTCGATGCCCTCCATGCCTGGCACACCCTGAAGGATGCGGGGCAGGATGTCCTTGGCCAGCTCCATCCGGCAGACCCGCCATTCTAGCGCAGGGCCGTGTTCCGAAGCCCGGCGCGCATTCCTAGGATGGGCCGTGTGGCTACGGGAGCGGCGGCTCGCACCAGACGCCGTGCCGACCCGTCAGTCTCCGGGCGGACTGCTGGTTGCGCCCTTCTTGCCGTACCGCGGCGCGGGGGCTCTCCGCGTACTGCAGTGTGCGGGCCCGTTCCCGTAAAGGAGGGCTCGTGCCCTCAGTTCCGGCGGCTGCCGCTGCAGGATATGCCACCGTCGCACGGCTATAATGGGACACTGCGCCGGGCGTGCCTACCCGGGCGCGGGTAGTCTTGATGAAGCTGCACTCTTGGGATGAGGTCAGGATGGAGGCGCTCAACGCGAACGCTTCCCGCCGGGTCATCCACAGCGAGCGGATGACCACCGCGCGGATCTATCTCAAGAAGGGAGCCGTCGTCCCACGGCACAGCCATGAGAACGAGCAGCTCTCCCACATCCTGTCGGGATCGCTGCGCTTCGAGTTTCCGGGGCGGGTGCTGACCGCAAGTGCCGGGGACGTGGTCGAGATCCCATCCCACGAACCGCACCGGGTCGAGGCCCTGGAAGACTCGCTTGCGATGGACGTTTTCCAGCCCGTTCGCGAGGACTGGGTCCGAGGCGACGACGCCTACCTTCGGAACCCTTCCGAGCCCTGAGCGCGTAGCTGAGAAGATGATGCCCGGGCTCACGGGCCCCGGAGAGCCCACTGCTGCGTCCCAGTAGCCAACCGCCAGCACAGTAACAAGCTATGGATCTTGGAATTCGAGGCCGCGTGGCGGTCGTCACCGCCGCAAGCAAGGGAATGGGCCGGGCCATCGCCGGGGAGTTGGCCGCAGAAGGCTGCCGGGTGGCGATCTGTTCCCGGGACGCCGGATCGATTGAGTCGGCTGCTGAAGAGATCCGCTCGTCTCACGGTGCCGAGGTCTACTGCGAGTCGGTGGACGTTAGGGACCGGGATGCCTTGCAGTCGTTTGTGGAGGGTGTCAGGCGCAGCCTTGGCCCTGTCAGCATCGCGGTGGCCAACGCAGGCGGCCCCCCGGCCGGTCGATTCGAGGACTTCGGGGCGGACGAGTGGATTGACGCCTTCCGGCTAAACTTCCTGAGCACGTGGACGCTAATCCGGGCCGTCCTGCCCGATATGCGGGCGCAGCGCTGGGGCAGGGTGGTGTCGCTCACCTCGACGTCGGTCCGCCAGCCGATCGACGGCCTGATCCTCTCGAACGGCGTCCGTGCAAGCGTGGTCGGCATGCTCAAGACCCTTGCCGCGGAGTATGGCCCGGAGAATATCCTGTTCAACAATGTCGGTCCGGGTCTGATTGCTACCGATCGGCTGCTGAGCCTCGCGGGGCGCAGGGCGAGAAAGGCTGGCGTGGATCGTGATGAGATGATCAAGCGGCTGGCCAGCCGGACTGCGCTGCACCGCGTGGGCCGGCCGGAGGAGTTCGCTTGGGTCGTGGCTTTTCTCTGTTCCGAGCGGGCCAGCTACGTGACGGGCAGTTCGCTGATGATCGACGGCGGGCTGGTCAAGGCGGTCTGACGTCAGGGAAAATGACGATGCGATCCAGTCTCGCAGCCTTGGCAGCCGTCGTCGCAGTTGTGGCCTCGGTGCCGCGCGCCTCGGGCCAAGAGCCTGTCCCATCCATCCCGCCCTCTGACCCGCAGTGGGTCACGAACCAGAGCGCCCGCCTGGTGATCGGCCAAGATAGCTTCACGCGCCAGAACCCGACACCAAGCCGAAGCGTGCTCGGGGCTGCGCAGTCGGTGGCATACGCCGGCAATCGCCTGTTCGTGGCTGACGGAAACCGCCTCGGCGCGATCCCGGTCAGCAATCGCGTCCTGATCTACGAGAACGTCGGCGGGTTCGTGCACGCTCCGGACGTCGTTCCGCCGCAGGACTCGCCATGCCCGGCTTGTGTCGGTCTTCCGGACACGGTCCTCGGGCAGCCCGACTTTGACAGCACCCAACAGGCTGACCTGCCGGACGTTCCGGGTCTCAACAACCCCAGCGCCGTGCACAGCGACGGCGTGCGCATGGCGGTCGCCGACACCAACAACAATCGGGTCCTGCTTTGGAACACAATCCCCGTCGTCAATGGGACGCTTCCCGACATTGTGCTGGGGCAGCCGGACTTCTCTGGCTTCCTTGCCGACACGTCGCCCAGCGGGATGAGGGGCCCCCAGGGGGTCTGGATCGACTCCGGCCGGCTGTTCGTGGCCGACACGCAAAACAGCCGCGTCCTGATCTGGAACACGTTTCCCACCTCGAACGCACAGGCGCCCGACCTCGTGCTGGGGCAGGAAGACCTGAACACGCGGCCCGAGGCGGATTTAGCCAAGGAGGTCTACGAGGCCGACGACAAGCGCATGCTCGATCCGGTCAGCGTGACGGTCTCGGGGAACCGGATGTTCGTTGCGGACCTGGGCTTCAACCGCGTCTTGGTGTTCAACTCCGTCCCGACACAGAACTACGCGGCGGCGGACATCGTCATTGGGCAGCCGGACTTCGCTTCCTCCGAGCCGAACAACTCCGAGAACCTCTGCGACACCTTGGGACCCCTCGAGGACGACGGAAGCCGCAGCGAGAATGAGACGCCCCCGACGAACATTCCGCTTCTGGTCCCGCTGCCCCCGCCGACCACCGAGATCGACCCCGACGAGGACCGCTATCCGCGCCGCTGCGCGGCGACCCTGAACTTTCCGCGCTTCGCGCTGATGGTCCGCGAGAAGCTGTTCGTGGCCGATTCCGGCAACGACCGCATCTTGGTCTTCGACGGGCTTCCCTCTGCCAATGGTGCAAAGGCCGACTTGGTGATCGGCCAGCCAAATTTCGTGCAGCTGACCGAGTCGGAAGGACCGGGCAGCATCCGGTCGCCGTCTTCGATGGCCTATGACGGACAGAACCTGTACGTCGCGGATCCCTTCACGCGCCGCATTCTGGTGTTCACGCCGGGCGAGCCATGGATAGAACTCAACGGGGTCCGAAACGCCGCGGCGGTCAGCATCCACAGCCACGGGTACCTCCAGTTCGACCAGCCGCTCCCGGTGGACATCGCCGACACGCCGGAAGACGAGTCCCGCCAGCTTCCCGTGCTGGCCGGGGGAGACGAGATAAAGCTCACGCTCGACGGGATGGAACTTTTCTACACGACGAAAGAGGGCGAGAGCGCCGAGGACGTGCGGGACGCCATGGTCGAGCTGATCAACGCTGGGGCGGATCTCCCGGTCACCGCATCCCCGGCACTTGGCGAGGGACGGCACGCGACGGGCACGATCCGATTCGGCGGAGAGGCGCGCCCGGGCGACGAGGTGACCCTCGACATCAACGGCCGCGAGTACTCCTACGTGGTCCCCGAGGGCGACATCCCGGAGAGATTCGTCGATCGGCTCAACTACCTCGTCGACAATGCCGAGGACCCGGAGGTGATTGTCGAGCGCAAGATCGACCAGATCGAGACGCTAGAGCTGGTGCACCGCGATGCGGGGCCGATCGGAAACAGTCTGCCCTTCTCCATCAGCATCACTTCCGGGTCCCCTACGACCATCGAAGTCTCCGGGGAGACGCTATCGCGCGGCACGGTCACTTACCGCGCCAACATGACGGCGAAGCGCGAGGGCCCCCAAGGCAACTGGACTCAGGTCGAACTGCGCAACACCGGCTCCGAACTGGAGGCCAGCACCTCGGGATCGCGCCTGACCGGCGGCTCGGACGCGCGCGACCTGCCCCCGGGAACGATCGCCTCGATCTTCGGAAAGGACCTCGCGGGCGAGATCCTTGGCGTCGGCCTAGGCGTGGAAGAGGATCCCATTAACGGCGAGACTGCGGACGATCTGCCCATGGAGCTGGGCGGAGTGCAGGTGCTGGCCAACGGACGGCTTGCCCCGATCCTGATGGTCTCGCCGGAGCAGGTGAACTTCCAGGTTCCTTGGGAGTTGGAGGGCACGGGCCACAGCTTTTTGGTCCGGCGCACCATGCCGGACGGGACGATCCGCGCCTCGGCGCCCCGCGCGAGCGAGTCCGTGCGCGCCGCGCCTGGCCTGTTCGCCTTCGACGGCGCAGAGCCGCGGCGGGCGATTGCGGTGCATGCCGACGGCGTAGCCGAGGGATCTGTTGCGGTCACGCTCCCCGACCGCCCGCGGGATGACGACCCCAACAACGACGCGACTGAGAACCGCCAGCTCTCCCAAGAGGGGGCCGACGGCAGGATAGTGATCAGCGGGCGGACCTATGCCTACACGTCTCCGGGGGACGAGAGCCCTGACCAGATCCGGGACCGGTTCATCGAGCTCATCAACGCTGGGGACGGGGATCCCGAGGTGATCGCCTCCGCCGGCACGGTGGGTTTCTTCTCCGCGAGGGCGGACTTGGTGTTCAGCGGCGAGCCGAAGGCGGGCGACACGGTCACAGTGACCGTGCGCGACCGCTCCTACAGCCACACGCTCTCGGAGAGCGATGTCGAAGACGCCGAGCGGGCGCTGCGCATCATGCGCAACGTCCTCGTGCGCGCCATCAACGCCGGGGTCGGGGATCCCGAGGTGACCGCCCGCGTGCTGCAGGAAGTCGGCACTACCAAGATGCAGATTGTCGCGCGCTCGCTGGGATCGGACGGCAACGAGATCCCGTACAGCTTCGATGTCGTCACGAGCGACGGCATCGTGGTCGAGACGAACCGCGAGAACGGCCTTCTTGAGGATGGCAACACGCCTCCCGTCGTGATCCTGAGGGCGCGCGAGCCGGGCAAGCAGGGCAACTCGATCAACTACGCCGCACAGGGCACGGAAGTGCCGGAGGACGACCCGGCGACACCGGACACCAACGAGCGCACGGAGGCCACGGTGCTAATGACCCTCTCGGCAAGGGGCTCGCACCTGTGCTGCGGAAACGAGCCCTACTCATTGGTCACCGACGAGAACCCGATCGTGCCCGGCGAGCTGATCATTGTCTTCGGCACGGGCCTGGGGCTGACGGACAACCAGGAGTCGATCCGCACGGGCAAGGCGACAACTCGCGGCACGGTCGCCAACGTCCCGCTGGTGGCGGAGGACTTCGTGTCGTCGCAGTTCGGGGGGCGAACGGCCCAGGTGGAGTTCGTTGGCCTCTTGGAGGGGTCGGTCGGCGTCTATCAGGTCAACCTGCGGACCAACACCGACCTGCCGGACAACCCGGCCATGCCCCTGTGGATTGCACAGGTGCTGTTCATCAGCAACACCGTCACATTGCCGGTCAAGAACTTGGTGCCGCGTCCGCCGACAGGCTTCTAGCGCGGATTCGGGTGCGATCCGACAGCGAATCTCGGCCTTGGGCAGGCCCGCGCCCACGATCCTGACCGGACCGCTGACCCGCTCAACTGGACGAATTGCAAACGAGCCTCGCGATCGGCTTGAAAGGTGCTGAATCAGGACCGCATGTCTCCCTCGCAAACGATGCGTCGGTTGCCGATCCAAGGGATGCGGATCGGCTCCTGAGCTTGAAGCGTCTCTGCAGGACGCCGGGGAACTAACGCAGGTTGCGGATGGATTGCGAGTGGGGCCGGTCGATGATGGTGCACGACTTTCGCAGGCAGCCGAACTGCCTGAATGAATCTGGTGGACGATGCGACGGGCGCGGCGCAAGGGCTGTTCGCCGAGCAGGAGCCGAATTGGGCGGCAGCAGAGCCACTTGAGCGCTGGTTGCGCTTCTACGGGGTGCCACGGGCATTGTTCAGGGACTGGCCGTCGGTGCATTTCTGCCTCGGGACGGAGCGAAAGCGGCTGGCAGGGCTGGAACCTGTACCGGCGGCGATTTCGCCATCTGCTCGTACTTGCGCCGCCATCTCCGATTCCTTCCCGTAAGGTGCGGAGCCGATGTGCTGGGCAGTCCTGCGAGTGGTGCAGACTCCATCCCGCAAGCCAAGCATCAGGGTGTAGCGATCGTTCGATCACTGCGCTCCGGCGGCGCGGGCGCAAATCGGGCCGACGAGATTATCCCGACTGTCGTGATTGGGACCGGGCAACGCCTACGAACCGGGGATCGAGGTCGAGTCCGCAATAGACACGGCACTCTCAGGCTCGTCCGCTTCTGGGTCAACGATGGCAGCGGCCTGCAACCGCATACCGTAGTCAGCTCTCCCCTCGGGCCTCCGCAGTAATCAGCTCTAGGATTTCTTGACTGGTTACCGAGCCCAAGAATTGGCCGTCTTCTGGCTCGATCACCGGAATCGCCGTGAGGGAGTGCTCCTGCATCCGGTGCAGAACGTCTTCCACGAGTTCCTGCGGCGCCGCACGCAGCGCCGCGCGGCGCACCACGCTGTCCAAGCGCGTGCGAGCCCATTCCGTCCTGGGCAGATAACGCAGCATGCTCAGCGACACGATTCCAACAAACTTCCCCGCGGAAGCAATCACGTAGTCGTTCTGGCCAGGAACAACACACCGATCCGCAAAGGCCCTCACCGACAGTTCCGGATGGGGGTGGGTGCGTGTCCGGTCGAGTATGTTGTCGACGGTGATGTCATCGAGCGCGAATCGGATCAAGGAAGGCGGCACGGAGTCGGGTACCGTTCCCTGATCCGAAGGCTTGGTCCGGTTGACGACAAGGCTGATCAGTGGAGGCGCGAACACGATGTACGCAAACATGACCACTACCAGCAAGGAAAATATGTCGCGGGCGATGGCTCCCGACTCCAGCAACACAAGCAGCAGGGCGATCTCCGCAACTCCCTTGGCCATCAGTCCCGCCGCCAGGGTGACGGGCCTGTCCAGGCCTGCTGCGTAAGTACCGATCAGTGCTCCGATGAACTTACCCAGTAGGGGAATGACTACCACGGCCGCGATCGTAAGCGTCGGCAGATCGAGGAATGAGAGGCTCAACTGCAAGCCTGCGGACGCAAAGAACAGAGGTACGAAGAGCCCGTCGGCAACGCTGCGCATCCCTGGAACCAGCTCACGGCGCACTTGGTACGGGAGTCTTGACATTGCGGTTCCGAAGAGAAGTGCCCCCAAGGATCCGTGGATTCCCATGACCTCCGCCGCCGCCACGATGATGAACAGCCCGGCGAGCACCAGCCCGAACGAGAGCTGGGGGACCTGGAGGAAGCGCTGCAAGAGCACAATCAACGGTGGAATCGCCCGGCTGGACGCCAGCCAGGACACGACAGTGAACCCAGCGATCTTTCCAAGCACGACAATTACGCCGACCCAACTCAGGCGGTTCGTGTCTTCCCCGATCGCAATTCCCACAAGCAGTAACGCCAGCAGTTCAGCAATCAAGACGGTGATGAAGATCTCAATCCCGACGGGATCCCGCATGCGACCCTCGTCTGACAGCACCTTGGCGACGAGTCCCAAGCTGGACAATGACAGGATCCCCGCGAGAGCCAGCGCCTCCCTGAATTCCAGCCCAAGCCCGAAATCAAAGGGAGTGCCGGAGGTAACGACCAATGCGAAGAGCAGGGACGTCAGGACTGACAAGGACGAAGCCGCGAAGTAGCGGCCGCGGATTGCGGCGAAGAAGCTGGCGAGATCGATCTCGTCGAGGCCGATGAGAAAGAACAGGAGGAAAATGCCGATCCCCAGCAGCAGCCGGAGGTCCTCGGTGTGATCAATGATTCCGCTAACCGGCCCCAGCAACAAACCCGTCAATGTATAGGCCAAGATGGAACTGAGGCGGAGACGCCGGGTGATACCCTCAGCGAGCTTGGCTCCGGCGATCAGAAGACCGAGGGAAAACAGTTCTTCATGCATGGGCAAACCTTGTGGGTTGCCGGCTAGCGAACCGAACCGGCGCGGGCAAACGTGGACGAAGAGAGCGGGGCGTTTGAGGTCTCTTCCTTCGAATCCGACGCCACCACCGCACGGGTCGGGGCGAGGTCCCCCGCGGGATCGGGGTTGATGAGGCTTGTAGGCGGGCCGTCCTAAGAGGAGTATTTCCGGAGCGGTGCGGACGCGCCACTCGACATGCCAGGCTGGCCACGCCGGGGCGCTGCCCAAGCCCCGAGCACGAGATCAACACCGGGACTCTCGTCTTGCCTGCGATGCGCGTTGGGCCTGAGGGACCAGTTGGCGACCGGCTAGGCTCTCTTGGATCAATCGTACCGCGAGCGCTCAGGTTCCAGCGCCGACCGATCTGCCCGTGATCTTCACGTCCTCTTGCGGCCGGGACGAGACGATCGCGCGACCGCTTCGCGGTGCATCGCGTGGGCTACCCAAATGCGAAGCCCGACGAGGACTGACGGCTCCCATCCGGTCGAAGCGGCCCGATGCCAATGTCCGCCTACGGGATACGCCAAAGGCATCCGGAAGGGCCGCGTTCTCGACCGCGGCGAGATTGAGGCCCGGCTGCGGGCCCCTGACACGCAGACGCGGGCCGGACGCCGAGACAGCACCGTGCTCTTGGTGGCCGTTCAGACCGGCCTACGGGCCTCGGAACTGATCCACCCGCGCCGCCGGGACGCCCGGCTCGAGACGCGTGCCAACCCGCGCTGCGAGGGGAAGGGCCGCAAGCAGCGCTACACACCGTTGCCTCAGGACGCAGCGGCTCCGGGGGCATGGCTGGACGAACGCCAAGGCGAGCCCCGGGCTCGCCCGTCTTCCCGAAGCAGCTCGGTGGTGTTCTGAGCCACGACGCACCCGCCTACCTAGTGGACAAACACGTGGCCGTGGCGCAGCAAGGCTGCCCTTCCTTGGCGGGCAAGCGCGTCGCTCCCCATGTCCTGCGTCACACCGCATCTATGGAGTTGCTGCAGAACGGCGTCGACCGCGCCGGGATCGCGCGCTGACTCGCCCATGAGTCGGTCGAGACGAACTCTGTCTATTTGCACGCTAATCTCAAGCTGTAGGAAGCGGTCCTAGCCAAGACGAGTCCCACGCAAGGGACGTCGGGCCGCTACCGCCCAGAGGACGATGTCTTGGCCTTCCTCAACGGACTGTGTCTATTCCGAGTCCGATGCACGAAAACGCACGAACACCTACTCCCACTGTCAACTCGGATTAGTGCGGGATTCGGGATTATGGCCCCGTTCGCGCCTCTCGTCCCAGTGCTTTTCGGCACGGTCACTGAATCGCCATCCGGACTCGAGGACGAAGAGGTCGCGAACCTGATGCCGTCCGGGCGATCCCAAGCGAGCCGGTCAGGCCGTCGCGCTGTCCGGGCAAGCATCCGGCTTGAATCTCTGGGACGGGCCCGTATGTCCCGATTCGTCAGGCCGAGCCGTACTACAATCCCGGCTAGTGGCGACGCGGATTCTTCGTTGCGGGACATTTCTCGCCCTGGCTTGCGCCTGGGCGCCCGGGGAGTCGCTCAAGCATCAGCTCCCCCAGCTGGCTTCTGTGTTCCCACAGGGAGCAGAGCCAGGTACGACGCTCCAAGTAACCGTTCTCGGAAACCACCTCGATCGGGCCGGCTCGCTGGTCTTCGAGCAGCCTGGCATTTCCGGGCGGATCGTCAGGGGCAGCCACACCCGGCTGGACCTGGATCTCACCGTTTCCGCTGACGCAGCCTTCGGTCCGCACTATTTCCGAGTCGTCAGCCCGCGAGGCGCCTCGAACGTGCTGCTGTTCCGCATCGGCGACCAGCGGCACGTCATGGAGACCGAACCGAACGGTCGGTTGGAGCAGGCGTCTCGGATCGAACCTCCTCTAACGCTGAACGGTCGGCTCGACAGGGCGGACGACATCGACATTCTCCGATTCGAGGCGGGAGCCGGCGAGGGTTTCGTGTTCGACCTCAGGTCAGGTCGCAACGGAAGCGGGCTTGACCCCAGCATGATCCTCCTCGACGACGCCGGCAACAAACTCCGCCACAGCGAGGATCACTTCATCTGGGACCCGTTCTTCGGCTACACCGCGGAGCGCGCGGGCACTCACTTCGTGGTGCTCCAGCCAACTCGCGGTCGCGCCCGTCCGACCCACGGATACCAGCTGGATATTCGCAAGGCTCCGCACTTGGACGTTATGTCCCCCCTCGGGATCAAGGCGGGAACACACGTGGATGCGGTGCTATTCGGGACGGGGCTCGATCTGGCTCGCAGCCTCTCGCGGTTCGAGACCTGCTCTCCGGGGGTCGGGGCCACCATGCTCGAGCCGAGATCCGACCAAGCGCGGGTCCGCATCAGCGTCTCCGATGGCACCGCGACCGGCGAATGCTTCCTGGTGCTCGTCACCGAGCACGGCCGCTCCAACCGGATCCTGTTCTGGGTGCACGACCTGCCGGTGCATTCGGGTGGAGAACGCCTGTCCGTGCCCAGCGCGATCTGGGGAAACGCCCGGTTCGGACAGCCTGAGCGGCTAATCTTCGAAGCGCGGGAGCACGAAACGCTCGTGTTCGACTTGAAGGCGCACCGGTTCGGATCACCGGTCGACATGACGCTCGAAGTCATCGAGCCAGGTCCTTCGGAGAGCGCTGACGGCAAGCGGAATGTCCTGGTCCGGAACGACGATGCGGCAGTTCCGCGCACTCGCTACGACAAGGATCCGAAGATTGTCCACAAGTTTGAGAGGGCAGGCACTTACGAGCTGCATCTCAGCAATCTGTGGCGGGTCTGGCGAAGCGGTTCTCCGTACCACTTGGAGGTACGTCGGGCAAGGCCCCGCTTGGAGTTGCTGCTTGCCACTGACCAGCCGGTCGTGCATCCTGGCAAGGGCGGAAAGCTCGAAGTGGAGGTCCACAGGCTGGAAGGGCATTCCGAAGCTGCCACTCTCACGGTCGTCGGCCTGCCGGACGGAATGCGTGCAGACCCCGTCGAAGTTCCGGTCCCCGACCAAAGATCCGAAAGGGAAGCTCCTGCTTCGCAGAAGGTAACCATCGAGTTCACGAGCAGCGACCTCCCGGTGGCGACGTTCGCGCCGATTGAGGTCGTCGCCGGGAACGGCGGGCCGAGAGGCTGGCGGAATGTTCGTATCGCGAGTGGCGGAGGAGAAGGGGCCGCCTACGCCCGAATTACAGGAGCGGTCCTCGCCGTTGCCGAGGAGCGGGAATTCGAACTCGAGGCCCAACTGAGATCGGTGAACCTTGTAAGCGGGGGCAAGGCCACGATCCCGGTTTCCCTCCGTCGTGCGGAATCCCACGACGGAACGATCAGGTATGCGATCGAGAACCTGCCCGACGGCGTCGCTGTCGAGACAGTCGAGACCGACGATGCCGGGGCCGCGTGCCGCCTGACTCTCCGCGCAGCCTCGGACGCTGCGAAGGGCTCATTTTCCGGGATCGCGATCGTTGGAACGGACTCCAAGGGTCGCTCCGAGCAGGCCCCTCCGATTACACTGGTCGTGGACTGAAGCGATGAGCCTCCAGACGCGCATCCCCTCGTTGGTGGCAGCCACCGCGCTGATCGCGCTCGGAAGCGACGTCTCGCGCATCCAGGTCCTTCCCGAAAACCCACTCCTGTTCGGCAAGGGAGCGCAACAGCGCCTTACCGTTCTGGCTCACTTCGAGGACGGCAGTGTCGAGGATGTGACGGACCGGGCGGAGTTCCGATCCTCAAGGCCCGATATAGCCGAGGTCTCCCGCAGCGGGGTCGTCCGCGCTCGGTTGTTCGGCGGAACTCCGATCCGGGCAGGGTACGCCGGCGCCGAAGGCCGCACGGTCGCCCTCGTGCAGCGCACGGACGCGGAGCTTCCGGTCACATTCGGGGGCGATGTCCTGCCGGTACTGACCCGAATGGGCTGCAATGGCGGGAATTGCCACGGAGCCATGAACGGACAGAACGGCTTCAAGCTGTCCCTGTTCGGTGACCACCCGGACGATGACTACAGGATGGTCGTAAAGGAGCACGCCGGCCGGAGGCTGGACCTTGCGGATCCCGCGGCTAGCCTCCTGCTGAAGAAGCCGACATTCCAGGTATCGCACGGGGGCGGCCGAGTCCTCGACACGGCCTCGGTCGAGTATCGCACCTTGCTCCGGTGGATCGAGCAGGGAGCTGGAAAAGATCCCGAGAAGGAGAGGCGCTTGACCGTTCTCTCTGTCCACCCGGAGCAGATCGTGCTCCACGGGAAGGACGTCCGGATCCCGCTGCTCGTCACGGCCCGCTACTCGGACGGCACCGAGGCGGACTTCACTCGCTTGGCATACTTCGACGCGCACGACACCCGGGTGGTCGAAGTAAGTCGCGACGGAATCGTTACGTCGCGCGGAAGTGGTCTGACGACCGTCCTGGTCCGTGGGCCTGGTGCCGTGGCCGCAGCCAGGGTCGGAGTGGTCACCGAAAGGCACCCTGTCGAGAAGATCGAAAGCGACAATCTGGTCGACCGCCACATCTTCCGCAAGCTCACGGAGCTGCACATCCCGCCGTCGCCAGGGGCGGATGACGCCACGTTCCTGCGGCGGGCTTACCTGGACACGATCGGGCTCGTGCCGACGTCCGTCGAGGCGCGGCAGTTCCTGGCCGACAGCGACCCGTCCAAGCGGTCGAGGCTAGTGGACCACCTGCTCGAGCGTCCGGAGTATGCGGATTTCTGGTCGCTCTATTGGGGCGACCACCTCAACAACACCAAGCAGCTGCTCTATAACAAGGGCCCCTACACCTTCACTCGCTGGCTCTACGACACCTTCCGGCGCAACACGCCCTATGACGAGTTCGTGCGCACGCTGCTCACCTCGACGGGGAACATGTACGACTCACCCGCGACCAGCTTCTACCCGCTGATGAAGAAGCCCTTGGACCTCGCTTCGCAGACGAGCCAGCTCTTCCTCGGCGTCCGCATAGGCTGCGCACGATGCCACAACCATCCGATGGAGAAGTGGACGCAGGACGACTACAACGGCATGGCTGCGTTCTTCTCCCAGATCCGCTACAAGGGCGGCGTCGGGCCTCGCAACAACGAGCGGACGTTGTACCTCGAATTCGACCGGGAGTTCTACCATCCCGAGAACGAGAAACACTACCGGGCCAAGGCCCTGGGTGGCCCGCACGCCGACGCGGGTGAATGGGAGGACCGCCGCGAATTGCTCGCCGACTGGATGACGGATTCGGAGAACCCTTTCTTCAGCCGGGCTATCGTCAACCGCGTGTGGAAGCAGTTCATGGGTCGGGGCTTCGTTGAACCGGTTGATGACTTCCGCCTGACGAATCCTCCCAGCCACCCTGGGCTGCTGGACGCCTTGGCCCGGGACTTTGTGGAACATGGCTTCGACCTGCATCATCTGATCCGGCAGATCACGTCAAGCCGGGCCTACCGGCTTTCTTCTGTGCCGACCGAGGCGAACCGAGAGGACACCATGGGCTATTCCCGGTACGGGGTCCGTCGGCTGACGGCCGAGCAACTGCTCGATTCGATCTCGCAGGCCACCGGCGTGCCGGAGGAATTCGAGTCCCTGTATCCGGGCACCAGGGCGGCGCAACTCCCCGAGCCGGAAGTGCCGTCCTATTTCCTGGATGTGTTCGACCGGCCGTCGCGGCAACTGGTGTCGGACCGCAGCACGACGAATTCGCTCAACCAGGCGCTGCACTTGGCATCCGGCAACGCGCTGGATGCCAAGATCGGCCACGAGCGGGGGATTCTGCGCCACTTGCTGGAGGAAGGGATGTCCGACATGGAAATCGTCGATGAGCTCTATCTGCGAACGGTGTCTCGGTACCCAACTCAGCAGGAACGCGACGAACTGGAGGGGTACATCGAGAGATCCGGTTCCCGAAGAAATGCCGCGGAGGACATTTTCTGGTCTTTGCTGAATTCGAAGGAATTCCTCTACCAGCACTAGGCCCAACCCGCGTTTGCCCAGAGCACCGCTTCGTGCCCGGCGAATCAGTGCCATGCGAAGACGCGCAGCACGTGTCGCTGGGCGAGGAACTGCGATGAAGTCATCAACTGGTCGCAGTGTCAGCGCGAACTTCTTCCGAGGAGGTCAGCTGCGTTCCCAGCGAAGCTACCTGCGGGCCTCGACCAGGTTGCCAAGACGCTGCACGGCAAACTGGCCGACCTTGACACGGACGTCGAAGGCAAGGGCCGTGAAACAGTTCCGCGGATGGACCGGATCGCGCCGTAGATCGCCACGTTGAACGGAGAACACCCGAACCGAGCCAGCCAGCGGCGCGTAAGACGAGCGACGGGCTTGTCCGACTCCTGACGAACGGATCGTCGCGGCGAGGGCGCCGACAGCTGACTCAGCAGTGGCTTGCGTAGACGCGGGAAACGACAAGGAGGCTCTGCCGTCCTTGGCACCCTCGCAACTTGAGAGAACTTCGGCTTGGTGTGGATCGAAGGCGTCCGACATCATGTCGGCCGGGTCGCTGCGTCGCAGGCACTCGCCGCCCGCCCGCCATGCAGGAGTGCGGGTGCGGTACTTCTTGCCGGGAGCCAGCATCGACGACCTCACTCTCGCGAGGTGGAGGTGTGCCGTTCGGGCGAAACGGGCTGTCCTGACCCGCGACGTATGGCGATTCTCCAATGAATCCCGTCCTCGGGGACGGCTCGCGGGCAATATAATCAAGGTGCTTGTGGCTGCAGTCGAGCCAAGAGGGAGGTCAGTTCCGCAGCCTTGGCTAATGGCTCAGCTCGGCAGGCAGGCCGCTCCGCGCCCGGTAAACCGAAGCGGCCCAGCAAACTGATCGGGAGGGAAGGAGCCGTCAGATCATGCGCATCACGAACCACACCTCGCTGTTCGGTCGTCGCGACTTCCTGAAGATCGGCTCGCTAGGCCCATTGGGAGTGACGCTGGGCCAGGCGCTGCAAGCCGGCGCCCGCAAGGACATCTCATGCATCCTGGTCTGGCAGAGCGGAGGGTGCGGTCATCAAGACACATTCGACATGAAGCCGGACGCTCCGCTCGAGTACCGAGGGGAGTTCAAGCCGATTCCGACCAACGTGCCCGGCATGCAGGTGTGCGAACACCTGCCGCTTACCGCGAAGCAAGCCGACAAGTTCACCGTCCTGCGGTCGATGCGGTCCCAGGAGAACAACCACGAACGGGCGATCAACTATCTCCTTACGGGCTACCTGCCCCTACCGACTGTCGAGTTTCCGAGCATCGGTTCGGTCGTCTCCGAGCGCTTGGGGTCCCGGAACGGTCTGCCCCCGTACGTGGCAGTACCCAAAACGTTTCCTTCCTACGGCGCGGGTTTCCTAGGGGGAGCGCATAATCCCTACAACTCCGGCGATGCGAACGTCCCAGGCTACACGGCCCCCGATCTGACGCTCTCCTCCGACGTGGACTGGTCCCGCTTCGGGGACCGGCGCCGATTGCTGGCGAGCATGGACAGCAAGTTCAGGGCCATCGAGAGCAGCCCTGACTTCGCGGCGATGGACTCGTTCTACCAGCAGGCATATTCGCTGCTGAGTTCCCCGGATGCGAAGAAGGCCTTCGACATCGAGGCCGAGCCGGCCTCTCTGCGCGAGCGCTACGGCCGGACCCCTGTTGGCCAGGGCTGCCTGCTTGCCAGGCGATTGGTGGAATCCGGCGTGCGGTTCGTGACGGTGGCCAAGGGCTGGCTCAACTACGACACCCACGGCGACAACTTCAACACGATGAAGAAGGTCCTGCTCCCTGAATTCGACAGGGCCTTTGCGAGCCTTCTGGAAGACCTGGACCAGCGCGGCATGCTGGAAACGACTCTGGTAATCGCCATGGGCGAGTTCGGGCGCACCCCGAAGGTGAACGGCGCGGCCGGTCGCGACCACCACAAGGACTGCTGGTCGATCGCGATCGCCGGTGCCGGCATTCCCGGCGGGAGGATCCTCGGAGCGACCGACAAGCATGCGGCCGAGGTGACCGAACTCCCGGTCGAGCCGGAGGATCTGATGTTCACGCTGTACACGATCTTCGGCATCGACCCCACCCACGAGTACGATACGCCGCTGCGGCGCCCCATCAAGATCAGCAACGGGGGCACGCTGATCCCAGGGCTGCTGGCCTGACCGGCACGGAGCGGGCTACGCCTGCCTCCAGCCCGCGATCGCCGGTGCCGGGGCCCAAGATCGGGATGCTTGGCGGCTGAGATGTCGGCGGCTCGGCGAGCATTGGTACTCGCTGCCTGGGCAGTTGCTCTCGGTGCGTGGGCGCCGGCGCATCCGCAGGAGCGGCCCGACCGGGCTCGCGCCATGGCGGAAGCGCGGAGTCGGATCGACTCTGGCCGGCCGGAGTTGGCTGTTCCCATCTATCGCTCCCTGCTCGTGGCGGCACCGGATGACCCGCGGCTGCTGCTGAATCTCACGGTGGCGCTGTTCAAGGCAGCGGATTACCGGGACGTGATCGATGTCTGCCACCGCTTGCTGAAGCTGGATCCGTCATCCGTCCCCGCCAGCCTGTTCCTCGGGGCAAGCCACTTCCAGATGGGAGAACCGTCCGGCGCAGTCGGGCCCCTGCAGCGGGTTGTCGCCCGGCAGCCGGACGAACGCAACGCACGGCTCATGCTGGCCGAATCCCTTGTCCTGCTCGAACGCCACGAAGACGCCCTGCCGCACTTCGAGACCGCCGCAACCCTTCTGGCGCGAGAGCCTCGTGTCTGGTACGGACTCAACCGGAGCTACGAGCGGGTCGCTCGCGCCGCCGCCGACCGGCTCTTCGACCGATTTCCCGGCAATTCTTTCGCGCATGCGACTAGGGCCCGACTGTACGAGTCCCAGAACGACTACCGCCGGGCTGCGTACGAATCCCGCACCGCGCTCGATGGCGGCGGTTTGGATCCGCACGCGCGCAGGCGGGTTCACGTGTCCTTGGCAGCCATCAACCGCCACCTCGCGGAGAGCGGTGCCCCAGCCGAGAGAAGCGAGCCATCCGGGAACCTCCCGCCGCCATGCGACGAGGCCGATCAAGTCTGTTTGTTCGAGGCGGGACGGTACGCGGACAGCGTCCGCGCGGGCCGCGCCAACGAGGACCCCAGGTCCCTTTACTGGCGGTCGGAGGCCTATCACGCGCTCGCCCGCGAGGCGCTCGCACGCCTGGAGGAGTTGCCCCCTTCCTTCCAGCTGTTCGAGCTCCGGGCCAGACGAGATGCGTTGCGGGGGAGCCACCGTAGCGCGGCCGTCCACTGGAGACAAGCGTTGTCCTTGGCCCCCGACAATCGCGTCCTGAAGGCTGGCCTTGCCAGCGCATTGTTCGCCTCGCACGACTACGACGCAGCTGTCGACGTCTTGGATGAGCTACTGAGGGCCGACGGCGCCTCGGCGGACTGGCGACTGATGCGGGGCAGTGCCCTGCTCGCTATCAATCAACCTGACGCAGCAATCCCCGACCTCCGCGAAGCGGCTCGGTTGGCACCTGATATGAAAGCTGCCTATGCGGAGCTTGGCCGGGCTTATCTGATGGCGAATCAGCCCAACCAAGCGATTCCGCCGTTGCGCCGCATCCTAGCTGCCGACGAGGATGGCAGCTACCACTATCGGATCGCAGTCGCCTATAACCGGACAGGGCAAGCGGGCGAAGCCGACCGCATGCTGGACCGGTACCGGCGGCTCAACGTCGCGGCCGAGACGCGGCGGCGCGAGCTTGAGGGGCGGCTGACCGTGCCCCGACGCTGACTCTGGCGTCTGCCAGCTTCGCTTTGGCTGCCGGCGCATTCGCTTCGAGGGCCGCTCGTGGTCGACAAAGCACCGGATGATTCCGAGCCTGCTCAGGGAGCGCGGGTCCGTCCAGAACGCTCCGGCTCTACGACCCGGAGGACCCGATTGGCGAGGATGCCGCGCAGATCCTGGACAGTCCCGCTCGGCCAGCGCACTTGGACTGCCGGAACTGTCTCCACCGCCCCAAGCCCAAAATGGACCGCACCGTGGCGTGACGAGGCATATCCGACGCTCGTGGTCATCTCGTTGACCTGCCCCCCGATCCTCACCTGAGCCCCGATCCCGTCACGATTGCTTTCTGAGCCCACCAGATCGAACGCGATCCAGTTCCCCGCTCCCACGCTCACGTTCTCCCAGAGTTCGGCGCGCTCCCCGAGCGCGGTGACCACGGCGTCCATCCTCCCGTCTTCGTTGAAGTCGGCAAATGCCGCGCCGCGGTGGGCGCGCACAGCGTTGAGACCTGCTCCCGGCACGTTGAGAAAGGTCCCGTCGCCGCGATTCGCGTGGATCGAATTGGCGAGCCGGTACTGGGTCGCCTGAAAGTGCTCGACCGTGTCGTTCACATGCGAGTTCGCGGCGAAGACGTCCTTCCAGCCATCGTTGTCGAAATCGACCAGGCCTATGCTCCAGCCGCTGCGATTGAAGCTCATGGCGCTCATGCCGCTGGAGAACGTCACATCCCGGAACACACCGGAGCCCGTGTTCCGGAACAGCGGGTACGATTCGCCGGCCAGGGCCGTGAACAGCAGGTCAGGACGGCCGTCGTTGTCGTAATCCCTGAAATCGACTCCCATCCCGGAAACCGCCATCCCGTGATCCTGCAGGGCGACTCCTGCGAGAAGCGCAGTCTCCTCGAAGGTGCCGTCGCCTAGGTTCCGATAGAGGAAGTTCGGCATCCTGTCATTTGCCACGAACACGTCCGGGTAGCCGTCGAAGTCATAGTCGGCAGAGGCGGCCGCCATGCCCTTGCCGACATGCCGCGCGACGCCCGATGACTCGGACACGTCCTCGAAGGTGCCGTCGCCCAAGTTCCTGTACAGGTGATTGCTGAGCCCGTCGAATAAACCCGGATCGCAGTACGACCGCACGTCGGCACGCGGATCCCCGCAGTACACGTCGAACTCGGCCGACCACTGAAGATAGTTGACGACGAAAAGGTCCAGGAGACCGTCCACGTCATAGTCGAGCCACACCCCGCCGACCGACCACAGGCCGCTACGGATTCCCGCGCTGCGGGAGACGTCCTCGAATCGGCCCTTGCCGTCGTTTCGGTAGAGGAAGTTCCGGTCGACGCCGGCCACGAACAGGTCGGTGTCGCCGTCGTTGTCGTAGTCTGCTGCTGCCGCTCCGACACAGTAACCCGCCCCTGCGAGTCCGGCTCGCTCGGTGACGTCCTCGAAGCGCATGCCGCCTTGGTTCCGGAACAGGCGGTTCCATTGCTTAGGGGAGAGCTTCTCGAGGTTCGGCACGGAGGCTCCGTTCGCGAAGTAGATGTCAGTCCTGCCGTCCCCGTCGGCGTCGAACGCAGCGACCCCGCCCGGCATCGCCTCGATGAGATGCTTGCTGGGCGTCGGGCCATGCTCGAGAACAAAGTCCAGCCCCGCCTGCTCGGCCACGTCAACGAACCGGAACTCGGCTGCAGCCGCGTCGGCCTGGCCAGTGCCGAGACTGACGATCAGGGCGGAGGTGGCCTGAACGAGCCCACGCCGCAGGTCATCTCCTCTCATCGGGCTCGCTTGCCTTGAGCATACGGAACCTCTCTGCTGCCGCCGCGGCGCTGGCCTCATCGCCCAAGCGCCGGTACACACTGATCAGCAGATACATCGGTTCCGAATACGTCCGATCCAGCAGGGAGGAGCGCTCGAGCCACTTGCGGGCGTCCTCGTGCCGGCCGAGGCGCGCGAGGGCCTTGCCGCCCAGATAGAAGTTCCGTGCGGAGCCCGGGTTGCGTCGCGCGGCGGCTCCCGCCGCCTCGTAGGCACGCTGCGCGTCGCCCTGATCGAGCAACAGACTGGCAAGATTTGCGTACGGCCAGTCGTAGTCCGGGTGGTCCTTCTCGACGATCTGGATCGCCGCCAGGAAGTGCCGGATCGCTGCCTCGGGATCCCCGAGCGCTTCGTGGCACAGCGCGAGGTTGTCGTAAGCCTTGTAATTGCGGGGCTCCAGCCGGAGAACCTTCTGGAATTGCGCCGAAGCGTGTGCCAGGCGGTTTTCCTGGTAGTAGATCCGTCCCAGCATGTACGCGCCCTCCGCGTCGGCCGGGTACTTGTCGAGCAGCCGGAGGAAGATCGCCTCCGCTTCGGTGGACCGGCCTAGGAAGTATGTCGCGTTCCCATGCAGCTTGAGGGCGGTCGCGTTGGCCGGATCCCGGCGGAGCACTTCGGATGCGGTTCCGGACGCCTGCTCGAAGCGCTGGGCCCGCAGCTGGATATCAGCGACTGCGAGCATGCCCGGCACAGAGGCGCTGACGCTTCCGAGAAACTCGTCCGCCAGTAGCAGGGACCTGTCGAAATCATGGCTGCGTGCCAGGATTTGCGCCGCCTCGAGCAGCAGTTCTGCGCGCCCCGGACAGGCCGTGTGCGCCTTGACTAGGAGGCCGGCCGCTTCGCCCGGCGACGACAATGCCTGGCGCGCCCTCCGGGTCAATCCGTCGGCGACCGCCGGGTCGCAGGCAGACACTTCGATCGGGCCGTCCGGGCTTGGGGCCCGATCAAGGGCCTGCGCGCTAAGTGCAGGAACCGCGGCGCAGACCAGCAGTACGATCCTCATCCGACCTCGAATCCGCCCGTCTCGGCAATCCTAGGTTCTAGGGGGGACAGCGCGATCCTAAGGTCGCGCACACTCGTGCTGGCCCTCTTCGCTGTTACCAGGCCAGACGCGCCTCCACTTGGATCAGCCTCTGGCCGCTGCCATTGATCCGGATCTTACCGAAATCGGGACTGCTGATGTTGGTGGTCACGAACCCGCGGCCGTGGCGGTTGAAAGGATTGATGGCCGCGGCGCCGAACTCGAACTCAACATTCTCGTAGAGCTGGATCCTCTTGGTCAGACGCATGCGCTCGCTGCTGGCATGCGGTGCGCGCACGTTCGGGAGCCTTCGCGGAGCCGTCCCGACGCGCAACGGGGTGCCGTTCGCCGTCCGCCCTCCGTTGTCTGGGGAGAGCGCCTGGAACGCAGCAGGGTTGAGATAGGGTGTGCCTTGGAAGAAGTCGAGGTCTTCGGAAGCGCCGCCGAGCGTCTGGTTCTGGCCTGTAGCGTCCGGGCGGAAGGCCCCGTATCCCGAAGGCGTCCGGACGCCGCCTTGGCCGATCGAGACTGGAGTTCCGGCACGGTACTCGTGGATGGCGCTGAAAGTCCAGCCGCCCAGGATCTTGTCGATGACCGGATTGGCGTTGCCGAACTTCTTGCCCCTGCCGAACGGCAGCTCGTACAGCCATGTCAGACGGAGCACGTGGGGTATGTGATGAGCCGCCACGGAGCGCTCCAGCGCCCGGTTGAAGAAATCTTGAATGCCCCCTGTCCAGCCGATCTGAAGCGCTGTGTCGTTCGCCTGGCTGATCGCCTTGGACCAGGTGTAGGCGGCCAGCACGCCCAGTCCCCCGCTGAAGCGCCGGGTCATCGTCACTTGGGCGGAGTGGTAGCTGGAATTGCTGTTGTGCGGGTACGGTTCCGTCACATTCGTGTACTGCGGGTAGGGCCGTAGCGCCTGCGCGACCGACTGGCCGTCGGGAAAGCTGTCGTAGGGCTTGTATTGCGGATGGTTGCCGACTTGGTCGAACAGTACGTCGCCCAGCGCCAGCGCGCTGGTCGGCAGCGGGTTGTAGCTGTTGAAGTACGAGCTTCGCAGACGGCGCCCGACGTTGCCGATGTACGCCGTCTCGAGCACGAAGGAGTGCGGAAGCTGGTGCTGGATGGTGAAGTTCCAGTTCTGCGTGTAGGGCAACCGGGTGCTGTCGCGCGACGTGGTCTGGACGCCGGTGAACAGCCCTTGGCCGGGATCCGTGTTCGGCAGCGAACCCTCGAACGCCGGGTACGGCTCGTCCAGCCAGTGCGCCGGATCGTCCGTGAATCCCGTTGGGCTGGTGCCCGCATTGATGGGAATGGCGGCGCTGTATCCGCGCGTGAATCCGCCGAAGCCCCAGTCGTTGCGAATTGGGGGCATGTTGGTGACGGCGTAGCCGCCCCGGATGACCGTCTTCGGGTTCAGTTGGTACGCGAAGCCGAAGCGCGGCCCAAACTGCTTCCAATTGGTGTCTTGGAACCGGTCGTCGAACACGAAGGCTCCCGGGATGCCGCCGGCTGAGGGATTGGGGGTGTTGAGGTCCACCTGCGACATGCGGTTCGTCAGTTCGAAGAACGGTTCGATGATCTCCCACCGGAATCCCATGTTCAGCGTGAGCTTGGGGGTGAGCTTCCAGTCGTCCATGAAATAGATGCCGTGGCCGGGATGCCGGTGCCCGCTGTAGAGCGTGGTGACCCCGCGCCCAGCCGAATGGACGGCGCCCAGCACGAAGCTCGCGAACGCGTGCCCGGTCTCGTTGTTGAATCCGGGCAGATGCGTTTGAACCGGGTTGAAGTTGAAGTTGCCAGAACCGTTCTTCGCGCGGGTGTTCATGAAGTACCGCCGGTACTCGTAGCCGATCCGATAGGTATGCGCCCCTCGGATGATCGTCATGTCGTCCTGGAAGATCCAGCTGCCGTTGAAGCCCTCCCCGGCGTTGCTGGATCCGATCTGTCCGGTCAGCCCGCCCTGCCATTCATTGCCGGCGAAGTTCATGCGCGGGAAATGCGCAGGGGACGTTCCCTGAACGCCCACCTGCGTCGCCCAGTCCTCGTCCACGAAGACCGACTCGTTGCTGTTGCGGAAACGGTTGTAGCCTGCGGCGAAGCGGTTGATCACTGTGTCGCTGAGCGTCGAGTTGACCGACATGCGCACCATCCGGGAGGGCGTGTACTGGTTCTGCCACGTCTGGGTCGGAATGCCGGGAACGGGCTCGTGCCGTGGCCCGCCGTTGTTGTTGCGGATGCGGTACTCGTGGTTGTAGACGCCGGATACATGGTGCTTGTCATTGATGTTGTGGTCACCCTTGATGCCGATGATGTACAGGCTGAAGAACGGGCAGCATGTCCCGATGGTCGGCGTGTTGCGGACCATAGCGTCGATCTCGGGGTCGATCAGCCCCACACCGAGGACGTTGTTGTAGACCGTGCTGAACCGGTTCTGGGGGATGACATTGTTCGGGAACGCCATGCGGGTCACCCCGGTCCTCGCGTTCGCGGTGCTGAGCGGGTCGTAGATGGCGCCGAAGACGCTGGTTGCCCCGGCTTCGTTGGAGATCGCCGAGCCGGAGGCCGCGTTACCCGTGAAGCCGGAGTCCAAGAGTCTGCTGAAGTCCCCGGCCTTGAAGTCCTGGGTCGCCAGGGTGGTGTTGAGACCCGAGATGTTGAAGTTCGAGCGGGTCGTGCGCTCGAAGTTGGTGAAGAAGAACGACCTGCTCTTGCCGTTGTAGACCTTCGGAATGTAGATCGGGCCGCCCGCGGAATAGCCGTAGTTGTGCTGCCGGAAGGGCGACTTCTTGGTTATTCCGCGCGAGTTGTTCGCGTAGGTGTTGGCGTTGAGCCCCTCATTCTGGCCGTAGTAGAACACCGAGCCGTGGAGGCTGTTGGTGCCGGACTTGAAGTTGAAGTTCGCCACCGCAGTGTGTCCGCCGTTGTACTGGGCGTTGATCGAACCGGTGTGCAGCTTGAATTCTCCGACCGCTTCGGCGGACGGGCTCATTTCGTTGTTGTTGCCGCCGGACAGGTCCATGCGGCCGACCGGGATGCCCTCGATGAGGATCTCGTGCGAATACTGCTGTCCGCCGTTGATCGAGCCCTGGAACTCGCCGCCGGTCGTGCCGGGCAGGCTGCGGAAGATGAAGCTCTGGATCTGCCGCTGGCCGTCCTCCACGAAGATGGGCCAGTTCTGGTACTCCTCCGAACTCACGTACCGCCCGATCTCGGCCGTGCCCGTTTCGAGCAGGGGAGGGGTGGCACTGACGGTGACCTCCTCGGTCACCGCGCCGATCTGCATCTCGATGTTCACCGTCATGGTCTGACCGACGCGCAGGATGACGTTCTCCTGGTTGGCCGTCCGGAAACCGGGAGCGGTGATGCGCAGCGAATAGGTCCCTGGCTGCAGGTACGGGAGGGTGTAGGCCCCCGCGGATGTTGAGGACGTTGCGCTCTCCACCGCCGTGTCAATATTGGTCGCCACGACCGTGGCGCCGGGAATGACGGCCCCGGTGGTGTCCAAGATCGTCCCGTTGAGAGTGCCGACCGCGCCCTGTCCCCAGACCGGGGCTGAAACGAGGCAGACGAGCGAAGCGAGTGCGAGTAGACGTTTCATAGCCGAAGTATAAGGCGAATACTCGCTGCGTAGGGGCAAAGATTCCCAGCGTTGACCGAAGACTTCTCCCTCAGGCGTACAGGTTCGGACCGCTTGCATGAATCCGGGCACCAGGCCCTGCGCTCACCATCGACAGCCGAGTCCCGTCGCACCTTCGGTCTTGGCGCCGAAACCGAATCGCCCCTCGCGCACGACCTGCTCGTCCGCCATTGGAAGGTGGTAGATCGCACCGTGGACCGCGATGGCGTCCCTGTCGGATTCGGGGACGCGAGCGCCGATGACATCCCAGCTGTTCCGGCCACGTCCCCGATGCAGATTTCAATGCTAGGAACACCGAGGACTAAGAGCCCTCTGAGGGTCGATCGCGGTACACGCTGCCGTCGTTCGCCGTGACCTCGTCACTGGAGCGGAAAGGTGCCCCGACCAGCCGGTAGGTGCTGTTCTTGGCGGGCATGAGCAAGATCCGTGTGCCGGAGGTCCCGAAGGCCACCTTGGCATTGAGGGCGTGCCGGCGGGCGGTCCAGGAGTCAGCGGCACGGTGCTCGAAGGTTCAGCCTCCGTGGTCGGCCCGGCTGATTCCGGTGCGGTCGAAAGGCTGGCCATTGCGGGACTGGGGACCCTCCTCGGCTTAGTTCAGCGCGACGCCCTTGGCGCTCTGCCATCTCAAGACCTCGGCCGGCTGCAGCTCAGCGATCGGTGTCCAGCAGCAAGCCGCGCCAGCCGTTGAGGCGCAGAAACAGCCCGCCTCGACCTTGTTCGCGGGTGGCGTGGAGACGCAGGGGTAGCCGTGCCGCACGGCGGCCCGCAGGTCCGGGGCGCAGCGGTCGTGCAGGCATCGGAGGAGATGCAGGAACCATTCGCAGGAGGTCGACAGAAGTTCTGCACCGCCTGGCGTGCACTGGATGAAGAATCTACCTTGGGCAGGATTCCTAGCCGTATTTTCGGCGTTCAAGGAACTGGTCGTAGAGTTCTCGATCGATCCTGATGCGGTCGGTCTTGTTGATTCCCCTGCGGTTCTGGCTCGCAGGGCTCTGCGGAAAGGCACTTGCGATCTTGATCCACCGTCGCTGTGCCCGTGCGATCATCCAGATTTCCGCGGCCACCTCTGAGAGGTTCGGATCCTGGCTCAGGACCAGTGCCACGTCGTACTTGCGACGGTTGGCAAGCGCAACAACGTCCCGCACGATCCGCACGTCAATCCTTTTTTCCTCTCCTGCTTCGGAACGAGTCTCGCGTGCCATCGGGCTGCGGTAGCGGTACCGGAGCTGCCTGCTGTGCACGACCACACCTTGCCGCCCCGTGCTGCACATCGGACACGGTCCGCATGCGCGTGCTTCCCACGCCCCGGCAGGACTCCGGCCTCGATCTGCTCGGCAGCCTGGGACCGACCAAGGGAGTGATCCTGGTGTGCGACTGCTGGGGCGCGTACCAATCCTTGGCAAGAGCGCTTCCCGAAAGTCACCGTGCGGCTGTGCTGGGCCCACTCGAGACGCCACCCGGTTAGGGTCAAGACAAGAACCCCCGAACTGCAAGAGTGGGCGGAGGGCTAGCTGGAGTGGGTTGCCGGGCTGTTCCGCTTGGTACGCCAGCGTCGCACAGCCTAGCAGCCCGAACTGCCGCTGCGGCAGCCTGGCGCCGAGTTCGCCGAATTGCAGCAGCGGCTGGCGGCCGAGCTGAAGGGGCTCTTCGCCGCAGCTGCGGAGGAAGTGATCGGCTTGGCCAAGGAATGCGAGAAGCTGGACGCGGGTCTCACGCGTGACGGTGCGGAGCTCGCCCGGGTGAACGCCAGTGTCTTGGCGAACTCTTGCCCGGACCGCTCGGCATCAGCTCGAATCAGCGGGAAGGTGTCGCCCGACCCGCAGGACTACAAGCTCGCTGGCCGTTTCCTGCCTCATTTACAACGCCACGGCCAGTAACTTCTGCCAGCGCGATCGCGAATGCTCTCACCAACCCGCCCTGTCCGCGCTGAAATGGAACCCTCTCCTCAGGCAACCCTTTCAAAGAGTTACCGCTGAGGCGTTCAGTGAGCTGTTTGTGAACCGTCAGCTCGCACCGATCGAGCTATAGCACATCCTTCGCGGCCTCAATGGCTAGCTGCTTGACCGTGATCATGGAAGCCTGTCCTCCGATCTCCTTCAGCTTCTTCTGGACGCGGCGCCACACATTCTCGGATCGAACGGCGTCGAGAAATTCGTGACCTTCCCATGTGATTCCCCGGATTAGGTGCGTTGTGCCATCGCTGGTGTTGATTGTCCCGGCATTAACGTATCCGGCGTCTACCAGCAGACGGACGTGGTAGGCCACCTTGATCCCGCTATGTCCCTCGACGGAATGTATCTGGACTCGATTTCGCCCATTGTACGCGTCCTCGATCTCGACCAGAATTTCCCGAATCAGATTCATGTCGCGTTTCATGGGCGTTCCCTTTCTTTGGCGGATACTAGCGAGCGGCCGCAATCGGCGGTGTGGCGGAGTAGCGCGGCCTTATTTGCCCCCTTGATAAGTCCGCCGCTAGGATTGGTTCTTGGTTCAAGGTACCACGGCTCGCATCGGTCAACGTATTGTCCGGCCGGACAGGGGCTCGCGTGGAAGATGGACAAGTGCGCATGGAGCAACTTCGCACACCTCCCCAACGCTGGTGGACTCCGGTCAACGGGACACCAGCAGCAGGGACTGACCTGCCGGTCCGCTCTGTCCGATGCGCACCCTGACTCTTTGCTGAGGCTGCATCGCGGGTATCCCGACGCCATTCGCTCGCATCCGCGGGCTGCGGCCTGAAGGCCGACTGCCAGACCAACCCACGGACCACACACTCACATGTCCGCGCCTTCTGCCTGACGCTCCCAAGGACCGGCCTTCTAGGCCCCAATTACTCTTAGGACTGAATGCTTACGCGGTGGTCTCGTCGCGCCTGCCGGTCCATTGGGAGAAACGCTCGGGAGTCGGACCCTGCTGTCAAGTCAAGATATGGATGCTGCTAGTGTTTTGATTAGCCTCGGGCGGACCCCTAGCTAATCGGATGTTTCCTGAAATGTGTCCTTATGAGTCGCTTCGCTTTGGCCTCAGTGCGATCGTCCTGCCCTCTTTGAAGCATCGGTTGGGCCGCCCAACTCCTGCCGGGATGAAGGGTGTCCCACCAGCTTGGCTTCGTTGCTAATCGGTTGATTCCTTGGTTGTGCTTTCCGAATCCCTCTAGACAAGTGTTCCAGACGGGATGGTACTGCTTGATCAGAGCCTGTTCGGCGAATACGATCCAGACAGGAACTATCGCCAGAGCACGGAAGGAGAAATCATTAAGCTCTAGGTTCTTCGCAGCTGTTATGGACCTCGCGTGCTCTCTGATTCGCCGCTGTAGAACGGCGACATTGACATCCCCTTCACCGCCTTTTCGCGCACCAGGAGGAACGGCCTTACCGATGTATATTGGGCACTTTCTGTTCGCGATTGGACGATACTCTGGAATCCCTCCCTTGTAGTATAGCGCGTAAATTCCAGGCCCCTTGAAAATAACGTTGCTTGCCAGCGGTTCGAGTTCCTGCTTCTCAAAATGTGCTACCGTGCCGGCCATGAGGGTCTCGTAGGTGAGAGGATCCCATAAATCCGGCATCACGATCGTCGCAACTCGACAACAGACTCGTACAGAGCGCTGCCGTTTGTCTTTCCGGCGCGAACGCTGGAGTTGAGAATGCTGTTGCCGACTCGCTTCTTGCGAGGCACGTGTACTGCTACAACATCGAAGTCGTGCAGTGCTGCAATCTTGGCTAGAAATCGGTCAGTGGGGATTGGAACGCCCTGCAGGATCGAATTGCCGACTACGACCAAGGCGGTCGCGCCCCGACGAAGGCACCAAGCTGCCCCGCGAGCGAACTTAGCACAGTCGTTGAAGTACCGCGCCGCGTAGTTGGCCCAGCCGATCCCACCGTACAGCCCCTTGTGAGGGTTCTGCTGCCGTAGAATCGAGAGTGTCTCTCGGATTTGCTCATCTTTGATGCAGGGATCGAGATGGACTTGGGCTTGGTCCCGTGCGTTCTGCCAGTAGGTCCCGAAGTTTAGCTCTTCCAACCGCTTCAAATCCTTGGGAGAGGAACAGAACCCGAGCCAGTACAGGTGCGGGCGCGTGTTGCGATTGTAGTGGTAATTGTTCAGATACGGCGGCGACGTGATGAGAAGATCCACGCTTCCTTTGTTGACTTCCGCGTAGCCATTGAAGAATGATCTGTTCAAGATCCGTCCATGCCGATGTTCTCGTTGTCGGCGAACGCGATGATACCAAGCTGCGTCGTCGGCGATCTGGAGAACCTTGTCCCTAATCACTCCTGCAACATCGCAGTCATCCACTTCAGGCCGTCCGACCGTCTTTTTGCGCCCCAAGCTCGGTTCGTAGGAGTAGTTTGAGTACTGTACCATTGTCGCTGCGAATGCCAATCTGTAGATGTCCCTTATGACAGGCGGACATTCTGCGACAAAGTCCAAGGCAAGCAGTACCTTGCGTTCGACCTTGGGGCTATAGAAGGGCGCACGTGTCCGGAATTTGCCCGGTGGTCGCGTCCGTGGATCTGTCTTTCGCTGCTCACTGCGTCTCATGAAGTCCATGAAGCGATCGGCAGAACCGACGAGACGCTCGCGATCTACCGTGTGGGCCCGCAGCTTCGTTTGCGCCGCGAACGCGGCGTACGGGTTGATCTCGAAGCCGATGGCATCATGTCCCGCGAGATCGGCCTCCACAAGGGTCGTGCCGACCCCGGCGAAGGGATCGAGCACTACGCTCGGCCCAGACGTGTAGCACGTGATCGCGTCTTCGACAAAGTACTTGGAGTAGCCGGCGATCCATGGAACCCATCGGTGAACCGGCGCATCCCGGTTTCCCATGAACGAGGGATCATGGAAGGCTCCGCCCTTTCGGCTCCTTCCCTTCGGGACGCTACTCCCAGCACGGGCAGTCGGTCGGAAGTGCCGTCCGTCTGCTCCCTCACCGGCGACGGTCTCTTGCGATGCTTGCATCATCCACCGACAGTCTCGATGGAATAGCCTAGGGTGTTCAGCCGTATGGCAAGAGCCTGCGTGCTGACCCCGTACCTCTTGGCCAGCGCCCGCAATTGGCGGTCGTCAGCTAGATCCAACTCCCACTCCTCTAGGTCAGTCCGGAGAAACACGGTTGGCATGAGGAGTTCGGCCGCGAAGCGATTGGCCTCCATCTCGTCTTTGTCAGTCCCTTCGCGTGATGCGCCATTGCGCAGACGGACCCGAAATCCCCGATCGACGTGAACTAGGCTATGTTCGTGCAACAGCAAGTGACCGAGCTCGTGGGCGATCGTGAATCGCTGCCGCACCGCAGCTTGGTCCTGGTTGACGCCGATTACCGCTTCGCCACCCTCCCGATAGAGGAAGCCATCGATGTCGTCCTCGCGACCTGCAACTTGGACAATGCACGCGTTGCACCCGCGAGCGAGCCTGTGGATTGGGATAGGAGGAGCCTGAACATCAAACCGTTTCAGAAGTTCCCTTACCGTACTCTGGATTTTCTGGATTCGTATCCAGCGCCTTGGCATGTGTTTCCTCCTTGAATCGGTGAAGACCTCGTTGTATGAAGTCTCGCTCGTCGTGCGCCAAACTGTGCCATCCCGGCGGCGGCGTGGAACGGGCATGCGAGTCTGGTAGGAGTTCGGTAGGCTGCACGTTCAGCACGGCCAATATCTTTCCGAAGGTGTGAAGCAGCACCTTCTGTCGGCCCTGTTCGATGTTCGAGACGGATGGCCGGGTTAGCTTGATTGCCACGGCCAAATCGGCTTGCGACAGGCCGGCTGCTCTTCTGGCTTCGCTCAATCGCCGACCAAAGCGACGATAGAAGTCCATGTCCACCGCGGGTAGTGTCAGCATACAGCTGCCGTCGGGCAAATGTCAACCTCGCAAACAGTTTGTGAGGCTGTCACCTCATGGGGGTTGACAGAGTGTTTGTCCATGACTTATGCTCGAAGCGGCGACACTTCGCCAAAGGAGAAAAGACAGCATGAAAATCAGAAACGACCGATTTGTGGTCCTCCACCGCGAGGGCTGGGCGGTCAGGGGCCCAAGGAGCGATCGTGCAAGCGGCATTTTCGATACGCAGCGGGAGGCGATTAGGAGAGCGCGGGAGATCGTTGGCAGGCAAGGGGGCGGTGAAGTGCGGATCCAGAACCGACAGGGTCGCTGGCGGGATTCCGACACGGTCGCTCCGGGAAACGACCCGTTCCCGCCGCGGGACAGGAAGTAGACGAAGGAGGAGCAAAATGCCCAAACAGACAACGCATCCCAATATCGAATGGAATGGGAAAACGATCTTCGTGACCTTGCCGGACAACCGAGGTCAGGTGATCAAGGCGAGATGGAACCCTAGTGTCACGTCCGTCGTTCGCATCCGAGAAGCTGGCGCAGGCGAGTGGAGCCCTGGTTTCGAGACGCCGCTCACCCACTGCCAGTTCGCAGGCTTGAAGCCAGACACCGAATACCAATGCGAAGTCAGGTTTAAGAACGCCGCTGGGGAAGGTGAGCCGGCCTACACCTCGATCCGGACTGGCTCGGAGGGCGCGATTGAGAATATCATCCCCGTGCTGCCGACGCAATGACCAAAGGAGAATATCAATGGAGAAGAGCTACTCACTCAATTTCTACGGCTACTTTGTAGATTCCGTCGGATTGCCCGCCAATTCAGGGATCTACTGCGTGTACGCATGTGTGCACAACGCTGCGGCGCAGACGGTAGACCTCCGGAGGCTCCTCTACATCGGCGAGGCCGCGAACGTGCGGAGCAGGGTCGACGGCCATGAGCGAAGGAAGATCTGGGAACTAGAGCTGCAGCGAGGCGAGGTACTGTGCTACAGTTCCGCGCTGATTCGACCTGAGTCGGATCGGCAACGTGCCGAAGCCGCGATGATCCACCAGCACAAGCCACCATGGAATGTAGAGTACGTAGATTCATTCCCGTTCGGGACGACAACGGTTTCAACAGACGGCCGAAACGCTCTGCTGAGTCCGTACTTTACTGTGTACTCGACAACCGGCCGGGAGATCCACACCCTCCTCAGAGGTACGACCCCCTGGTAAGAGTACGAATTGAGCGCGGCGGCATAGGTTGTCGCCGCGCGCCCCCCGAAACACGCCTATTCGGAGCATCCGATGTTCGGAGACCGTCAGGAGTCTTGTGTGGACTGAGTGTCGGCCCAGCGGACGAAGGAGAATCTTTAGTGCCTGGTCTAGCAATGGCCTGTTCGATGCGACTAGCGGCACATGAGAGTTACCTCACTATGGGTTCGGACTCAGGTCGGAGCGACGAAGTGTGACTTCGCCATCACTTAGAGGATCTGGAGTCAGCGAGCGTTCGCGCCGATTCCAGACCTGCCCTTGATTGGCTGTTCCGATCGGTCTGGATGGATGGGAGCCGGGCCGGACGCATGCCAATCTCTCTTGTCAGGACCGATTCCCAGAGGCGCACGGCTATCACATTGGATCTTCTCACGTTGGGCCGGCCTTGGGATTGGCGCCGGGCCGGACGCATAGCCCTCGTATCTGCCGTCGGCGACACAACGCGCCAGTTCGCCAGCAGCGGCGCAGTCCCTGCACGCCGCCACTTGCCTCGCACTGGCTAGCCGGCCCCCGGGGACGCATAGGCTTGTCCCCAGCGACCTCGGTCTGTGCGTTCAGTGCCCTGACCCTATGGCTCGCAGGGCGACCAGTGCGTCCCGCCCCCAAGAGGAATTGAACGGGTCTCTGAGGAGTCCCCGCTAAAGCGGAAGCGAATGGCAAACGGTAAAGTGATGAGTCGGGTCTAGCGGTCGTGGGCCAAGGGAAACCCGACGCTTGGATCGGTTCCGATCAGATGTGCCACTGGATGCGGTCGCCGTTGAATCGCGTGCGCACCTTCCGCGCTCCCTCTCGGGCCGGTCCCTTGTCTGCCTCCCAGGCCTCCAGCGCTTCGCGCAGTTCCTGAAGGATTCCCGGTTTGCTCCCTGAGACATCTTCCGTCTCGCCTGGGTCGCGCTCCACGTCGTAGAGCCTGGCCAAGCCCCCGGCCAAGAGGGCCTTCCACCGCCCGCTGCGGACAGCCGCGTTGGGCCCGGAGCGCCACACCAAGTGCTCATGCGGTGGGTCCTCCTGCTCCCCGCGGAGAAAGGGGATCAGGTCAATCCCGTCGGGCTCGCGCCCGGCAGGAATGGGCAGCCCCGCAGCCGCAAGTGCGGTCGGGACGATGTCCAGCGAGCTGACCGCGTGTTCGAAGCGCACGGCGCCCGTCAGGCGCCTTGGCCACTGGAGGGCGAACGGCACGCGGATGCCGCCCTCGTAGAGGTTGCGCTTGTGGCCGGTGAGCGGATGGTTGCGGCGCCCGTCCGTGTCGCTCCCCTCGGCTGCCCCGTTGTCGCTCAGGAAGAAAACGAGTGTGTTGTCCTCCAGTCCGTGCTTGCGAAGCGCAGCGAGCACGGCGCCGACCCAGTCGTCAAGAGCGCTGATCATCCCGGCGTAGATCCGCCCCGTTTCGTCGCTGATGTTCGGGAAGCGGTCGTAGTACTTGTCGATCGTCTGGATCGGGCCGTGCGGTGCGTGGAACGCGAGATACAGGAAGAATGGCTCGTCGCGGTGGGATTCTATGAAGTCCAGGCCAGCCCGGCCAAGCCGGTCCGTCAGGTACTCCTCAAATGGCAGCGGCTCCCGCCCGAGGAACAGCGAGCGCGGCCGTCCCGTCCCATCGTCCGCCCCGTCGTCCTCGTGCCCCGGCGCGATGCGGGCGTTCGGCCAATCCGGCTTGACGTAGCGGGATCCCGACGGCATTCCGAGAAAGTACTCGAAGCCACGGTCCAGCGGGTGGTAGCCTTCGGCCATCCCGAGCTGCCACTTGCCCACCGCCCCAGTCGCATACCCGGCCCGCTTCAGCGCCCTCGCAAGCGTGACTTCGTTCTTCGGGAGCGCCTTGCGCGGTGCGCCGATCGGAGGCACGGTCTGCGAGTTCAGCTCCTTCCCCCAGCGCTGCTGGTAGCGCCCGGTCAGGATCGCGGGGCGCGACGGGTTGCACACGGGGGCGGTGACATAGCCCGATAGGAATCCCGCCCCCTTGGCGGCGATCGAGTCAATGTTCGGGGTTGGGATGTCACCACCGAACCACGAGACGCTGCCGTAGCCCAGGTCATCCGCCAGCAGGACAACAATGTTCGGGCTATCTGGAGCGGTCTGGGCCATGCCCGCGACGGCGAGCAATCCTGCGAGTGCAATGGCGGCCACCGGCTCGGAGCTCCGTCGTGCGGTTCGATGCGGGCACTCCGGACTGGCCATGGTCCGCCAATCCTAGCAGCGCAACCTCGCCTGCGGTTGGTGCACTTGGGCGTGTCGTGCGATATAGTTCGGCTGAGGCCGGGAGGGCGGAGAATACGCCACGCGCCTCCCGGCAGGAGGCCCGCATGCACCTCAAGATCGCGCTCGTTGCCGGTGTCGTTGCGCTCGGGGCAGGCCCGGCTGGCTGGGCGGCCGCTCGCGTCGAGTTTAACCGCGACATACGGCCCATCCTCTCGGAGAACTGCTTCGCCTGCCACGGCCCGGACGGCAACGCCCGCCAGGCAAACATGCGCTTGGACCGGCGGGCCGACGCGCTGCGCAGCGGCGTCATCCAGCCTGGCGATCCCGGGCAGAGCAGGCTCGTGCAGCGGGTGCGCCAAGAGAATCCTGCTTTGGTGATGCCCCCGCTCGCCACCGACAAGAAGCTCAGCGACCGCCAGAAACAGCTGCTTGAGGACTGGGTCGCGCAGGGCGCCGAGTATCAGGAGCACTGGGCCTACATCAGGCCCGTTCGTCCGGACGCGCCCGGCGGCGCGGCCGGGATCGACCACCTTGTCAACCGGAAGCTCGAAGAGCGCGGCCTCTCGCCTGCCCCCGCGGCAGACCGCCGTACGCTCGCCCGCCGCCTGACCATGGATCTGACCGGCCTGCCGCCCGATCCGGACGATGTGGACGCCTTCGTGCGCAGCCGGGCCCCGGATGCCTACGAGAGCCTGCTCGAGTCGCTGCTTCGCTTGCCGCACCACGGCGAGCGCATGGCCGTGCACTGGCTCGACCTCGTGCGCTACGCGGACACGACCGGTTACCACGGCGACGTGCCGGTCAATGTGTACCCGTTCCGGGACTACATTGTGCGGTCCTTCAACGAGAACAAGCCCTTTGACGTGATGACCCGCGAACAGCTGGCCGGAGACCTGCTCGACTCCCCGACTCCTTGGCAGCTCGTCGCGAGCGGCTATAACCGTCTCGCCCGCATGACCAACGAAGGCGGCTCACAGCCGAAGGAGTACTTGGCGAAGTACGTTTCGGACCGTGTGCGGAACATCTCCACCGCTTGGCTCGGCTCCACGCTTGGGTGCGCAGAGTGCCACGACCACAAGTTCGACCCGTTCCTGTCCAAGGACTTCTACTCGATGGGCGCGTTCTTTGCAGACATCGAAGAGCGCGGCGTGTTCAGCGGGAACGCCGCCTGGGGGTCCAGCGTGCGCCTGCTGCCACCGGGACAGGAGCAAGAGGCCGCCAAGATCGAGGAGCGTCTAGCCGAATTGAGGACCGCCGGTCGCGACGGGCTGCCGCCGTCCTCCGAGGCCTTGGAGTCTCTCGCCGGACACCTCAGTGAAGACCTGAGGCGCTGGCGTGCCTTGGATCCGTCCCGGGCTTGGGCTGACTGCTCCCACCCGGACTTCGGGCAGTGCGACCGCTACGAGCTGCAGGAGGAGCAAGGCTCCGTCATCCGTCTGACCGTGACCGGGCCGGACAAGCCCCGGGAGGCCGTGCACCGCTTGGAAGTGCCGCTGGAGGACGGGGCGATCACCGCCCTGGCTCTGGAGCTCTTTCCCACGGGGGACTTCGGCTCCTTCTATGTCAGCGAGTTCGAGGTCCGCCTGCTGGGCAGGAAGCCATGGCCCGTGAAGCTGTCCCTGGCGGGCCTGCTGCCCGACCGCGAGTCTCCCGGCTCCATGCTGCGGGACACCCTCGACGGCAACTACCACACGGGCTGGACCGGAGAGTGGGGAGAGGACAGCCTGCGCATGGCGGCCTTCGTCTTTGACGAGCCGCTCCGCGCGCGCCAAGGCGAGACGCTGCAGGTCACGCTGATCGCGCACCCGCGCCAGTCACAGGGACCACCCTCCCGGTTCCGGCTCTTGGCCACGGACTCCCCGTTCCCCGAGCTACCGGCCACGGGCGAATTGCGGGCAGCTCTGCTAGCCGATGGTGCGCCCGCCGAGGAACAGGCTGCGGCACTGCGGGAGGCGTTTGACCGCATCGTGGGCAGCAATTCGAACTGGCGGCAGATCCGGCGCCTTGAACGGCGCCTCAAGCAGCTTCGCGACGGCGCACACGAGTCCTTGGTCGCCAAGGCCGTCGACAAGCCCCGCGAGATCCGCGTCCTGCCGCGCGGCAACTGGATGGACGATTCGGGCGATCTGGTGACGCCCCAGGTCCCCTCTTTCCTCGGTCCGCTCGCCGATCCCGGGAGGCGCCTCACCCGCATGGACCTCGCAGAGTGGGTCACGAGCCCCGAGAATCCCCTGACGGCCAGGGTCTTCGTCAACCGCCTCTGGCGGATGTTCTTCGGCACGGGCCTCTCGAAAGTCCTCGACGATGTCGGCTCTCAAGGCGAGCCTCCTCCGAACCAAGAGCTCCTGGACTGGCTGGCCGTCGAGTTTGTCGAGAGCGGCTGGGACGTGCGCCACATGATCCGCACGATGCTGCTCTCAGAGACCTACCGCCGCTCCAGCGAGCCGACCGAGGAGCTGCTCGCGGCCGATCCCTACAACCGGCTGCACGGCAGGCAGGCCATGCTTCGGCTCGACGCCGAGTTTCTGAGGGACAGCGCGCTCGCCGTCAGCGGCATGCTGAACAAGACAATGGGCGGCCCCAGCGTCAAGCCCTACCAGCCTCCCGGCTATTACCAGGAGCTGAACTTCCCGAAGCGTGTCTACGAGCCGGACTTTGACGAGGACCAATTCCGGCGCGGTCTCTACACCCACTGGCAGCGGCAGTACGTGCATCCCTCCCTGATGGCTTTCGACGCTCCTGCGCGCGAGGAGTGCGTCCCGCAGCGCGCCACCTCCAACACGCCTTTGCAGTCGCTCGCGCTGCTCAACGATCCCAGCTATGTCGAGGCCGCCCGCGCCTTCGCCGCCAAGATCCTGCGCGAGGGCGGCCGTGGAGCAGAGTCGCGAATTCGCCACGCGGTGGGGCTGGCCTTTGCCCGCCCTGCGCTGCAGGAGGAGGTCGACGTCTTGAAGCGGCTGCTGGAGTCTCATAGGCGCCAGTTCAAGCGGGATCCCGATGCCGCCGAGCGGCTGCTTGCGACGGGCATCGTCGCCAAGCCGGGAGGCATTCCCGACCCGGAGCTCGCGGCCTGGACGAGCGTGGCGCGTGCGCTGTTGAACAAGCACGAGTTCCTGACTCGATACTGAGGAAAACCCATGCGACCCGACGCACCTGACCTCCGCCCCACTAGGCGGGCCTTTCTCGGACGGGCCTCGATCGGCTTGGGATCGCTGGCGCTGGCTTCCCTGCTCGAGCCGCGGCTGTTGGCCATCCGGCCCGGAGTGCCCGGCTTCCCGGACGCCCCGGCCAAGGTCAAGCGCATCATCTTCCTGTGCATGGCGGGCGGGCCCGCCCATCTGGAGCTGTTCGACTACAAGGCTGAACTGGCCAAGCGGGACGGCCAGCCCATGCCGGAGTCCTTCACGAAGGGGCAGCAGATCGCACAGCTGCAGGGCCAAGAACTCCGCATCCTCGGGCCGCAGCACCCCTTCCGGCGCTACGGCGAGAGCGGCCAGCACATGACGTCACTGCTTCCGGGCATCGGCGGGATCGCCGATGACATCTGCATCGTGCGCTCGATGCAGACGGAGCAGATCAACCACGACACCGCCCACACCTTCATGAACACCGGATTTCGGCTGCCCGGTCGTCCGAGCATGGGCTCGTGGCTGCTGTACGGGCTAGGGAGCGAGTCCGAGGACCTGCCGGGATTTGTCGTGCTCACCTCTGAAGGGGGCTCCCAGAGCCAGCCGATCGCTGCCCGCCAGTGGCACAGTGGCTTCCTCCCCAGCATCTATCAGGGTGTAAAGTTCCACTCCGTTGGCGATCCGGTCAATTACGTTCGCAACCCGGACGGCGTCAGCCCGGACATGCAGGGGCAGCTCATCGATGCCGTCAGCGATCTGAACCGGCTTCAGCAGGGCTGGACCAGCGACCCGGAGATAGCGACCCGTATCGCCCAGTACGAGCTCGCCTTCCGCATGCAGATGAGCGTGCCCGAGCTCGTGGACTTCTCCGACGAGCCCGAGCACATCCTTGAGATGTACGGCACGCGCGGGGGAGACGGCACGTTCAACGCGAACTGCCTCTTGGCGCGCCGCATGGCCGAGCGCGGCGTGCGGTTCATCCATCTCTACCATCGCGGCTGGGACCACCACAACGAGATCCGCAGCGGCCTGCCCAAGAGCTGCTCGTACGTGGACCAGGGGACCGCCGCCTTGGTGCGCGACCTCAAGCAGCGCGGGATGTTCGACGACACGCTGATCGTCTGGGGCGGCGAGTTTGGCCGCACACCCATGTCCCAGGGGCGAGATCCGAAGCTGCTCGGCCGCGACCACCACATCAAGGGATTCTCGATGTGGCTGGCGGGAGGCGGGATCATGGGTGGCCACAGCTACGGGGCCACGGACGAGCTCGGCTACAACGCGGTCGAGGATGTCGTGCACGTGCACGACCTGCACGCCACGATCCTTCATCTTTTCGGGATCGACCACCGAAAGCTGACGTACCGCTTCCAGGGCCGCGACTTCCGGCTGACCGACGTCCACGGGAAGATCGTCCGCGGGATCCTTGCCTGACGTCCGCTGCCGCGGTCCCCGGCCGCGCCTTGCGGCCCGGCTCAGAAGCCCGTCATTGGCTGCGGCGCCGCGCCCGTCGGCGTGAGGGCGGCCCTGAAGACGGTCGGCTGAAGGGCCACGTGCGCGCTAAGCGGCGGCCGCAGCTCGAACGCGCCCGGGCTGCGGCTGAAGTCGAATATGCGCGCAAGCAGGAACTTGTCCGGATGTCTCCGCGAGACCCGGCGCTCGTTCGCCGTGATCCAGAACGGCGTGGTCGCGGGCCCGTTCGTGGTCTTGACCTCCAGCCAGCGCTCGGCGCCCGCCGGCGAGTACGACAGGATGTCGTATCCTGCCCCATCCCCGTCCAGCTTGGAGACCCACCGCACGAGCCCCGCTAGGTCCGGCCGCCCCGCGTTCCTCAGTTCGCGGCGCTCGAACTCGAGCAGGAACCGCTCTCCCGCCTTGCCCAGCGCCCTCGCCCTCGCGTCGCGCTCCGCCGGATCGTGCTGCGACAGGATCGTCCTCGCTTCCTCCTCCCGCGGGGCCGCGAGCGGCGGCGGGGCCTGCCCGAACCCAAAGCCGTCGGGGCTAGGACCGAGAGAGGGCGGTTCCGGGGCCAGCAGTGCCTCCATCCGGGCGTCGTCGGCGATCGCAGCCAGGACCACTCTCAGGAGGCTCCCCTGGATGTTCTCGGCGGGCCTGTAGCCCCGGATGCGCGGGTGGCCGAGCCGCTCCATCACCGCGCTGATGTTCCGGTGCTTGTACTCGACGGAGCCCTTGGTACGGTCCTCGAGCCTTGCCTGGAGTCGGCGGTTCCGCTCAGCTTTGTTGTAGGCCCGCCCGCCAAGCTCGAGACGCAGCATCTCCAGATAGTCGGCGACCGCCCGACGCTGCTCTTCCAGCGTCCACGGTTCTCCCTGCATCTGCGATCCGCTCCCGGCCCGGCAGGCGGAACCAGGGCGACACCCCAGGCTACAGCCGCCAGCCAGCCGACCGCAACCTCTGCGTCCTGATCGCCGGCCGACCCTGGGCCCGGTACGGGCCTCGCCGGCCTTTCCCTGAATCTCTTGTTTGGCCTAGCAACAAACTTGACATTAATACGCTCAACTTATTTTATTAATTTGCTTGACATCCCTGCGCTTTGTGGTATCTTGAGGTCGTAATCGGTGATCACCGAGAGCGGGATCCCGAGAAAGGAGAACATGACATGACCCTGATGCTTCGCAACGCCCTCAGACCGTGGGGAGATCTGGACCGCCTCTTCGGGCCGCCAGCACAGGCGGCCGGTTGGAGCCCGCGCTTTGACATTTCCGAGACAGAGGACGCCTACGTCCTGCACCTGGACATTCCCGGCGTGAGCCCGAAGGACATAGAGGTGCGCTTCGACGAGGGGATGCTGAGCGTGCGCGGCGAGCGCAAGCACGGCGAGGCCGACAGCCGCCTCCATCGCCGCGAGCGTTTCTTCGGCTCTTTCGAGCGCTGGTTCCGCTTGCCGGGCGATGTCAACGAGGAGGGCATCAACGCCTCCTACACGGACGGCGTCCTGACCCTGACGATTCCCAAGCAGGCGCCCGTGGACAACTCGCGCCTGATCCCCGTCAGCTGAGCCGGCGGCAAGAACCATGGGGCGGGGGCCCCCCCCCCCCGGCGCGGCCCCCCCAAAAAAAAAAAAAACCCCCACGCCCCCCAAAAAATAAAAATAAAAAAAAAAAAAAAAAAACACCAAGCGCCAAAAA